>NZ_CP107811.1:3952500-4295000 GCF_036346105.1 Streptomyces sp. NBC_00539
CCCGCATGTCCGCGAAGCGCGTCAGCACCCGTCGTACCCGTCTTGCCCTCGTCGCCACCGGTCTCGGTGCGGCCCTGGCTCTCGGTGCCGGGACGTCCGCCGCCTTCGCCGACGAGGCCAACAGCGCCCTCACCGGTACCGCCCAGCTGGTGGCCGCCCAGGCGAAGGCCCAGGCCCAGGCCGCGACCACCGCCGCGAAGCCGGCGGCCGCCAAGCCGGTTGCAGTGAAGCGGGCGGTCACCTGGAACAAGCCGGTGGCCCGTTACACGCTCTCCGCGACCTTCGCCCAGGCCGGCGGCCTGTGGGCGCACAAGCACTCCGGCCAGGACTTCGCCTGCCCGATCGGCACCCCGGTGCACGCGGCGAGCGCGGGCGTGGTCGTCAAGGCAGGCCCGAACGGCGGCGGCGACGGCCCGGCGTACGGCAACGCCATCGTGATCCGGCACGCGAACAACACGTACTCCCAGTACGCGCACCTCTCGCGGATCCAGGTCAAGATCGGCCAGAAGGTCGCGATGGGCGCGCGGATCGGCCTGTCCGGCAACACCGGGAACTCCACGGGCCCGCACCTGCACTTCGAGATCCGCACGACCCCGAACTACGGCTCGGCCGTGAACCCGGTCGCCTTCCTCCGCAAGGTCGGCATCACCGTCTGAGTCCCGTGCTGCCGGGGCAGGGGGTACTGAGCCCCCACGCCCCGGCGCGGGGGCTCAGTACAGGAGCCAGGCAGCCGTGGGGCGGGCCACCGGGTCGAGCTTGCCCGCCTTGAGGGCGTCGATGCGGTACTGCGGCAGGGCCACGTCGTAGATGCGCAGGCTGTCCATGGCGCCGTTCCAGGGGGCGGTCCAGTTGTCCTGGTGGCGGGAGCGGCCGATCTCCAGCGGGCCGGGGGCCGGGAAGATGCCGGAGGGCACCGGCGCCTCCTGCGCCTTCTTGCCGTTCACGTACAGCGTGATCTTCTTGCTCGGTGCGTCGTAGGTCGCCGTCAGCTCCGAGAACGTCCTCTCCATCTTCGAGCTCACGCCGGAGACCGTCGTGGTGGTGGTCTCGGCGCCCTGGTCGCCGGTCTGCACGCGGAAGATCCAGACCGGCTTGCCGTTCACCTCGTCCAGGCCGAGCTCGAAGGAGAACGACTTCTCGTTGCCCTGGCTGATGGCGATCTGGCGTCCCTTGGGCACCCGGTTCCACACGCGGGCGACGACGGTGAAGCTCTTGGACGTGTCGACGACGCGCTGCTGGGACTCGGCGAACGAGTTCGCGTTGTTCTTGAGCCGGACCTCGTAGCGCTTGTCGATCGGGAAGACCCCGGCGTCGGGACCCATCTTGAGGTTGGACTTGCCGCTCAGGTCCCGGATGGTCGTCGGGTCGCCCGGCACGGTCGGGGTGAGGTCGGTGGGCGGCTGGTTCTGCGAGGGGGTGGCGGACGCCGAGGGCGTGTCGTCGCCGCCCTTGCCCTCGTCGCCCTTGCCGTCGCCCAGCAGCAGGAACGTTCCTCCGGCGGCGAGCAGCGCCAGCACGCTCACCCCGCCCACGATCAGCCAGAGCCGCTTCTTGCGCCGCGCCGCCGCCGAGCGGTCCGCGAGCGCGTCCCAGTCGGGCTGCGGCGTCTGGGCCGGGAGCGGGAAGGGCTGCTGCGCGGGCTGCGCCTGCGCGGGCTGCTGGGCCTGCGGGTAGGGGCCCTGTTGGTAGGGGCCGGGCTGCGGCTGCTGCGGATAGCCGTACCCGCCCGTCTGCGGCGGGGGACCGAAGCCGCCCGGTGCTTGCTGCCCGGCGGGAGCGCCGGGCGGGAAGCCGTAGCCACCGGAGGCCGGAGTTCCCGGCGGGAACCCGTAGCCGCCGCTCCCCGGGGCGGGCTGCTCGGGCTGCGGGCTGCTGGGGGGATTCGTACCGTCGGTCATTCCACGGATGCTAAGACATGAGCGGTACGGAGCGAACGCCCGTAGGTCCCGATCGGGAACCGATCGGGATCAAGCCCCCGGGTGCCCGCTACACCGACGGCTTGATGATCGGAAAACTGCCGGTCGCCGTCGGCGCGTGCTCGGGCAGCCACAGCACCGCCACCGCCCCGGCGGCCGCGCCCCCGCCCTCCGCGAGGCCCCGCGCCGCAACGTTGCGGAACGTCAGCCGGGCGCCCAGGACGCGCGCCTGCCCCTCCGCGATGGTCAGCCCCAGCCCGTGCCCGACCCCGGCCCGGTCCGTGGACCCCGTACGGAAACGGCTCGGCCCCTCGCGCAGCAGCGCCTCCGGGAAGCCCGGCCCGTGGTCCCGTACGCGTACCACCCGGCCCTCGATGTCCACCTGCACCGGCGGCTGCCCGTACCGCCCGGCGTTGGCCAGCAGGTTGCCCAGGATCCGCTCCAGGCGGCGCGGGTCGGTGCTGACGATCTCGTCCGCGACGACCCGTACCGACGCCTGCGGCATCAGCGCCTTCACCCGCCGCGTCACGAACTCGCCCAGCGCCACGTCCTGGAGTTCGGCCCGCTCCGAGGCACTGTCCAGCCGGGCCACCTCCAGCACGTCCTCGACGAGCGCCCGCATCGCCTGCGCCCGGTCCCGCACGAGCTCGGTCGGCCGGCCCGGGGGCAGCAGTTCCGCCGCGGTGAGCAGGCCCGTCACCGGGGTGCGCAGCTCGTGGGCGATGTCGGCGGTCACCCGCCGCTCGGCCTCCACCCGCTGCTGGAGGGTGTCCGCCATGGCGTCCACGGCCCGCGCCAGGTCGTCCGTCTCGTCCCGTACGACGCCGCCCACCGCGTCCCGTACCCGTACGTCGGGATCGCCGTGCGCCACCCGCTGCGCGGCGGCCGCGGCCTTGCGCAGCCGGCGCGAGATCTGCCCGCCGATGAGCACGCCCAGCGCCGAGCCGGCGAGCACCACGGACAGCGAGCCGACGACCAGTGCCCGGTCCAGGTCGCGCACCATGTTGGCGCTCTCACGGAACTGCGTGTGCAGCGACACCACCTGCCCGTTGCCGAGCGGTACGGCCGCCCACACCTCCGGGAGCCCCCGGGGGTTCTCCTGGACGTAGGTCCCGCGCCGCCCGCTGCGCGCCTTCTCGCGCAGCTCGGCGGGCAGGTCGGGGTCGTTGAGCTTGGCGCCCATGGGGGGCTTGCGCCCGGCCTCGGCGTTGCGGGAGATGAACTGCACGCGGTCCAGCTGCACCTCGCGGGCGCTCTCCAGCATCGACACGCGCGCAGCGCTGTGCACCACGAGGCTCAGCGCGACGGCGATCAGCGCACCGACCGCGGCGACGGCGAGGGCGATCTTCCAGCGGATCCCGGTGCGCAGGGTGAACCGCTTCACAGCACGGACCGTTTCATGGCTTGAGCTTGTATCCGAAGCCCCGGACCGTTTCGATCCGGTCCTGTCCGATCTTGGTGCGCAGCCGCTGGACGTGGACGTCCACGACGCGGGTGTCGCCGCCCCAGTCGTAGTCCCAGACCCGCTCCAGCAGCCGGTCGCGGGAGAGGACGGTGCCGGGCGCGGAGGAGAACTCCAGCAGCAGCCGCATCTCGGTGGGGGTCAGGGCCACGGGGGCGCCCGCCTTGCGCACCTCCATGCCCTCGGTGTCGACCTCCAGGTCGCCGAAGTTCAGCACCCCGCGCTCGCCGGAGTCCTCCTCCCCGGCCGCCGGGCCCCCGCCGTGCACGCCGTTCGCGTGTCCGAAGCGGCGCAGCACGGCGCGGATGCGGGCGACGAGGACGGAGCCGTCGAACGGCTTGGTGACGTAGTCGTCGGCGCCCGCCTCCAGCCCCAGGACGACGTCGATGGAGTCGGCCCGCGCGGACAGCATGATCACGGGGACGGTGGACTCGTCGCGGATGCGGCGGCACAGGCTCACGCCGTCCATGCCGGGCACCATCACGTCGAGGAGCGCGATGTCGGGCCGGTTCGCGCGGAACGACTCCAGGCCGGCCAGGCCGTCGGGCATGGCGGTGACCACGAAGCCGTCGCGTTCCAGCGCCAGGGTCGTGGCCTCGCGGATGACGTCGTCGTCCTCCACGAACAGCACATGGGTCTCGGCCATGCGGTGCCTCGCTTCAGTTCTTGGGTGTGACGGCCGGGGCGGGCTGGGAACCGCCGTCGACGTTGCTGTAGTCCGTGTGGACCCGGTCCTGCTCGGTGAACTTCTCGCCGTTCCACCGGTACGTGATCACGTCCTCGCCGGACGGGTACGAGAGCGCGTCGCTCTTCCCGTACACCGGCTTGGTGACCACGAGGTCGCCGCGGTCGATCTCCGCGTAGACGGGAGGCTGCTCGTCCGCGAAGACGTTCGCGTACGTCGCGCCCTCGGCGCGGTACACGTACGTGCCGCGCCCCAGCGCGTCGGCGCACGACAGCACGTTGACGACGATGTCGACGACCGGGCCCGCGGTGACCTTCCCGTAGCTGACGTCGACGGGGTACTCCTTGCCCGTGCAGGGCTTGAGGTCCCGTTTGACCTCGGCGCTCACCTTGGGGTCCGCCTTGAGCAGCGCGACCGGGTCGACCTTCCCGGCCGGGCGGTCCGGGGGCACCGCGGAGGACGCGGCGTTCGGGGACGCGGCCGAGCCGACCGGCGCGCCGGTCCGGGCCACCGTCTCGGTACGGGCCGGGCCGCCGTCGCGCAGCCCCGTGCCGCCGGTCGAGCAACCGACCGCGAGCAGCCCGGTGCCGACGAGGACGACCGTCCCCGCCGACATCAGCACCAGCGGCTTCCTGCCGCCGGCGTCCTTGCCATGGCCGTTCAGGCCGCGCACCGCTCCCGCCCCTCGTACCGCACCGTGTGGTCGCCGCGCTCCAGCGCGCGCATGTCGAGGTCCCGGCTCTCCAGCTCCTGCCGGAGGCGGGCCAGTGCGCGGTGCAGGGTGCTCTTCACGGTTCCCGTCGACATGCCGAGCGCCGCCGCCGTCTCCTCGGTGCTCATCTGCTCCCAGTGTCGCAGTACGACCACACTGCGCTGCTTGGGGGCGAGGACCTTGAGGATGTCCATCAGCAGGGCGCGGTCGGCGCGCTGGTCGGAGCCGTCCTCGACGGAGGCGTCCGGGAGCTGCTCGGTGGGGACCTCGTCGAGCTTGCGGGCACGCCACCACTCGGTACGCGTGTTGATCATGACGCGGCGCAGGTAGGCGTCGGCCAGCGCCTTGTCGGCGATGCCGTCCCAGCGGCCGTACGTGCGCACGAGCGCGGTCTGCAGGAGGTCCTGGGCGTCCGTGGGGTCCGGGACGAGGCGCCGGGCACTGCGCAGCAGCGCGTCCTGCCGGGTGCGTACGTACTCCTCGAATCCGAGTACCTCGCCGTGCGCCATCTCAGACCGCCTCCGTTCCGCCCAACGTGCATCCACCGTGTTACGGGTCCGACGGTACGGAGGCGTTGTCACGGCACTGTGCGGGTAAGCCTTCGGTGGGCGCACGGACACCCGTAGGTTGTGTAACAACGCCGGTGAGCTGCGGTTTCCCGGGCGTGAGCGGAGCCGCCGACTCCACTTCCGGCGGCTCCTTGCGGGGGCGCGCGCCGCCTTCCGGGAGTCCGCGGCGCGTCTTGGCGCCGGCTCGGCGGCGGGCCCCGCGCCGGCTCCGCGGCGGCCCGTGGGCGTCAGCTGCGCGGCAGTCGGTACATGCCCTGCGCGAGGGGCTCCACCAGCCCGTCGGAGACCAGCCCGTCCAGCGCCCGCGCCCGCTGCACCGGTTCGTCCCAGACCGTGTCGAGCACGGACTGCGGAACCGGGCCCACCGCCTCCCGGAGCACCGCGAGGAGCCGGCCGCGCACCTGCCGGTCGGTCCCGGCGTACGTCTGCGCCCGCCGCGGCGGCCCGTCGTGCGGCGGCTTCCCGGCGAGCCGCCACGCGCACTGCCCCGCCACCGGACAGCGCTCGCAGTCCGGGGACTTGGCCGTGCACACCAGCGCGCCGAGCTCCATCGAGGCTGCCGCCCAGCGCGCCGCGGTCGCCTCCTCGGCGGGCAGCAGGGCCCGGGCCAGGCGCCGTTCGGCGGCGGTGGTGGCGTTCGGCGGGAATTCGACCCCGGTCGTGGTGCGGGCGATGACCCGGCGGACGTTGGTGTCCAGCACCGCGTGCCGCTGGCCGTACGCGAAGGAGGCCACCGCCGCCGCCGTGTACTCGCCGATCCCGGGCAGCGCCAGCAGCTGTGTGTGGTCCCGCGGCACGTCGCCCCCGTGCCGTTCCGTTATCGCGACGGCGGCGCCGTGCAGGCGCAGGGCCCGGCGCGGGTAACCGAGCCGGCCCCAGGCCCGTACGGCCTCGCCGGGGGCCTCGGCGGCCAGGTCGGCGGGCCGGGGCCACCGGGCGAGCCACTGCTCGTACACCGGCAGGACCCGGCTGACCGGGGTCTGCTGGAGCATGAACTCGCTGACCATGACCCCCCAGGGGCCGGCCTCGGGGCGGCGCCAGGGCAGGTCGCGGGCGTGCTCGTCGAACCACGCGATGACGGGGGAGTGCAGCGCGTGGGAGACGTCGGGGGAGGGGAAGGTGGATGCAGTCATGGCACACGCATCCTGGCACGTTTCGTCCCCCTCGCGCCGGGCCCGGCGCGGGGCCCGCGGGTGTGGCGCGGGCGCGAACCGGACCCCACCGCCGTGGTCCGGGCCGCGCACGGTCACGGACGGTGCCCGCCGCCCGTACGCCGGGGGCACCCCGTATGGCCTGATCTTTTCGGCCGGACGGGGCCAGCGGGATGATCATCGGCAAAACACGCCGGATGCACGGCATGTGGGGCGCTGATCGCGGCGCCGGTTCTCGTAAAGTTCCGTCCGTGGGATCACTGCGCAATCCGGTCGGGCCGCTCCCCTCCTCCATTTACTGGCGACGGAGGGCTGTGCTGGCGTCTGTCGCCGCGCTCCTCGCGCTCCTCGCCGTATGGACCGTCAGTTCCGGTGGCGGGAAGCCGAGTACGAACGGCGAGGGCAAGGGGGGCCCGCGTCCCGTCACCTCGATCACCCCCGGTCCCTCCGGCTCCGGCCCGGCGATCAGTCAGGCGCCGGGCGGCCGAGGCGGTTCCGGCTCCGGTTCCGGTTCCGGAGCCGGGACGGGTTCCGGTGCGGGCGCCGGCAAGAACGGCGAGACGGGCGGCGGCGGTTCGAGCGACGGGGGCGGCAACGGGAGCTCCGGCGCCGCGGCCCCGGTCCCCGCCGACGCCGCGCTCCCCGCCTGTGCGCCGGGCGTGGTGCAGTGGGAGGTCAAGAGCGTCAAGAACGAGTACGAGGCGAACGAGAAGCCCCGGCTCGAACTGATCGTCCGCAACGTGTCGGGAACCACCTGCAAGATCGGACTCGGCCCGAAGCAGGCCGTCATGACGATCACTCAGGCCAGTGGCAACAAGCCGGTGTGGTCGGGTGCCGACTGCCCGGCCGGTGCGGGCAACGCCTTCTTCCGGCTGCCCGCGCAGGGCGAGGCGAAGCAGTCGCTGGAGTGGGACCGCAAGCCCAGCGCGCCCGACCAGTGCCAGACGCCTCCGGCGGGGTCGGCGGCCCCGGACACCTACGTGGTCGAGGTCAAGGCCCCCGGCCTGCCGGTCGCCCGCACCTCGTTCGTCCTCAAGCAGGACTGAGCGGGGCGGGCGCGCCGCTCACACGTAGCGTTCGAGGATCGAGGACTCGGCCAGGCGGGACAGGCCCTCGCGGACGCTGCGCGCGCGGGCCTCGCCCACGCCGTCCACGGTCTGGAGGTCGTCCACGCTCGCGGCCAGCAGCTTCTGCAGGCCCCCGAAGTGCTCGACCAGCCGCTCGATGATCGCCCCCGGCAGCCGGGGCACCTTGGCCAGGAGCCGGTACCCGCGCGGCGAGACCGCCGAATCCAGCGTCTCAGGCGAGCCCGTGTACCCGAGGGCCCTCGCGACGATCCCCAGCTCCAGCAGCTCCGGGTGCGTCAGCGCGTCCAGCGCCGGCAGCGCCTCCTCCACCGTGCGGGAACGCTTCGCCGTCGGCTCCGGAACGTAGTCCCGGATCACCAGCTCCCGTTCCTGCTCGATCCCGACCGTCAGCTCGTCCAGCTGGAGCGACAGGAGGCGTCCGTCGGTGCCGAGTTCCACCACGTATTCGGCGATTTCCGTGGCAATACGGCGAACCATTTCCAGCCGCTGCGCGACCGCCGTCACGTCGCGCACCGTGACCAGGTCCTCGATCTCCAGCGCCGACAGCGTTCCCGCGACCTCGTCCAGGCGCAGCTTGTACCGCTCCAGCGTGGCCAGCGCCTGGTTCGCGCGGGACAGGATCGCCCCGGACTCCTCCAGGACCCGCCGCTCCCCGTCCACGTAGAGCGCGATCAGCCGCATCGACTGCGACACGGACACGACGGGGAACCCGCACTGCTTCGAGACCCGGTCCGCCGTGCGGTGCCGGGTGCCGGTCTCCTCCGTCGGGATCGACGCGTCCGGGACCAGCTGCACGCCCGCCCGGAGGATCTTGGTGAGGTCCTTGTCGAGGATGAGGGCGCCGTCGAGCTTGCACAGCTCGCGCAGCCGGGTCGCGGTGAACTCCACGTCCAGCACGAAACCGCCCGTGCACATCGCCTCGACGGACTTGTCCATCCCGAGGACGATCAGGCCGCCGGTGTTGCCGCGGACGATCCGTTCGAGACCGTCGCGCAGGGGCTGACCAGGTGCGACCGCGCTCAGCGAGGCCCGCATCATGGCTTCCTGCCTGGAGCTCGCGCCCGACTTCCCGGATGCTGCTGCACCGTCCTTGGCTGCCACTGCACTCCTCCGGTCGCGGGTTGCGCCGCCTGCGTACGGCCGGGCGGACCAGCACAAAGTCTACCGGCGCGCTCTGCGCCTTGGCCGTGCCTTGTCCCGTATCGGTCCCGCACCCCCACCGCGGGACGAGTTCCGGCCGCCCGGCCACCGCCCGGCCACCGCCCTCCGGCCGGCCTTCGGCCCGGCCGGCGGTGACGGCCGGCGGTGACGGCCGGGCTACTCGCCCGCCCGCTCCCGGGCAGGCGTGCGGGCCCGGCCGCGCGGCAAGACCCGTAGCGCGTCGCCCATGTCCGCCACCTCGATCACCTTCATGCCCGCCGGCACCTTCCCCGGATCTGCCGGGACCAGCGCGTGCGTGAACCCGAGCCGGTGGGCTTCCGCGAGCCGTCGCTGGACGCCGGTCACCCGCCGCACCTCGCCCGCCAGCCCGACCTCCCCGATCGCCACGAGGTTCTTCGGCAGCGGGACGTCGCTCGCCGCCGAGGCCAGCGCCAGCGCGATCGCCAGGTCCGCGGCCGGCTCCGTGAGCTTCACCCCGCCCACCGTGGCGCTGTAGATGTCCCGCTTGCCCAGGGCCGTGATCCGGCCGCGTTGCTCCAGCACCGCCAGCATCATCGAGACGCGCGAGGTCTCCAGCCCCGAGGTGGTCCGGCGCGGCGAGGGGATCTGCGAGTCCACCGTCAGCGCCTGCACCTCGGCGACCAGCGGCCGCTTGCCCTCCAGCGTCACCGTCAGGCAGGTGCCCGGCACGGCCTCCGCGCGGCGCGTGAGGAACAGCCCGCTCGGGTCGGCGAGACCGATGATGCCCTCGTCGTGCAGCTCGAAGCAGCCGACCTCGTCGGTGGCCCCGTAACGGTTCTTCACACCGCGCACCAGCCGCAGCCGCGCGTGCCGGTCGCCCTCGAAGCTGAGCACCACGTCCACGAGGTGTTCCAGCAGCCGGGGGCCGGCGATCGCGCCGTCCTTGGTGACGTGGCCGACGAGCAGGGTCGACATCCCGCGCTCCTTGGAGGCCCGGATCAGTGCCCCGGCCACCTCGCGCACCTGTGCCATGCCGCCGGGCGCGCCGTCGATCTCGGGGGAGGCGATGGTCTGTACGGAGTCCAGGATCAGCAGCGAGGGCTTGACCGCGTCCAGGTGTCCGAGGACGGCGGAGAGGTCCGTCTCCGCCGCGAGGTAGAGGTGGTCGTTCAGCGCGTTGATCCGGTCGGCCCGCAGCCGGACCTGGCTCGCGGACTCCTCGCCCGTCACGTACAGGGTGCGGTGGTCGTCGGTGGCCGCCTTCGCGGCGACGTCCAGCAGCAGCGTCGACTTGCCGACGCCCGGCTCGCCCGCCAGCAGCACGACGGCCCCCGGCACGAGGCCGCCGCCGAGGACCCGGTCCAGCTCGTCCACGCCGGTGCTGCGGGCCGTCGCCGTACGGCCGTCGACCTGGGCGATCGGGACGGCGGGGGCCGAGACCCGGCCGGCCGCGGTGGTCCGCACGGCGGGCGCACCCATCTCCTCGACGGTCCCCCACGCCTGGCACTCGGGGCACCGGCCGAGCCATTTCGCGGTCGTCCAGCCGCACTCGGAGCAGCGGTAGGACGGCCGGTCCTTGGCGGATGAACGAGATGTACGGGCAGCCATGCGCACCACCGTAGCCGCCGGCACCGACACCGCCGCCGGGACGGCTTGCGGCACCCCTTCCGGCACTGCCCCCGGTACCGCCCCCACTACCGCCCCCGGCTGCCGCGTCAGGGGCGCTGTCAGCACGGGCTCGATCTGTTCACCCGTAAGGGCTAAAACCGCTGAAGGCTTCCGGACCGTCACGGGCGCGCCGCCTACGGTCGCCGAGTGAACAGCAGCAGCCAACCACACCCCCCGGCGCGCACCGGCGCACACCGGGCGCAGGGGCGCACGCCCTCCCGCGGACCCGAGCTGGGCCCCGCGGACGAGCAGCCTCCCCCCTTCCGGCACGAGCCCTACCTCGACGGACTGTTCACTTACTGCCTGTCGGTGCTGTGTGACCACGACACCGCCACCGACGTGCTCGGTGAGGTCCTCGCCGTCGCCGAACGGCATCCCGGCCGGTGCCCCGACGAAGGGGACCGGCGGGCCTGGCTCTACGCACTGGCCCGCTGGGGCTGCCTCACCCGGCTGGGCGAACAACGGCGCACCCGCCAGGGGGCGCATTCCGCCGGGCGCACGCCGGAGCACACCGACGAAAAGCATGCGCCGGGGGCGCTGGACGTGAGCGCCTACCGCCGTACCGAGCTGGCCCGCCTCGCCTGGCCCGAAGCCGCCGGAACCACCCCCGAGCAGCGCGAGGCCCTCGAACTCGCCGTCCGCCACCGCCTCGCCGTACCGGAACTCGCCGCCGTCCTCGGCACCCAGGCAGCCACCGCCCGGGAACTGCTCACCGGCGCCGCATGCGAGGTGGAACGCACCCGCGCCGCCCTCGCCGTGGTCGAGACCGGCAACTGTCCGGCCGTGTCCCGGCTCACCGGCGACGGCCAGGTGCTGCTGTCCACCACCCTGCGCGCCGAGCTGGTGCGCCACGTCGACGACTGCCCCCGCTGCCGCCGGGTCGCCGAACGGGTGGGCGCCGCGGCGCCCTGGCCCGGCTCCGGCGGCGTCCACACCCCCGGGCTCCCCCTGGTCCCCGCCCCGCGCCCCGCCGTCCACGCCGCGATGCTGCGCTCCGGCCGGCGCCGCCGGGGCGGGCCCGGCCCCCGCTTCGACCGCACCGGCTTCCCCATGGACCCCAAGGACCGCGCGGCGCGCCGCGACCGGCTCCGGGCGCGGGCGGTCACCACCACCGTCGTCGCCACCGTGGTCGCCGCTCCCGTCCTCGCGCTGTGGGCCGCGTACCGGGGCGCCCCCAGTACCGGCGAACCCGCCGCGGGCACCACCGCCCGTATCTCGGCCAGCGAATCGGAGCTTCCGCTCCCACACGTCGACGGGCGCCCCTTCGCCGCCTATCAGAACGCCGGCAACACGCGCACCACCGGCGAGCCGGGCTTCGCGCCGGGCGCGGACGTCCCGGACGTCTCGGTCGAGGTGATCAGCCCCGGTGCCTCCGGCACGCCGCAACCGGGTGGTCCCGGGGCCCCGGGCCACATCGCCGTGAGCGCCTCCACCCGGGGCGGCACCACCGCGCTCACCCTCACCGCCTCCGGCGGCGCGCCGGTGCACTGGCGGCTGTGGTCGGACGCGCCGTGGCTGCGGGCGAGCCGGAGCGCGGGCACCCTGGCGCCGGGAGGATCGGTCACCGTGTGGATCACCGTCGACTCCGCGGCCCAGCCGGTCGGGGCCTGGTCGGCCAGGGTCGGGATCGACCCCGACGGCGCGGTGGTCTCCCTCCGGGGCCACGGCCGCCCCGCGCCGCCCGCGACGCCACCCGGGACCCCGGACCGGGACCCGGACCCGGACCCGACGCCGACTCCGACGCCGCCCAGCCCCACGCCGACGCCGCCGGCGACCCCGGATCCCACGCCGACTCCGACGCCGCCGAGCCCCACGCCTACGCCGACGGAGCCCGAAGGAACGGTTTCCCCCGCGCCGGACCCGGGCGGCCCGGGCCCCTCCGGTTCGGCGTCCTAGCCGGGTCAGCCCACAGCGCAGGCCCACGGCGCAGGCTCAGGCCCCGGTCCGGGTCCGCCGGTCAGGCCTGGCCGGCCGCCGCCGGCGGGTCCGCCGGGTGCGGGGCCATCGGCAGCAGCGAAGACAGCCGCGCCTCGCACAGCTTCACCAGCTCCGCGTACGCCGCCTCGCCCATCAGCTCCGTCAGCTCGGGCCGGTAGGACACGTACACCGGCTGCCCGGCGCCGTGCGCGGAGGTGGCCGAGGTGCACCACCAGTGCAGGTCGTGGCCGCCCGGCCCCCAGCCGCGCCGGTCGTACTCCCCGATCGACACCTGGAGCACCCGCGTGTCGTCGGGCCGGTCGATCCAGTCGTACGTACGCCGGATCGGCAGCTGCCAGCACACGTCGGGCTTGGTCTCCAGCGGCTCCTGGCCGTTCTGCAACGCCAGGATGTGCAGCGAACAGCCCGCGCCGGCCGGGAAACCGGGCCGGTTCAGGAAGATGCAGGCGCCGTCCCAGCGGCGGGTCTGCTTCTCCCCGTCGTCGTCCGTCTGCGTCCAGCCGGACTCGCTGCCGACGTCGTGGAACTGCCACAGCTCGGGCGTCAGGCGGGCCACGTGCCCGGCGACCCGCTTCTCGTCGTCCTCGTCGGAGAAGTGCGCGCCGAGCGTGCAGCAGCCGTCGGCCGCCCGGCCGGCCTGGATGCCCTGGCAGCCGCTGCCGAAGATGCACGTCCATCGGGAGGTCAGCCAGGTCAGGTCACAGCGGAAGACCTGCTCGTCGTCGGCGGGGTCGGGGAACTCCACCCAGGCCCGGGGGAAGTCGATGCCCTTCTCGTCGGCCACGACCTTCGGTTTCTTCTTGGGGGTCTTGGACATGTTGGCCTTCTTCGTATTTGGCACAAACCCAAGCCTAAGCGCCCCTTACCTCACCCATACGCGACGAGCCCAGTAGCGTTTCCGGTTATGAGACTCGGTGTCCTCGATGTGGGTTCCAATACGGTTCATCTGCTGGTGGTGGACGCGCACCCCGGTGCGCGCCCGCTGTCCGCGCACTCGCACAAGGTGGAGCTGCGGCTCGCGGAGCTGCTGGACGAGCGGGGCTCGGTCTCGCCGGAGGGCATACGACGGCTCGTGTCGGTGATCGGCGACGCGGTGCAGGCCGCCGAGGACAAGGGCTGCGAGGACCTGCTGCCCTTCGCGACGAGCGCGGTGCGGGAGGCGACGAACGCGGACGAGGTGCTGGCCCGGGTCAAGGCCGAGACCGGCATCGACCTGCCCATCCTCAGCGGTGACGACGAGGCCCGCCTCACGTTCCTCGCGGTGCGGCGGTGGTTCGGCTGGTCGGCGGGCAAGCTGCTGGTCCTGGACATCGGCGGCGGCTCGCTGGAGATCGCGTACGGCATCGACGAGGAACCCGACGCGGCCGTGTCCCTCCCGCTCGGCGCGGGCCGCCTCACCTCGGCGTGGCTCCCCGGGGACCCTCCGGCGCCGGCCGACGTGAAGGCGCTGCGCCGCCACGCGCGTGCGCAGATCGCCCGGTCGGTCGGGGAGTTCAGCCGCTTCGGGACGCCGGACCACGTGGTGGCGACGTCGAAGACGTTCAAGCAGCTGGCCCGGATCGCGGGCGCGGCCCGCTCGGCGGAGGGGCTGTACGTACAGCGCGACCTGACGCGCAAGGCGCTGGAGGAGTGGGTCCCGCGCCTGGCCACGATGACCACGGCCCAGCGAGCCGCCCTTCCGGGCGTCTCGCAGGGCCGTGCGCACCAGCTGCTGGCGGGTGCGCTGGTGGCGGAGGGCGCGATGGACCTCTTCGGCGTGGACGACCTCGAAATCTGCCCCTGGGCCCTCCGCGAGGGCGTGATCCTGCGCAGACTGGACCACCTGCCGGCCTGACCCGCACCGATCCGCAGCCCCCGGCCCGCGCGGCGCCCCACCCGGTACGACCCCTACGGCGCGGCCGGGTCCTGCACGCCTTCCCTCCGCCACCGCCCGGCCGGGCAGGGCACGTTGGACCGGCCGCGGGCCGCCGTGGGGAGGAGGCCCGGCCACCGGCCGTGTACCGGTGCGGTGGAGGGAGGGCGCAGGGGCGGCCGCAGGGGCTGGGCCGGGGACGGCCGGTGGCGGGTGGCGGGTGTCACGGCGGGGGGCGGGGCGGGGACCGTACCCTGTCTCCGTGGCAGAACCAGTCCGGATCCCGAACGTGAAAGTCGCCCTCTCCACCGCCTCCGTATATCCGGAGACGACGGCGACCGCCTTCGAGATCGCCGCACGCCTCGGGTACGACGGCGTCGAGGTGATGGTCTGGACGGATCCCGTCAGCCAGGACGTCGACGCGCTGCGGCGGCTGTCCGACCACCATCAGGTGCCGGTCCTGGCCGTGCACGCCCCTTGTCTGCTCATCACCCAGCGGGTGTGGTCCACCGATCCGTGGACCAAGCTCCGCCGCGCCCAGGCCGCCGCCGAGCGGCTCGGGGCGTCCACCGTCGTCGTGCATCCGCCTTTCCGCTGGCAGCGCCAGTACGCCCGTGACTTCGTCACCGGCATCTGGCGGATGGCCGACGAGACCGACGTCCGGTTCGCCGTCGAGAACATGTACCCCTGGCGCTACCGCGACCGCGAGATGCTCGCGTACGCGCCGGAGTGGGACGTCACCAAGGACGACTACCGGCACTTCACCATCGACCTCTCGCACACCGCGACCGCCCGGGCCGACGCCGCGGCCATGGTCGACCGCATGGGCGAGCGCCTCGCGCACGTCCACCTCGCCGACGGGAACGGTTCCGCGAAGGACGAGCACCTCGTCCCCGGCCGCGGCACCCAGCCCTGCGCCGAGCTGCTGGCCGGGCTGGCCCGTACGTCCTTCGACGGGCACGTCGTGATCGAGGTCAACACCCGCCGCGCGATGTCCTCCGCCGAGCGCGAGGCGGACCTCGCCGAGGCCCTCGCCTTCACCCGCGAGCACCTCGCCGCAGCCACGGCCGCGCCCAAGCCGGCCCGCCGCCCATGACCGAGCCCCCCGTGAACGAGCCGTCCACGACCGAGCCGCCGCCCCGCCGGCGCCGCGGCCCCGGCCGCCCCCGCCAGGACGAGGCCGACGAGGGCCCCGGCACCCAGGAGCGCATCCGCGCCGCCGCCCGCGCCGAGTTCGCGGCGCGCGGCTACGACAAGACCTCCGTACGCGGCATCGCGAAGGCCGCCGGCGTCGACCCGGCCCTGGTGCACCACTACTTCGGCAGCAAGGACGACCTCTTCGCCGCCGCGATCGAACTGACCCTGGAGCCCGCCCTCGTCGCCCCGCGGATCCTCGAAGGCGGCCCGGACGGCATCGGCGAGCGCCTCGCCCGCTACTTCCTCGGCGTGTGGGAGAACCCCGCCACCCGGGTGCCGCTGCTCGCCGTCATCCGGTCGGCGCTCACCCACGAGGCGGCGGCGAAGGTGCTGCGCCGGCTCATCCTGCGCCGGGTCCTGGAGCGGGTCGCCGCCGAGCTCAACGTGCCCGACCCCACTTTCCGCGCGGAGCTCGCCGCCTCCCACATGATCGGCATCGTGATCCTGCGCTACGTCGTCCAGGTCGAGCCCCTCGCGTCCGCCGAACCGGAGGCGATCATCGCCCTCGTAGCCCCTACGCTGCAGCGTTATCTGACCGAGGACTGAGCTGCCCGTATCGGGATGCGGACAACCTGTCCGCATCGCGGGCCAGGAGCGTAGCCTCGTAACCGAGCCATATCCACAGTCGCGGGGGCGTGCGAACGCCACCGTACTCATGGGGAGTGAACCCGATGCCCGAGCTGAGGTCCCGCACCGTCACCCACGGCCGCAACATGGCAGGCGCACGCGCGCTGATGCGCGCCTCGGGCGTAGCGAGCGCGGACATCGGGAAGCCGATCATCGCGGTCGCCAACTCGTTCACCGAGTTCGTCCCCGGCCACACCCACCTCGCCCCGGTCGGCCGGATCGTCTCCGACGCCATCCGCGCCGCGGGCGCCATCCCGCGCGAGTTCAACACCATCGCCGTGGACGACGGCATCGCGATGGGCCACGCCGGCATGCTCTACTCCCTGCCGTCCCGCGACCTGATCGCGGACTCCGTGGAGTACATGGTGGAGGCGCACTGCGCCGACGCCCTGATCTGCATCTCCAACTGCGACAAGATCACCCCCGGCATGCTGATGGCCGCGATGCGCCTCAACATCCCGGTCGTCTTCGTCTCCGGCGGCCCCATGGAGGCCGGGCAGGCCACCCTGGTCGACGGCACCGTCCGCAAGCTCGACCTGATCGACGCCATGGTCGACGCCTCCAACGAGAACGTCTCGGACGAGGACATCCTGCGCATCGAGGAGAACGCCTGTCCGACCTGCGGTTCGTGTTCGGGCATGTTCACCGCCAACTCGATGAACTGCCTCGCCGAGGCCATCGGTCTGGCCCTCCCCGGCAACGGCTCGGTCCTCGCCACGCACACCGCCCGCCGCGCCCTGTACGAGGACGCCGGCCGGACCGTCGTGGAGATCACCAAGCGCTACTACGAGCAGGACGACGCCTCCGTCCTGCCCCGCAACATCGCCACCCGCCAGGCCTTCGAGAACGCCATGGCCCTCGACATCGCCATGGGCGGCTCCACGAACACGATCCTGCACCTCCTCGCCGCCGCCCAGGAGGCCGGCCTGGACTACGACCTCACCGACATCGACGAGGTCTCGCGCCGAGTCCCGTGCCTGGCCAAGGTCGCGCCGAACGTGGCGCCCGGCGGTACGTACTACATGGAGGACGTCCACCGCGCCGGCGGCATCCCCGCCATCCTGGGCGAACTGCACCGCGGCGGCCTCCTCAACAAGGACGTCACCACCGTCCACTCCGAGAACCTCGAAGACTGGCTCGCCACGTGGGACGCCCGCTCCGGCACGGCGTCCGAGGAGGCCATGGAGCTGTGGCACGCCGCCCCCGGCTGCAAGCGCTCCGCGACCGCCTTCTCCCAGTCCGAGCGGTGGGACAGCCTCGATCTGGACGCCGAGGGCGGCTGCATCCGCTCCGTCCAGCACGCCTACTCCAAGGACGGCGGCCTGGCCGTCCTGCGCGGCAACCTCGCCGCCGACGGGTGCGTGGTCAAGACCGCCGGCGTCGACGAGTCGATCTGGACCTTCGAGGGTCCGGCCGTGGTCTGCGAGTCGCAGGACGAGGCCGTCGACAAGATCCTGCGCAAGGAGATCGAGCCGGGCGACGTCGTCGTCATCCGCTACGAGGGCCCGCGCGGCGGCCCCGGCATGCAGGAGATGCTCTACCCCACCTCCTTCCTCAAGGGCCGCGGCCTCGGAAAGGTCTGCGCGCTGGTCACCGACGGCCGCTTCTCGGGCGGCACTTCCGGCCTGTCCATCGGCCACGCCTCCCCGGAGGCGGCCTCGGGCGGCACCATCGCCCTGGTCGAGGACGGTGACCGGATCCGCATCGACATCCCGAACCGCTCGATCGAGCTGCTGGTCTCCGACGAGGAGCTGGCGGCCCGCCGCGAGGCCCTCGGCGGGGTCTACGCCCCGAAGGACCGCGAGCGCAAGGTGTCCGCCGCGCTGCGCGCCTACGCCGCGATGGCCACCAGCGCCGACAAGGGCGCGGTCCGCGACGTGTCCCGCCTGGGCTGAGCTCCCGGCCCGCCGGGCCCCGCTCCGCTTCCGGACCCCGCCGGCGTCCTCACCACCCGGCGGGGTCCGCCGCGTCCACGGCGAACACGGACCCGTCGGGCGCGGACGCGTACACCGTGCCGTCGGCGACGACGGGCGCGTTCAGGGAGGCGGCGAAGGCGCCCTGGTCGCCGCCCATCCGCGGCTTGGTCTGCCCCAGCAGCCGCCCGCCGGAGGCCTCGACCGCGAGCAGCCGGCCGTCGGGCGCCGTCAGGTAGACCCGCCCGGCGGCGACCGCCGGGCGGGACGCGACCGCCAGGCCCGTCTCCAGCCGCCACAGTTCCCGCTCCGGGCCCACCGCGGCCAGTCCGCCCGCCGCGCCCACGAGGTACACGACGCCGTCGGGGCCCGCCGTCGCCTGGGCCTCGTACAGGGGGACCGCCAGGCGGACCCGCCGCACCGCCCGCGTCGCCAGGTCCACGCGGACGACGGCGTCCGTCTTGCCCTGCGCGTCGTTCTCCAGCAGGTACGCGCTGCCCTGCACGGTGGCGACCGGCTGGAGGAGCCCCGCCGTACGGATCTGCCAGCGCACCGCCCCGTCGCCCGGGTCGACCGCCGCCACCTGGGTCTGCCTGCCGTCCGGCTGGCGCGTCGCCACGTACAGCGCGGCCCTGCCCGAGGCGTCCGGGCCGCCCCACCACACCGAGCCCGTCCCGCCGATCCGCCTGCTCCACTTCGGGGTGCCGGTCGCCGCGTCCAGCAGGGTCGCGCTCCCGTCGGAGCCGGCCGCGAGGACGTGCCCGGCCTCCGCGACCACCTGGGCTCCGCCCGGCAGGTCGCGCTGCCAGCGCCGGGTTCCGGTCGCCGGGTCCAGGGCCTGGAGTACGCCGCTGCCCGCCCCGGCGGCGAGGACGAGGCCGCCCGCGTACAGCGGAGCCCGCGCCGACCCCGGCCCGGGCTCCGCCTGCGCCGGGACCGTCCACCCGAGGGCGCCGTTGGAGGGGTCCAACCGGGCGGCCGCCAGCCCCCGCCCCGAGCAGTACAGCGCCGCGCTCCCCCAGGAGCAGGCCCCGCTGCCCTTCCCGGCGGAGGGGCCCGCCAGGGGCACCGACCAGGGCGCGAAGTGCTTCGTCGCACCCGCCTGCGCCGCCGTGGAGGCCGTCGGCCCGGGGGAGTCGTCGCCCGTCGCGGAGCCGAGGTAGCCGCCGACGGCGCCGCCCGCGAGCAGCACCACCAGCCCCGCCGCCCACGCCGTGCGGACCCGCCCGCGCACCGGGCGCCCCGCCGCCCCGCCGGCCGCCGGGCTCGCCGCGTCCTCGCCGCCGGTGCCGATGCGCTCCCGCCGGTGCGTGTCGACTTCCGCCGGGGCGGGCCGCCGCGGTTGCGGGGTGAACACCTGCGTGTCCTCGCCGGTGGGGTAGGCCAGCGCCCGCATCTGGGCGATCAGCGCGTCGGCGGTCGGCCGCCGGGCCGGGTCCTTCGCCAGGCAGCGGGCGACCAGCGGGACGAGCGGCTCCGGGAGCCCCGTCAGATCGGGCTCGCCGTGCACCACCTGGTACGCGACGAGGTAGTGGCTGTCGGAGTCGAACGGGCCGCGCCCGGTCGCCGCGTGCACCAGTACCGCGCCCAGCGCGAACACGTCGGCGGCCGTCCCGACCTCGCGCGGCGACTGGAACTGCTCCGGCGCCATGAACGGAGGGGTCCCGATCAGCTTGCCCGTCTCGGTCCGCAGGTCGCTGTCGGCGGGCCGCGAGATCCCGAAGTCGATGACCCGCACCCCGTCGGGCGCCATCAGCACGTTGCTGGGTTTGAGGTCCCGGTGCACCACCCCGGCCCGGTGGATGTCCCGCAGCGCCTCCGCCAGGCCGGCGGCCAGCCGGGTCAGCTCACCGGGGTCCAGAACCCGTTCCCGTACCCGCTCGGAGAGCGTCGGCGCGTCGATGAACAGCGTGGCCATCCAGGGCCGTTCGGCGTCGGGGTCCGCGTCCACCACCGGCGCGGTGAACGCCCCGCTCACCCGGCGCGCGGCCGCGACCTCCTGCCGGAAGCGCGCCCGGAACTCCGGGTCCACCGCGTGCTGCGCGTGCACCACCTTGACGGCGAGTTTCAGCCCCGAGCTGGAAGCGGCCAGGTGGACGACGCCCATACCGCCGGAGCCGAGCACGGATTCCAGCCGGTAGTGCCCGGCGTACTCGGGAAAGCCCGCGCCGTCCGTGCGCCGACCATGCACCACTCACCACCCCCGCCGGAGCCTAGTCGATGGCACGTGCGACCATCCAAGGGCTTGCCGCCCTGCGTGAGTTGCGCCGGGCAACGCCCACGGGGGGAGTTTTCCGCATGACTGTCGAGAACGATTCGAGCCAGGTCCAGGCCGAGGCCCAGAGCCTGTCCGGCTCCGGATTCCCGACGTTCCCGGTCGCTCCGGGATACCAGGTGAACGTCCGCACCGGCCCGGGTACCGGCTACTCGATCTCCCGGGTCCTGCCGCTCGGCGCGTACGTCTCCATCCACTGCCAGTGCGACGGCACCACGGTCTCCGGCCCCTACGGCACCACCGGCATCTGGGACTGCGTCGGCAACGGCGAGTTCGTGTCGGACGCGTACGTGAAGACGGGCAGCGACGGGTACGTGGCCACCCGCTGCGGCTGACCGGCTGCCGCCCGCCCCACCGTTCTGCCAGATGAGACGCACCCCGACGGGTGCGTCCCGGGCTGGAATAATCGCCGGTGTGAGCGACGACCAGCGAGACCAGACCCCCGCCGACCCGGCCCCCGCGGCGCCGGCCCCGGCAGCCGGCCCGCGCCCCGAGCCCCTGCGGTTCTTCGGCACCACCTGGGTCGACCACGACGGCGGCTACGCCCTGCGCCGCGCCGGGGTCGCCGCCGGGTCCCTGGTCTCGGCCTTCGCCGCCGCGTACCTGCTGCGCTTCGCCTACGAGGGGCTGGAGATCGGCGACGTCGGCCCGTTCCTCAGCATCTCCGTCGTCGTGCTGTTCGCGATCGCCAGCGCCATCGCCTTCGTCAAGACGTGGGAGTCGTTCGGCCGCCGCCCCCGGCCGTCCTCGGACGAGGCCGCCCTCAAGGGGCTCAAAGCGATCGGTTTCATCGGCTCCCTCATCGCGTACTTCCTGCGCAGCCTGACCGAGGCCCCGGGCGAGAAGCTGCACCGCGCCGAGTACGAGCAGGCCCGCGCCGAGTTCGCCCGCCGGCGCAGCACCCGTACGGGCAACCCGTCCGCGCGCCGCCCCAAGCGCAAGAAGTAACGGGGCAGTCCCCCTCCTCCCGCCCGGCCTGTTGACGCCCGGGCACCGCCAGGAGCATTATTCATCACGTGATGAATAAATCGCCCGACGGCACCGACGGGGCTGCGGCCCCCGCCGTCCACGCCCGCGCACTCACCGTCCGCCGAGGCACCGGCCGCCACCCGCGCACCGTCCTCGACGACCTCGCCTTCGACGTCCCCCGCGGCCGCATCACCGGCCTCCTCGGCCCCTCCGGCTGCGGCAAATCAACCCTCATGCGCTCCGTCGTCGGCACGCAGGCCCACGTCACCGGCACCCTCGACGTCCTCGGCCGCCCCTCCGGCCACCCCGAGCTGCGTTCCCGCATCGGCTACGTCACCCAGGCGCCCTCCGTCTACGACGACCTCACCGTCCGGCAGAACCTCGACTACTTCGCGGCCGTCCTCACCCCGGGCCGCGCCGCCGCCGAACGCCGGCGCGCCGACGTCACCCGCGCCCTCACCGACGTCGACCTCACCACCCACGCCACCGCCCTCGCCGGCAACCTCTCCGGAGGCCAGCGCAGCCGCGTCTCCCTCGCCGTCGCCCTGCTCGGCGCCCCCGAACTGCTCGTCCTCGACGAACCCACCGTCGGCCTCGACCCCGTCCTGCGCCGCGACCTGTGGAACCTCTTCCACGAACTCACCGCCGCCCGCGGCACCACGCTCCTCGTCTCCTCCCACGTCATGGACGAGGCCGAGCGCTGCCACGACCTGCTCCTCATGCGCGAAGGCCGCATCCTCGCCCAGGACACCCCCGACGCGCTCCGCACCCGCACCCACTGCGCCACCGTCGAAGAAGCCTTCCTGCGCCTCGTCGACGAGGCCGACGCCCGAGCCCGGGAGCAGACCCGATGAACGCATCCCGCACCACCGCCACCGCCGGCCGCGTCCTGCGCCAGCTCGGCCACGACCCGCGCTCGATCGCGCTGATGCTGCTGGTCCCCGTACTGATGCTGACGCTGCTCCGCTTCGTCTACGACGGGAACCCGCACACCTTCGACAGCATCGGCGCGTCCCTCCTCGGGATCTTCCCCCTCATCACCATGTTCCTGGTGACCTCCATCGCCACCCTGCGGGAGCGCACCTCCGGCACCCTGGAGCGCCTCCTGGCCATGCCGCTCGGCAAGGGCGACCTCATCGCCGGCTACGCCCTCGCCTTCGGCGCCGTCGCCGTCGTCCAGTCCCTCCTCGCCACCGGCCTCGCCCTGTGGGTCCTCGGCCTGGACGTCCTCGGCTCCCCCTGGCTGCTCCTGCTCGTGGCGCTGCTCGACGCCCTCCTCGGCACCGCCCTCGGCCTGTTCGTCTCCGCCTTCGCCGCCTCCGAGTTCCAGGCCGTCCAGTTCATGCCGGCGGTGATCTTCCCCCAGCTCCTGCTCTGCGGCCTCCTGACGCCCCGCGCCACCATGCAGCCGGTCCTCGAAGCCCTCTCCGACGTGCTGCCGATGTCCTACGCCGTCGACGGCATGACCCAGGTCCTCGGCCACACCGACATGACCGCCGCCTTCGTCCGGGACGCCGTCATCGTCGCGGCCTGCGCCCTGCTCGTCCTCGCCCTCGGCGCGGCCACCCTGCGCCGCCGCACCCCGTAGCCCCGCGCCGACCGCCCGCCGACCGCACTGCGGACACCGGGGCCCCGGGCGCCGCCCGGATGCAAGGATGAAGACATGACCCAGACAGTCGCCGTCCTCGGCACCGGAAAGATCGGCGAGGCCCTGCTCAGCGGGATGATCCGCGGCGGTTGGCCGGCCGGCAAGCTCCTCGTCACCGCCCGCCGCGCCGAACGGGCCGCGGAACTCCGCGACCGCTACGGCGTCGAGGCCGTCAGCAACGCCGAGGCCGCGAAGCGGGCCGACACCCTCATCCTCACCGTCAAGCCGCAGGACATGGGCAAGCTCCTGGAAGAGCTCGCCCCGCACGTCCCCGCCGACCGCCTGGTCATCAGCGGCGCCGCCGGTGTCCCCACGGCCTTCTTCGAGGAACGCCTCGCCCCCGGCACCCCCGTCGTCCGCGTCATGACGAACACCCCCGCCCTCGTGGACGAGGCCATGTCCGTCATCTCGGCCGGCAGCCACGCCACCGCCGCACACCTCGCCCACACCGAGGAGATCTTCGGCGGCGTCGGCAAGACCCTGCGCGTCCCCGAATCCCAGCAGGACGCCGCGACCGCCCTCTCCGGCTCCGGCCCCGCCTACTTCTACTTCCTGGTCGAGGCCATGACGGACGCCGGCATCCTCCTCGGCCTGCCCCGCGCCCAGGCCCACGATCTGATCGTCCAGGCCGCCATCGGCGCCGCAGTGATGCTCCGCGACAGCGGCGAACACCCGGTCAAGCTGCGCGAGGCCGTCACCTCCCCCGCCGGCACGACCATCAACGCCATCGTGGAGCTGGAGAAGCACGGCGTACGGGCGGCCCTGATCGCAGCCCTCGAAGCGGCCCGCGACCGCAGCCGCGAACTCGCCTCCGGCAACAGCTGACGCCTGCCGCGGTCCGCGCCCGTGAGCGGGCCGCGGCAGTACGCCTTTCAGGGCTCCAGCAGCCCGATGTTCCGGTACGCCCGGTCCACCACCGGCCGGGCCAGCCCCCGCGCGCGCTCCGCCCCGGCCCGCAGCACCCGCTCCACCCCACCGGGATCGGCCGCCAGCTCCGCGTGCCGCTCCTGCACCGGACGCAGCACCTCGACCACCGCCTCGGCGACGTCCCGCTTGAGCGCCCCGTACCCCGCGTACCCGTCGGCCAGCGCGGCCGGCTCCCCGCCCGTACAGGCGGACAGGATGTCGAGCAGGTTCGCCACCCCGGGGCGCGTGGCCCGGTCGTAGACGACCCCGCCGTCCCCGCTGTCGGTCACGGCCCGCATCACCTTCTTGGTGATCACCGCCGGCTCGTCGAGGAGATAGACGATGCCCGCCCCGTTCTCGTGCGACTTCCCCATCTTGGACGTCGGATCCTGCAGGTCCATGACCCGCGCGGCAACGGTGGGCAGCACCACCCGCGGGACGGTGAAGGTGTGCCCGTACCGGTGGTTGAACCGGACCGCGAGATCGCGGGCCAGCTCCACGTGCTGCCGCTGGTCCTCACCGACCGGCACCTCGGCAGCCTCGTACGCCAGGATGTCGGCGGCCATCAGCACCGGGTACGTCAGCAACGACAGCCGCACGCCGTCCCCGGCCGCCTGGGCCCGCGCCGCCTTCTCCTTGTACTGGATCATCCGGCGCAGCTCGCCGTCGGTCGCGGTGCACTCCAGCAGGTAGGCCAGCCGCGTGTGTTCGTCCACGTGGCTCTGCAGGAACAGCGTGCACTTGAGGGGGTCCAGCCCGGAGGCGAGGAACAGCGTGGCCGCCTGCCTGCTGAGCCGCCGCACTCGGGCCGGATCGTGATCGACGGTCAGCGCATGCAGGTCCACCACGCAGAACAGCGCGTCCTGCGGCTCCTGCTCGGCCGCGACCCACTGCCGCAGGGCGCCCAGGTAGTTCCCCAGCGTCAGGTGCCCGCTCGGCTTGATCCCGCTGAAGATCCTCGTCATGTCCGTCTCCCTGGATGAGTGGCCTTGTGGCCGTCTGGTCGGTGGCACCGCGTGGGGCGACCGAGCCACTCCCGGGGGGAGAAACAGAAACGGCCGCCGAAGCGGCGGCCGTGAGCGCATGCGCGCGCAGGTGGAGGTCGGCCGCCGTCAGGCGGCCCACCAGCAGAGGCTGAGCGTGAGCGCATGCGTAGTCATGGGGCAGAGGCTAGCGGGGAGAGCCCGGCCCGCGCCAGGGTTGACACACCTGTCGCAGGTCCGTAAGGTTCTTCGAGTTGTCCGAAGTGAGCGCCGACCCCGGTCGGTCCCCGGACGGCCATCCCGCACTACACATTCGAACGAATGACGCACTTTGGCGTCTCGTTTTCATGCGTATTTGCGAATGAGGAATCCGTGTCCGAGGACGCAGCCCCCGATTGGCATCGGGGGCGGGGAATCCGCTACTGTCTCACTCGCCGCAAGGGCCCAACGGCCCGCCCGGCAAATCCCGCTGACTGGGAGTCAGGCCCGAAAGGATCTGATAGAGTCGGAATCGCCGGAAAGGGAAACGCGAAAGCGAAGAACTGGAAGGCGGAAAACAAGCGGGACCGGTTCTGATAGAGTCGGAAACGCAAGAACAAAGAAGAACAAAGGAAGCGCCCGGAGGAAAACCCGCGAGGGTGAGTACGAAGGAAGCGTCCGTTCCTTGAGAACTCAACAGCGTGCCAAAAATCAACGCCAGAAGTTGATACCCCGTCCACTCCGGTGGATGAGGTTCCTTTGAAAAAGTCCTGTGGGGCTCCCTCGTGGAGTGCTTGCAGGCAATGAACACAGCGAGGACGTTGTGGTCAGCCGGTCTTATTCCGACTGTGGCTGGCCCGCTCTAAGTGTGTGTTTCACCCGATTACGGGTAAACATTCATGGAGAGTTTGATCCTGGCTCAGGACGAACGCTGGCGGCGTGCTTAACACATGCAAGTCGAACGATGAAGCCCTTCGGGGTGGATTAGTGGCGAACGGGTGAGTAACACGTGGGCAATCTGCCCTTCACTCTGGGACAAGCCCTGGAAACGGGGTCTAATACCGGATAATACTCCTGCCTGCATGGGCGGGGGTTGAAAGCTCCGGCGGTGAAGGATGAGCCCGCGGCCTATCAGCTTGTTGGTGGGGTAATGGCCCACCAAGGCGACGACGGGTAGCCGGCCTGAGAGGGCGACCGGCCACACTGGGACTGAGACACGGCCCAGACTCCTACGGGAGGCAGCAGTGGGGAATATTGCACAATGGGCGAAAGCCTGATGCAGCGACGCCGCGTGAGGGATGACGGCCTTCGGGTTGTAAACCTCTTTCAGCAGGGAAGAAGCGAAAGTGACGGTACCTGCAGAAGAAGCGCCGGCTAACTACGTGCCAGCAGCCGCGGTAATACGTAGGGCGCAAGCGTTGTCCGGAATTATTGGGCGTAAAGAGCTCGTAGGCGGCTTGTCACGTCGGATGTGAAAGCCCGAGGCTTAACCTCGGGTCTGCATTCGATACGGGCTAGCTAGAGTGTGGTAGGGGAGATCGGAATTCCTGGTGTAGCGGTGAAATGCGCAGATATCAGGAGGAACACCGGTGGCGAAGGCGGATCTCTGGGCCATTACTGACGCTGAGGAGCGAAAGCGTGGGGAGCGAACAGGATTAGATACCCTGGTAGTCCACGCCGTAAACGTTGGGAACTAGGTGTTGGCGACATTCCACGTCGTCGGTGCCGCAGCTAACGCATTAAGTTCCCCGCCTGGGGAGTACGGCCGCAAGGCTAAAACTCAAAGGAATTGACGGGGGCCCGCACAAGCGGCGGAGCATGTGGCTTAATTCGACGCAACGCGAAGAACCTTACCAAGGCTTGACATATACCGGAAAGCATTAGAGATAGTGCCCCCCTTGTGGTCGGTATACAGGTGGTGCATGGCTGTCGTCAGCTCGTGTCGTGAGATGTTGGGTTAAGTCCCGCAACGAGCGCAACCCTTGTCCTGTGTTGCCAGCATGCCCTTCGGGGTGATGGGGACTCACAGGAGACCGCCGGGGTCAACTCGGAGGAAGGTGGGGACGACGTCAAGTCATCATGCCCCTTATGTCTTGGGCTGCACACGTGCTACAATGGCCGGTACAATGAGCTGCGATACCGTGAGGTGGAGCGAATCTCAAAAAGCCGGTCTCAGTTCGGATTGGGGTCTGCAACTCGACCCCATGAAGTCGGAGTCGCTAGTAATCGCAGATCAGCATTGCTGCGGTGAATACGTTCCCGGGCCTTGTACACACCGCCCGTCACGTCACGAAAGTCGGTAACACCCGAAGCCGGTGGCCCAACCCGTAAGGGAGGGAGCTGTCGAAGGTGGGACTGGCGATTGGGACGAAGTCGTAACAAGGTAGCCGTACCGGAAGGTGCGGCTGGATCACCTCCTTTCTAAGGAGCACAGTACCGATTGCAGGCAAATGTTCTGCACGGTCAGCTCATGGGTGGAACGTTGATTAGTTGGCACGGTCATGGAAGACCCTCACGAGTACTGCTTCGGCGTGGAAAGTGTGCGGATCTCAAATGATCGTGCTTGGCACGTTGTTGGGTGTCTGAGGGTACGGCCGTATGGCTGTCCTTCTGCGATGCCGGCCCCAGTGAACTTGTGCTTTCGAGTGCAGGGTGATGGGTGGCTGGTCGTTGCTTGAGAACTACACAGTGGACGCGAGCATCTGTGGCCAAGTTTTTAAGGGCGCACGGTGGATGCCTTGGCACCAGGGACCGATGAAGGACGTGAGAGGCCGCGATAGGCCCCGGGGAGCTGCCAACTGAGCTTTGATCCGGGGGTGTCCGAATGGGGAAACCCGGCAGTCGTCATGGGCTGTCACCCACTGCTGAACACATAGGCAGTGTGGAGGGAACGAGGGGAAGTGAAACATCTCAGTACCCTCAGGAAGAGAAAACAACCGTGATTCCGGGAGTAGTGGCGAGCGAAACCGGATGAGGCCAAACCGTATGCGTGTGATACCCGGCAGGGGTTGCGCATGCGGGGTTGTGGGAATGAGCTTGATCGGTCTGCCGGCCGGTCGGCGAGTCAGAAACCGTTGATGTAGTCGAAGGACATGCGAAAGGTCCGGCGTAGAGGGTAAGACCCCCGTAGACGAAACATCAGCGGCTTGCTTGCTCATCTCCCAAGTAGCACGGGGCCCGAGAAATCCCGTGTGAATCTGGCGGGACCACCCGCTAAGCCTAAATATTCCCTGGTGACCGATAGCGGATAGTACCGTGAGGGAATGGTGAAAAGTACCGCGGGAGCGGAGTGAAATAGTACCTGAAACCGTGTGCCTACAAGCCGTGGGAGCGTCGCCGTTGTTCTTCGGAACAACGGTCGTGACTGCGTGCCTTTTGAAGAATGAGCCTGCGAGTTAGCGGTGTGTAGCGAGGTTAACCCGTGTGGGGAAGCCGTAGCGAAAGCGAGTCCGAATAGGGCGATTGAGTTGCACGCTCTAGACCCGAAGCGGAGTGATCTAGCCATGGGCAGGTTGAAGCGGAGGTAAGACTTCGTGGAGGACCGAACCCACCAGGGTTGAAAACCTGGGGGATGACCTGTGGTTAGGGGTGAAAGGCCAATCAAACTCCGTGATAGCTGGTTCTCCCCGAAATGCATTTAGGTGCAGCGTCGTGTGTTTCTTGCCGGAGGTAGAGCACTGGATAGGCGATGGGCCCTACCGGGTTACTGACCTTAGCCAAACTCCGAATGCCGGTAAGTGAGAGCACGGCAGTGAGACTGTGGGGGATAAGCTCCATGGTCGAGAGGGAAACAGCCCAGAGCATCGACTAAGGCCCCTAAGCGTACGCTAAGTGGGAAAGGATGTGGAGTCGCAGAGACAACCAGGAGGTTGGCTTAGAAGCAGCCACCCTTGAAAGAGTGCGTAATAGCTCACTGGTCAAGTGATTCCGCGCCGACAATGTAGCGGGGCTCAAGCGTACCGCCGAAGTCGTGTCATTGCAGCAATAGGGCCAACGCCTGCTGTGATGGGTAGGGGAGCGTCGTGTGCCGGGTGAAGCAGCAGCGGAAGCTAGTTGTGGACGGTTCACGAGTGAGAATGCAGGCATGAGTAGCGATACACACGTGAGAAACGTGTGCGCCGATTGACTAAGGGTTCCTGGGTCAAGCTGATCTGCCCAGGGTAAGTCGGGACCTAAGGCGAGGCCGACAGGCGTAGTCGATGGACAACCGGTTGATATTCCGGTACCCGCTTTGAAACGCCCAATATCGAATCAGGCGATGCTAAGTCCGTGAAGCCGTTCCGGACCCTTCGGGGAAAGGAAAGTGGTGGAGCCGACGAACCAGACTTGTAGTAGGTAAGCGATGGGGTGACGCAGGAAGGTAGTCCAGCCCGGGCGGTGGTTGTCCCGGGGTAAGGGTGTAGGCCGAGGGGTAGGCAAATCCGTCCCTCATTAAGGCTGAGACCTGATGCCGAGCCGATTGTGGTGAAGTGGATGATCCTATGCTGTCGAGAAAAGCCTCTAGCGAGTTTCATGGCGGCCCGTACCCTAAACCGACTCAGGTGGTCAGGTAGAGAATACCGAGGCGTTCGGGTGAACTATGGTTAAGGAACTCGGCAAAATGCCCCCGTAACTTCGGGAGAAGGGGGGCCATCACTGGTGAGGGAACTTGCTTCCTGAGCTGGGGGTGGCCGCAGAGACCAGCGAGAAGCGACTGTTTACTAAAAACACAGGTCCGTGCGAAGCCGTAAGGCGATGTATACGGACTGACGCCTGCCCGGTGCTGGAACGTTAAGGGGACCGGTTAGTGCGCTTTCGGGCGTGCGAAGCTGAGAACTTAAGCGCCAGTAAACGGCGGTGGTAACTATAACCATCCTAAGGTAGCGAAATTCCTTGTCGGGTAAGTTCCGACCTGCACGAATGGCGTAACGACTTCTCGACTGTCTCAACCATAGGCCCGGTGAAATTGCACTACGAGTAAAGATGCTCGTTTCGCGCAGCAGGACGGAAAGACCCCGGGACCTTTACTACAGTTTGATATTGGTGTTCGGTTCGGCTTGTGTAGGATAGGTGGGAGACTTTGAAGCCGTGACGCCAGTCATGGTGGAGTCGCCGTTGAAATACCACTCTGGTCGTGCTGGATGTCTAACCTCGGTCCGTGATCCGGATCAGGGACAGTGTCTGATGGGTAGTTTAACTGGGGCGGTTGCCTCCCAAAGAGTAACGGAGGCGCCCAAAGGTTCCCTCAGCCTGGTTGGCAATCAGGTGTTGAGTGTAAGTGCACAAGGGAGCTTGACTGTGAGACCGACGGGTCGAGCAGGGACGAAAGTCGGGACTAGTGATCCGGCGGTGGCTTGTGGAAGCGCCGTCGCTCAACGGATAAAAGGTACCCCGGGGATAACAGGCTGATCTTCCCCAAGAGTCCATATCGACGGGATGGTTTGGCACCTCGATGTCGGCTCGTCGCATCCTGGGGCTGGAGTCGGTCCCAAGGGTTGGGCTGTTCGCCCATTAAAGCGGTACGCGAGCTGGGTTTAGAACGTCGTGAGACAGTTCGGTCCCTATCCGCTGTGCGCGTAGGAATATTGAGAAGGGCTGTCCCTAGTACGAGAGGACCGGGACGGACGAACCTCTGGTGTGCCAGTTGTCCTGCCAAGGGCATGGCTGGTTGGCTACGTTCGGGAGGGATAACCGCTGAAAGCATCTAAGCGGGAAGCCTGCTTCAAGATGAGTATTCCCACCTCCTTGAGAGGGTAAGGCTCCCAGTAGACGACTGGGTTGATAGGCCAGATGTGGAAGCCCGGTAACGGGTGGAGCTGACTGGTACTAATAGGCCGAGGGCTTGTCCTCGGTTGCTCGCGTCCACTGTGTTAGTTCTGAAGTAACGACCGTGTTGTCATCCGGTTGGTCAACTTCATAGTGTTTCGGTGGTCATAGCGTTAGGGAAACGCCCGGTTACATTCCGAACCCGGAAGCTAAGCCTTTCAGCGCCGATGGTACTGCAGGGGGGACCCTGTGGGAGAGTAGGACGCCGCCGAACAATCATTGCGGGAAGCCCCGCACCGGCCCTTCGGGGCCGGTGCGGGGCTTTTCTGCGTTCACCTGCGTTTTCAGCCGATCACCCGCACGGGGTTGCGCTCCGCCCGCGCTGACGGCTCGTAAGGTGGGCTTATGGGTTATGACCTCGTCATCTTCGACAACGACGGCGTGCTGGTGGACAGTGAGCCGCTCGCCAATCGGATCCTCGCCGGGTACCTGACCGAGATCGGGCACCCCACCACGTACGACGAGTCGCTCCGCGACTACATGGGCGGCGCCGTGCACCGGGTGCACGACCTCGTGCTGCAGCGGACCGGGCAGCGGTTGCCCGAGGACTTCGACGAGATGCTGCACTCCCGGACGTTCGAGGCGTTCGCGCGCGAGCTGCGGCCCGTCGACGGTGTGGAGGAGGTGCTCGGGGCGCTGACCGCGAAGGGGGTCGCCTACTGCCTCGCCTCCTCGGGGAGCCACGAGCGGATCCGGGTCGGGCATCGCGCCGCCGGGATCGACGGGTGGTTCGAGGAGGAGTGGATTTTCAGCTCGCAGGACGTGGGCCGTGGAAAGCCCGCGCCCGATCTGTTCCTGCACGCCGCCGAACGGATGGGTGTCGAGCCGGCGCGGTGCGTGGTGGTCGAGGACAGCCCGCTCGGGGTGGAGGCCGCCGTGGCCGCGGGGATGGACGTGTACGGGTTCACCGGGATGATGCCCGCCGACCGGCTGGCCGGGGCGAAGGCCTGCTTCGGGGAGATGAAGGACCTGATCCGCTTGCTCGGCCTCGACGAGTGACCGGTGGCGGTACCGGAGCCGCCCCACTGACACGTGCTGACACGTGATTGGTGGGGTGATCGCTCTACCCACCGGTAGCCCCGGCCCCTACGCTGAGCCGCCATGACAGATGACGTGCGGCTGCGCCGTGGCCGGTGGTCCTTGGGGTTCAGTTTCTTCGTGCAGGGCGTGACCTTCGCCCTCCTCGTGACCCGGATCCCGGCCATCCAGGACCAGTACGGGATATCCGACGGGCTGCTGCCCGCCTTCCTGGCCGCCGTGCCGGTCCTCGCGGGGATTTCCAGCGTCGCTACCGAGCACCTGGTGAAGCGGATCGCGCCCGGCGTGGTCCTGAGGTGGGCCCAGCCGTTGGTACTGCTCGCCCTCCTCGGCGCCGGCGCCGGCGGGCAGATGTGGCACGTGGCCCTGGCGCTCGGGGCGTTCGGGCTGTCGGTCGGGGCGCTCGACGCCTCGATGAACATGCTCGGGGTGAGTCTCCAGCGGACGTACGGCCGCAGCATCATGCTCGGCTTCCACGCCTCGTACAGCCTGGGCGGGATCGTCGGGGCCTCCGCCGCGTGGGCGGGGGCGCATTGGCATCTGGGGCTCTTCGTGAGTTACCTGCCGGCCGTCGTCCTGTTGCTCCCGGCGGCCCTGGCGGCCAGCCGGTACTACGTGGACCAGGGCGCGCCGGGCGCGGACGGCGGCGCCGGGAAGGGCCTGGGGCCCGGCGGGTTCGGGCTGTTGCTGCCGCTGTGCCTGGTGATGGCGTGCGCGTACATCGGGGACTCGACCGTCTCGAACTGGAGCGCCAAGTACCTCCAGGACGTGCTGGGGAGTTCCGAGCAGCTGGCGACGGTCCCGTACAACGTGTACATGGTGACCACGCTGCTCGGCCGGGCCGTCGGGGACCTGGGCGTGCGCCGCTTCGGGCCGGTCGCGGTGGTGCGGGCGGGGACGGTGGTCGCGGCCGGCGGGTTCGCGGTGGTGGCCGCCGCGCCCGGGGCGTGGACGGGGATGCTCGGCTTCACCCTGCTGGGGATCGGGCTGTGCGTGATCGTGCCGCAGACCTTCGCCGCCGCGGGAAGGCTCGCTTTCGAGAAGTTCGGCCCCGGGGCGTCGGACACGGCCGTCGCCCGGCTGAACATCTTCAACTACGTGGGCTTCCTGATCGGTTCGCCGCTGGTCGGTGGGATAGGGGACGCCTGGAGCTATCGCGGCGCGATGCTGGTGCCGATGGTGCTGGTGTTGGTGACGCTGTTCTACGCCCGTTCCTTCGGCGTCGGCGGGGCCCGATACGGTGTCGGGCATGAGCGGCGAGCCGGTGACCGGGTTGTTGATGTGGGACGAGGCGGTAACGAGGTATGACTTCGGACCGAGCCATCCGATGGATCCGGTGCGCCTGGCGCTGACCATGGGTCTGGTCCGGGCCTTCGGGCTGGACCGGGCCATGGAGGTACGGGCGGCCCGGGCGGCCGGGGATTCGACGCTGCGTCTCGTGCACCGGGAGGACTACGTCGCCGCGGTGCGGGAGGTGTCGGCCGATCCCGGGGTGGCCGACGGCTCGTACGGGCTCGGCACCGTCGACGATCCGGCGTTCCACGGGATGCACGAGGCGTCGGCGCTGATCGCGGGGCAGTCGGTGGCGGCGGCCGAGGCGATCTGGCGCGGGGAGGCCGGGCACGCCGTGAACTTCGCGGGCGGGTTGCACCACGCCATGCCGGGTGGCGCGTCCGGGTTCTGCGTGTACAACGACGCGGCGCTGGCGGTGGCGCGGCTGCTGGAGCTGGGCGCCGAGCGCGTCGCGTACGTGGACGTGGACGTGCACCACGGGGACGGGGTGCAGGCGGCGTTCTGGGACGACCCGCGGGTGCTGACGGTGTCCCTGCACGAGCATCCGCGGACGCTGTTCCCGCAGACCGGGTGGCCGCAGGAGACGGGCGGGCCGGCCGCCGAGGGTTCGGCGGTCAACGTGGCGCTGCCGGCGGGGACGGGTGACGAGGGCTGGCTGCGGGCGTTCCACGCGACGGTGCCGGAGCTGCTCGCGGACTTCCGGCCGCAGGTCCTGGTGTCCCAGCACGGGGCCGATACGCATTTCGAGGATCCGCTGGCCCATTTGGCGGTGTCGTTGGACGCGCAGCGGGCCGTCCAGGAGGCGTGTCACCGGCTGGCCCACGCGTACGCGGACGGCCGCTGGCTCGCCCTGGGCGGGGGCGGCTACGCGGTGGTGGACGTCGTACCGCGCTCCTGGACCCATCTGGTCGGGATCGCGGCGCACCGGCCGGTCGATCCGGCTTCCGACGTGCCGCAGGAGTGGCGGAGCGAGGTGTACGCGCGGACCCGACAGCCGGGGCCGGTGCGGATGACGGACGGCCGGACGGTCGGATGGCGGGACTGGGAGGCGGGCTACGACCCGGCGGACAGTACGGATCAGGCCGTCCTGGCGACGCGGCGGGCGGTGTTCCCGCTGCGCGGGATGCTCGTGTAGGCGGTGGGCGCCGCGGGGTGTGCGGCGGGGTGTGCGGCGGGGCACCGTTACGCCAACCGTGGGGCTGTGCACGGGAATTGATGAGGCGCGGCGTCCGGTGCGGCAGCATCGGAGGGTGTTGAGCACCGGCGCGTTGCGTGCGCATCTGCTGGCTTCCCGGTTGGCCGGGCCCGTCGCTACGTCGCGTGAGGAGAGCCTGCGCAGTTACAGACTGTTCGCGGCCCGCGATCCGCGGGTGCTGCTGGGGCTGGAGCCGCAGTGGCGCTGGGGTGAGCGTGATCTGCTGCGGCTGATGGCGGACAGGTGCGGGGTCTCGGCGGACCCCGCGCACGTCAGCGGGCCGGACGTGATCGATCCGGAGCGGACGCTGGCCGGGCTGGAGGCGTTCGCGGCGCGGCTGGAGGAGGCGGCGCGGCGGCGGTCGCCGGTGATGTTCGGGACGGGACACCCGCACCGCCTCCTTGCGTTCTACGCCGGTTTGGCCCGTGCCCTGTCGGCGGTGGGCTGTGTTGTCCTCACCCCGGCGCAGGGGGTGCATGTCGACATGGCGACCCGGTTCGGCGTAGGAGGGCACCGCATCGATTACGTACGGGGGGTCGCACTGGTGCGGGAAGCCGGCGCGCGTCCACCGGTGAGTGTCACCGGCGCGCACACCCATTCGCCGCTGCCGGTTCGGATCGCGCTGGGGGCGTTGGCGGATGCCGGAGGGCCGTTGCCGGAACTGGTGGTGGGGGACCACGGTTGGGTCTGCGGCGCAGGTCAGTTGGGTGTGGAGGCGATCGGGCTGGCGGATACGGACGATCCGGCGCTGTTCGTGGGGGAGGCCGAGGGGCGGGTCGCGGTGACGGTTCCGCTTGATGACGGGGTGTCCTCGGATTTCTACCGGCCCCTCGTTCGTTACGTATTGGGCCGCGCCGGTCTGCCGTGGCGTCAGGAGTGGCCGTAGCTCCTCTTCCCCACTCGTATCACACGCCCCTACTCTGGGGAGTGAGCGTGCGACGACGGGGTGTAACCGGAGGGGAAGCCGGTGCCCGTCATGCGCGGAAGGTCAAGGTGTGTCATGGCTGCTGGCGAGAGGCCTCTCAGTGAGGTTCAGTTCCTGACCGTGGCGGAGGTCGCCTCGGTGATGCGAGTGTCGAAGATGACCGTGTACCGCCTGGTGCACAACGGTCATCTGCCCGCCATCCGGGTGGGCCGGTCCTTCCGGGTCCCCGAGAACGCGGTTCACGAGTACCTCCGAGAGTCTTATGTGGGGGTGGAGTCGGCTTGAGATGACTCTCGGGTTGCCCTCGGATTACAAGCTCAGAGCTCGGGCGGGTAGGCTAGGCCGACGTAGGTCGTGTGGGCCCAGACGCCCCGCACCGATCCCCGCTGGCGCGGGGATGTTCCGAGAAGTGAGCGAGGGTAGTCGTGGGCTCTGTTATCAAGAAGCGGCGTAAGCGGATGGCCAAGAAGAAGCACCGCAAGCTGCTCAAGCGCACCCGCGTCCAGCGCCGTAACAAGAAGTAAACGGCAGCTGTACGTGTTCTCCGCAGCCCCTCCACCATCCTGGTGGAGGGGCTGCGGTGTAGCCGGGGGACTTCTTCGAGGGAGGCGCTGAACTCGTGGGCAAGGTCGTTCTCGTCACTGGGGCTGCCCGGCAGCTGGGAGGCCGCTTCGTGCGCCGTATCCAGCGGGAGCCGGACGTCGATCGGGTCATCGCGGTGGATTCGGTGGGCCCCCCGCACCGGCTCGGCTCGGCCGAGTTCGTCCGTACGGACATCAGACAGTCGGCCATCGCCCGGGTGCTGGCCGAGCACGCCGTCGACACGGTGGTGCACCTCGCCGTGACGGGCGGCAGCGCGGGCAGCGGCGGCGCGCGCAGCGCCGTGAAGGAAACGAACGTCATCGGGACGATGCAGCTGCTCGGGGCGTGCCAGAAGTCCCCGACGGTACGGCGGCTCGTGGTGAAGTCCAGTACCAGTGTGTACGGGGGCACCTCGCGGGATCCGGCGGTCTTCACCGAGACGACGCAGCCGAAGTCGCTGCCGGCGGCCGGCTTCGCGAAGGACGCGGTGGAGGTCGAGGGGTACGTACGGGGCTTCGCGCGCAGGCGGCCGGACGTGGCGGTGTGCGTGCTGCGGTTCGCGAACATTCTGGGCCCCTACGCGGATTCGGCGCTGGCCGAGTACTTCTCGATCCCGGTGATGCCGACGGTGCTGGGTTACGACCCGAGGCTGCAGTTCGTCCACGAGGACGACGTGGTGGACGTGCTGCGGCTGGCGGCCGGGGAGCCCGCGCGCGGGACGCTCAACAGCGGGACCTTCAACATCGCGGGTGACGGGGTGTTGCTGCTGTCGCAGTGCGCGCGGCGGCTGGGGCGGCCCACGGTGCCGCTGGTGATGCCCGCGGTGACCTGGGTGGGTTCGGCCTTGCGGGCGGTCGGGGTGACGGAGTTCTCGCCCGAACAGATCCGGCTGCTGACGCACGGGCGGGTCGTGGAGACCACACAGATGCGGTCCACCCTAGGGTTCGAGCCGATGTACACGACCGCCGAGACGTTCGCGGACTTCGCGCGGAGCAGGGGAAGCGGGCTGTTGCCGCCGGAGCGGGTGGGGCGGGCCGTGGACCGGGTGGCCGGAATGCTGAACGCGGATCTGTCGGGTGTCGGGACGGCGGCTGAGGGAGCGGAGCGATAGTGGCGGACGCGAAGGTCATTCCCTTCGACGAGGAGCGGCCGCGCCGGCGGCCGCCGCGGCGGGTGCGGGTGGCTCCGCCGGCTGGTGAGCCGGTGGTGCAGCCCGCACCCGAGCCGGGACCGGAGGCGGCAGCGGCCGCCGGGGCGGGTGGGACCGGCGGGCCCGTGGGGCGTTCGGCTGACTGGGACCGGCGGATCGCCGGCGGGCTGGCGTTCCTGCGCAGGCGGATCACCGGGGAGTACGAGGTCGATGACTTCGGCTACGACAAGGAGCTGACGGACCAGGTCCTGATGTCCATGATGCGGCCGCTGTTCGACAAGTACTTCCGGGTCGAGGTCAAGGGCATCGAGAACATCCCGAAGGAGGGCGGCGCGCTGATCGTGTCGAACCACTCGGGGACGTTGCCGCTGGACGGGTTGATGCTCCAGGTGGCCGTGCACGACCACCATCCGGCGGAGCGGCACCTGCGGCTGCTGGCCGCGGACCTGGTGTTCATGCTGCCGGTGGTGAACGAGCTCGCCCGCAAGGCCGGTCACACGCTGGCCTGCGCGGAGGACGCGCAGCGGCTGCTGGAGGCGGGGGAGCTCGTCGGGGTGATGCCGGAGGGCTTCAAGGGGGTGGGGAAACCGTTCCGGGAGCGGTACAAGCTCCAGCGGTTCGGGCGGGGCGGGTTCGTGTCGACGGCGCTGCGGGCGCGGACGCCGATCGTGCCCTGTTCGATCGTGGGGGCGGAGGAGATCTACCCGATGGTCGGCAACGCGAAGACGCTCGCGCGGCTGTTGGGGGTGCCGTACTTCCCGGTGACGCCGACGTTCCCGTGGCTGGGGCCGCTCGGGATGGTGCCGCTGCCGACGAAGTGGACGATCCAGTTCGGGGAGCCGATCTCCACGGAGGGGTTCCCGGCGGAGGCGGCGGAGGATCCGATGCTGATGTTCAACCTGACGGACCAGGTGCGGGAGCAGATACAGCACACCTTGTACCGGCTGCTCGTGCAGCGGCGGTCCGTCTTCTTCTGACGGCGGGGTCTCGGGCGGCGAGGTGGTCTGAGGGGCCCGGACATGACGGAGCGGTGCCCGGCGGGATGGTCCGCCGGGCACCGCTCCGCTTTGTTACTCGGTGTCCTCCGCCTTGAGGCCCAGGCCCGGGAGCAGGCCGGGGAGGAGCGGCGGGAGGGTGATGTCCGGCTGGGGCTGTTGCGGTGCCGCTCCCGAGGGGGGCGGCGTGGCGTGGCCCGGGTCGGACGGGTGGAGCAGATCGCCGGTGCCGCCCAGGAGCCCGCCGGGGGCGGAGGGCTTGGAGGCCGCTGACGGGGGCGCGCTCGGGGGTGACGCCGCCGGCTGGCCTGCGGGGGACTCGGGCTGCTGCTTCCCGGGGGAGGCGCTGGGCTTCGCCTGGCCGCCCGTGGCGCCACGGGACTGCTCCGGTGGCTTGGGCAGCAGGTTCTGGATGGGCGCCACGTCTTCGTCTATGGCCTGGAAGACCGACTCGACCTCGCCCCCGACGTCGGTGAGCTGCGCCGGGAGCTTCTCCCGGAGCTTGCCCCACGCGTCGCGGTGGGAGCGGGAGAACGAGGACAGCATCTGCATCGGGCCGAGCGAGCCGTCCCGCTCGTACGCCGCCTGCAGCAGCCGGTGGCCTTCCGCCGCGTCGTGGCTCATGCCCGCCAGTGCCCGGCGGATCGCGCCCAGGGACTCGTGGTCCAGGACGCCGGTCCGGCCGCGCTCCATGAGCCTGCGGGCTTCCGAGAGCCGGTTCGAGGCCTGGTCGAGGTAGAGCTCGCCCCGGTCCGAGTCCTCGTCGGCCATGCCCAGCTTGATGTCCTCCATGCCCCGCTTGACGGGGTAGAGGGAGTCACCGGGCAGGGCGTCGGTGCTGGCAGCGGCCACTCCGCCGAAGGCCCCCGCGGCCACACCCACGGTGAGGCCGCCCGCTGCGATGCCCTTGGACCAGCGGGAGCGGGGCCGCAATTTCCGGAGCGAGGTCGCCCGGTGGGCGCCGCGGCCGGTCCGCTGTTCGGGCACGAGAGGGTCCGGTGCGGCACCGCCCCCGGCCCTCTCTTCCATTACCAGGGCCTCCATGGCGGCGACGAGCTGTGCTCGTTGCACCACTTTGACCTCGGGGTCCAGCACCGGGCGCGGCATTCTTTCGCCGAGCACGTTCGCCAGGGCCAACAACCGGTCGTGGTCGGCAGATTCGGCAGGTGCCTCGGACTGCTCGGCCGCCGGGTCCGGTTCCGAAAGGTCGGACGGGGTCCGCTCCTCCAGGGCCTGGGCGAAGGCGTTCGCCCGCCGGTGCGGAGTCACGTTCGCGATCACTGGCGGCACCTCCTCTCGTCATGACGATCGACTCCCCCAGGTGTCCGGAAGGTTGCCTTCCTTGAGCACATCCACACTTTCGAGTGAGCGGCTTCGGGCAGGGCGTGTCCACAGGGAGCCTGCATTCCGCACAACGAGCGGCGCGGCACTTGGGTTACGGACGAAGGATGATCGGACCACAGCGGCATCGGAGTCATCAAGGGTCGGTGGTGTCGGGAGGCGGTCAGCGGGCGTCGTCCGGGAGGAGGCGGGCCAGGGTGCGGACCGCCCGGTACTGGAGGGTTTTGATCGCGCCCTCGTTCTTCCCCATCACCCGGGCCGTCTCGGCGACCGAGAGGCCCTGCAGGAAGCGCAGGGTCACGCACTCCTGCTGCTGCGGGTTGAGTTTCCGTACGGCCTCCAGCAGGGCCGCGTTGGAGAGGGACTCCAGGACGGAGTCCTCGGGGGAGCGTTCCACCTCGTTGGCGTCGAGCATCTCGCCCGTGGTCACTTCCAGGCGGAAGCGGCTGGACTTGAAGTGGTCGGCCACCAGGTTGCGGGCGATCGTCACCAGCCAGGCCCCGAAGTCGCGGCCCTGCCAGGTGAAGGTGGAGATGCGGCGCAGCGCGCGCAGGAAGGTCTCGCTGGTGAGATCCTCCGCGGTCGCCTTGCCGCCGACGCGGTAGTAGATGTAGCGGTACACCGTGTCGCTGTACTGGTCGTAGAGCCGGCCGAAGGCTTCGGCCTCGCCGGCCTGGGCGCGTTCGACCAGGTCCATCATGCGGGCCTGGTCGCTGTCCGCGGTGGGGCGGCGGGCGGCGGGCGCGCTCGTGCCGGTGGCGGTGCCCGCACCGCCCGCGCGACCGCGTCTGCCCACCGTCGCTCCGCCGTCGGTCAGGGCGTAGCAAGGACCGGCCGGGCCGAGGCCGGCAGGGACCGCGGCGGCGAAGGCGGGGACGGCGTACGCGGTGGGGACGAAGCCGCGCAGGTGGTCGAGGACCGTTGCGCGCAGCGTAGCCAGGCCCGAGGCGTCAACCCCGACAGGTGGGTACACGGGACTCCCAGAGGCAGAGCTTCCATCACGTGCAGTGCGGGACCGTTCACCCGTCGTGGCGACAGATGGTCGGTGGCATGCGTTTGAGGAGAATAACGCTTCGTACAGGCAGCACTACACCCAGTTGCTCAAATCACCGGTTCCGACACTTCTGTTGCGTACCGAGGGCATATTCAGTCGCAGTTGATGATCGGTTCCTGATCGGTTGGATACGCGGAATGGGCGCTTCCGCGGTGCTGGGCGACCGAGTCGGGCATGCCGGAGTGCCGCGCCGACGGCGCGGGTAAAGGTGCGGGATTGCGCGCGGGGACCCTGGGGCTACTTGCGGCGGCGGTGCAGGGCGATGGCGGCGGCCGTGCCGCCCGCGATAGCGCCGACCCCGGCGGCCGCCGGGACGCCGACCTTCACGGCCTTGCGGCCGGTCCGATAGTCGCGCAGCCGCCAGTCGTGTGCCTGGGCATGCTTGCGCAGTTTTGTATCGGGATTGATCGCGTACGGATGTCCGACCAGTGACAGCATCGGGATGTCGTTGTGCGAATCGCTGTAGGCGGCGCAGCGTTCGAGAGCGAGTCCCTCGGCGGCGGCCAGGGCGCGTACCGCCTCCGCCTTCGCGGGGCCGTGCAGCGGCTCGCCGACCAGGCGGCCGGTGTAGATGCCGTCGACGGACTCGGCGACGGTGCCCAGGGCGCCGGTCAGGCCCAGGCGCCGGGCGATGATCGTGGCGGTCTCGACGGGGGCGGCCGTCACCAGCCACACCTTCTGGCCGGCGTCGAGGTGGGCCTGGGCCAGGGCGCGGGTGCCCGGCCAGATCCGCTCGGCCATGTACTCGTCATAGATCTCCTCGCCGATCGCCATGAGTTCGCAGACCTTGTGGCCCTTGACGATGGACAGCGCGCTGTCACGGGCGTCCTGCATGTGCTCGGGGTCCTCGACCCCGGCGAGCCTGAACCAGGCCTGCTGCCAGGCGAAGCGGGCCAGTTCGCGGCGGCGGAAGAACTCGCGCTTGTAGAGGCCGCGGCCGAAGTGGAAGATCGCGGCGCCCTGCATGACGGTGTTGTCGAGGTCGAAGAAGGCGGCGGCGAGGTCGTCGCCCTGGACCGGGAACTCGGCCTCGGCGGGCGTCTCGGGGGCCGCTTCCGGCGCTCGGTGGAGAGGTGGCGCCTCGTCCTGCGCGCTCTTGCGGGCGGCCTCGGCCGAGGCCTCGCCTGCCAGCACGCTCCGCGCGGTGGCGGAGCGCCTACGGGGGGTGAGCCATCCCAGAGCGGCCATGACGCGAGCATAGCCACTGTGTTCGGGAGTTCCCGAACCGAGGAGGAACGCGGGCGTGAACTCTTCGGAACGGCTGCCTCCGCGGCCGTCGGTGGCGCTCGCGCGGCGCGGGACAATGAGGACATGAGTCCTCTGTTGCGCCGCAAGGAGAAGAAGCGCCCCGGGGAGCGGCTGGTCACGCTCATCGGGAAGCCGGGATGTCATCTGTGTGACGACGCCCAGGAGGTGGTCGAGAGGATCTGCGCCGAGACCGGGGCGCGGTGGGAGAAGAAGGACATCTCGCAGGACGAGGAGCTGTACCGGCTGCACTGGGAACAGATCCCCGTGGTGCTGGTGGATGGTGAACAGCACACCTTCTGGAGGGTGAACCCCGAGCGGCTGCGCCGGGCGTTGGAGGGCTGACCGTCCGGCCGGTTACCATCATGGGCGATTTGTGGGGGCTCGGGGGCGTATCGATGAGGAGTGTGCACCGGTTTGCCCCCCTCCGGATTTGAACGAGTTCGGCCCGTTCCCGGTTCCGCCCCTCGGTGCGGCGACCGCGTGACCCCGGTCACTTTGGACGGACAAAACGGACACAATCTTTGTGCACGCGTTCACAAAGACATAGCCTGCTTCCGACGGGGCGGTCTTGGGACAAGTGACCGCCTGCAGCCCCGCTCATCCCGCAGGAGCATCGTGGCAACTGGCCGAACTCACCGACCGGCGACCCGCAGCCGAGGTATTCCCGAGGCCACTGTCGCCAGGCTTCCGCTGTACTTGCGTGCCCTCACCGCGCTCTCCGAGCGATCGGTGCCCACGGTGTCCTCCGAGGAGCTCGCGGCCGCCGCCGGAGTGAACTCCGCCAAGCTCCGCAAGGACTTCTCCTACCTCGGCTCCTACGGCACGCGCGGCGTCGGCTACGACGTCGAGTACCTCGTCTACCAGATCTCCCGCGAACTCGGGCTGACCCAGGACTGGCCGGTCGTCATCGTCGGCATCGGCAACCTCGGTGCGGCCCTGGCCAACTACGGCGGTTTCGCCTCGCGCGGGTTCCGGGTAGCGGCACTGATCGACGCGGACCCGGCGATGGCGGGCAAGCCGGTGGCCGGAATGCCCGTGCAGCACACCGACGACCTGGAAAAGATCATCGAGGAGAACGGCGTCTCCATCGGGGTGATCGCCACTCCGGCGGGCGCGGCGCAGCAGGTGAGCGAGCGGCTCATCGCGGCGGGCGTCACCTCCATCCTGAACTTCGCGCCGACCGTGCTGTCCGTGCCGGACGGCGTCGACGTGCGCAAGGTGGACCTGTCGATCGAGCTCCAGATCCTGGCGTTCCACGAGCAGCGCAAGGCCGGCGAGGAAGCGGCTGCCGCCGCGGGCTCCGCCGGTGACCCGGGTGCCGCCGCCGCTGTCGCGGGCGCGACCGGTGCGGCCGCCGCCGAGAGCCCCGTGGCCGCTGCTGCCGCGGCCGCCTCCGGCGTCCGCAAGGGCGGTCCCGAAGGTGATGTTCCGGCGGTGATGCCGGCATGAGTCTGCTGGTCGTAGGGCTGAGCCACCGCAGCGCGCCGGTGAGCGTGCTGGAGCGGGCCTCGCTGTCCGCGGACGCCAAGGTCAAGCTGCTGCACGACACCCTCGCCGCCGAGCCGGCGACGGAGGCGACGGTGCTCGCCACCTGCAACCGCATCGAGCTGTACGCGGACGTGGACAAGTTCCACGCCGGTGTGGCCGAGCTGTCGACGTTGCTGGCGCAGCACAGCGGGGTGGCGCTGGAGGAGCTCACTCCCTACCTCTACGTGCACTACGAGGACCGGGCGGTGCACCACCTGTTCTCGGTGGCGTGCGGGCTGGACTCGATGGTGGTCGGCGAGGGCCAGATCCTCGGGCAGATCAAGGACGCGCTGGCGCTGGGGCAGGAGCAGCACACGGCCGGCCGGCTGATCAACGACCTGTTCCAGCAGGCGCTGCGGGTCGGCAAGCGGGCGCACTCGGAGACCGGGATCGACCGGGCCGGGCAGTCGCTGGTGACGTTCGGGCTGGAGCAGCTGTCCATGGGGGCCGAGGTCCCCGCATGGGCGGCGGGCAAGCGGGCGCTGGTGATCGGCGCCGGCTCGATGTCGTCGCTGGCGGCGGCGACGCTGGCGCGGGTCGGCGTGGCCGAGATCGTCGTGGCGAACCGGACCGCGGAGCGGGCGGAGCGTTTGGCCGGGATTCTGGTTGCCTCGGGCACCGGGGTGGCGGCGCGGGCCGTACCGATGGCCTCCGTGGCGGGTGAGCTGGCGCGGGCCGACGTGGTCGTGTCCTGCACGGGCGCGACGGGGCTGGTGCTGACCGCCGACGACGTGCTGGCCGCCGTCTCCCAGGGCGCCGCCCCGGACCCCGCGCCCCGGCCTCCCGCGGAATCCGCCCCGGCGTACCCCCAGGCGGGGCCGGAAGCGGCGGGTGTGGACGGGGTCGACCCGGGCGTGCTCGCGCGGCTCGTGGCGGCCGCCGAGGGCGGGCGCAGGCTCGCCGACGCCGGGGCCGTGCGGGTCATCAGCGCTCCGGCCGAGCGGGACGAGTGCCCGCTCGGGCCCGACGGGCGCTCCGCGCTCACCGGGGTCGACGCCAACTCCCTGGAGCTGCACGGAACGTGGGCCGACCAGGGCGAGGCCACCGCGCACCGGCAGCCCCGCAAGGGCGCCCGTGGCCAGGTCGACGTCCGGCCGGTCCGTCTCGCGCTGCTCGACCTGGCCATGCCGCGCGACATCGACGCGGCCGTCCACCGGATCCCCGGCGTACGGCTGGTCGACATCGAGTCGCTCGCCGAGGCCTCGGCGGACGCCCCGATGGCCGCCGACGTCGACGCGGTGCGCGCGATCGTCGCCGAGGAGGTGGCGGCCTTCGGCGCGGCCCAGCGGGCCGCGCACATCACGCCCACCGTCGTCGCGCTGCGCGCCATGGCCGCCGAGGTGGTGGCCATGGAGGTGGCCCGCCTCGACGGACGCCTGCCGGATCTGGACGAGCGCCAGCGGGCCGAAGTGACGCAGACCGTGCGGCGCGTCGTAGACAAGCTCCTCCACGCGCCGACCGTGCGCGTCAAGCAGCTCGCGAGCGAGCCCGGCGGCGCCGGGTACGCGGAGGCGCTGCGCGAACTCTTCGACCTCGACCCTCAGACGGTGGCCTCCGTCAGCCGGGCGGACGCGGCCGATCCGAAGAACGACGACCCAGGACGGGCATCATGAACACACGTCCCGACCAGCCCCTCCGGCTTGGCACGCGACGCAGCAAGCTGGCCATGTCGCAGTCCGGGCACGTCGCCGAGGCGGTACGGGCGGTCACCGGCCGGCCCGTCGAGCTCGTGGAGATCACGACCTACGGTGACGTGTCCCGGGAGCACCTCGCGCAGATCGGGGGCACCGGTGTCTTCGTCACCGCCCTGCGCGACGCGCTGGTCCGGGGCGAGGTGGACTTCGCCGTCCACTCGCTCAAGGACCTGCCGACCACGCAGCCCGAGGAGCTGGTGATCGCGGCCATGCCGAAGCGGGAGGACGCGCGGGACGCGCTCGTCGCCCGTGACGGCCTGACCTTCGAGCAGCTGCCGGACGGCGCGCGGATCGGTACCGGTTCGCCGCGCCGGATGGCGCAGCTGCACGCGTACGCCAAGAGCCTGGGCAAGGTCGTCGAGACCGTGCCGATCCGCGGGAACGTCGACACCCGGATCGGGTACGTGCGCGCCGGTGAGCTCGACGCCGTCGTCCTGGCCGCCGCCGGCCTGAACCGCATCGGCCGCGGCGACGAAGCCACCGACCTGCTGTCCGTGGACAACGTGCTGCCCGCACCCGGCCAGGGAGCCCTGGCCGTGGAGTGCCTCGCGTCGGACACGGCCCTGATCGCCGCCCTCGCCGAACTCGACGACCCGTTCACGCGGGCCGCCGTGACCGCCGAGCGGTCCCTCCTCGCCGCCCTGGAGGCCGGATGCAGCGCCCCCGTGGGCGCGCTCGCCGACCTCCTGGCCGACGGGCAGATTGTCAATGAGATGCGCCTGCGCGGCGTCGTCGGAACCCTCGACGGCTCGACGCTGGTGCAGCTGTCCACCACCGGTCCCGTGCCCCAGTCTTACGACGAGGCCATGGCGCTCGGCCGCGAACTCGCGGACGAGATGCTGGCCAAGGGCGCGGCCGGTCTGATGGGGGAGCGATCGCTTTGAACCCCTCAAGTCCCACTCCCTCCGCCTTCGCGGCGGTCGCCGCCCACGGGCACGTCACCTTCCTGGGTGCCGGCCCCGGTGACCCGGGTCTGCTGACACTGCGGGCCGTGGAGGCGCTGGCCTCGGCGGACGTGCTGATCGCGGAGCCCGAGGTGCTGGAGGTCGTACGTACCCACGCGCGCGCGGGTGTCGACACGCCGCAGCTGACGGTCGCTGACGAGATGTCAGCAGCCGCCGGGGTACCGGTGATCCGCGACGCGACCAATCTTGTCATGGAGGCCGCGCGGTCCGGCAGGCGGGTCGTGCGTGCCGTCACCGGCGACCCCGGGCTCGACGGCAACGCGGCCGAGGAGATGCTCGTCTGCGCCACCGAGGGGATCCCCTTCGAGGTGGTGCCCGGTGTCGCGACCGCCGTCGGCGTGCCCGCGTACGCCGGTGTGCCGCTGCGCGGCCGGGGCGGCGCCGACGTGCGCTTCGTGGACGCGCGTACCGCCTCGGCGCGGTGCTGGAGCGAGGTCGGCGCGAGCGACGGCGTCCTCGTCGTCTCCGCGACGCTGGAGACGGTGTCGGCGGCCGCCGCGGAGCTGGTGGGCGCCGGGCGGGGGGCCGACACGCCGCTGACGGTGACCGTGGCCGGTACGACGACCCGGCAGCGCACCTGGAGCGCGACGCTGGGCTCCATCGCGCAGGTCTTCAAGCAGGGCAAGGTGCTCCCCTCGCCCGAGGGGTCGCGGCCGGTCATAGCCGTGGTCGGTGAGCACGGCGCCGCCGCGCGGCGTGAGGACCTGGCCTGGTTCGAGTCGAAGCCGCTGTTCGGCTGGCGGGTGCTCGTGCCGCGCACGAAGGAGCAGGCCGCCTCGCTCTCCGACCAGCTGCGTTCGTACGGCGCGGTGCCGCACGAGGTGCCGACCATCGCCGTGGAGCCGCCGCGCACCCCGCAGCAGATGGAGCGGGCCGTCAAGGGCCTGGTCACCGGCCGCTACGAGTGGATCGCGTTCACCTCCGTCAACGCGGTGAAGGCGGTGCGGGAGAAGTTCGAGGAGTACGGGCTCGACGCGCGCGCCTTCGCGGGCATCAAGGTCGCCGCAGTGGGCGAGCAGACCGCCGCCGCGCTGGTCGAGTTCGGTGTGAAGCCGGACCTGGTGCCGAGCGGCGAGCAGTCGGCCGCCGGGCTGCTGGAGGACTGGCCGCCCTACGACCCGGTCTTCGACCCGATCGACCGCGTCTTCCTGCCGCGCGCCGACATCGCGACCGAGACGCTGGTCGCGGGCCTGATAGAGCTCGGGTGGGAGGTCGACGACGTCACCGCCTACCGGACGGTGCGCGCGTCGCCGCCGCCGGCGGACACGCGTGAGGCGATCAAGGGCGGCGGCTTCGACGCCGTTCTCTTCACGTCGTCCTCCACGGTGCGCAACCTCGTCGGGATCGCCGGCAAGCCGCACAACGTCACCGTGATCGCCTGCATCGGCCCCGCGACGGCCAAGACGGCGGAGGAGCACGGTCTGCGGGTCGACGTGCTCTCGCCCGAGCCGAGCGTGGGCAAGCTGGCCGAGGCCCTGGCCGAGTACGGCGCGGCGCGCCGCGAGGCGGCCAAGGAGGCCGGCGAGTCGGTGTACCGGCCGAGCGAGCGCCGTCCGGGCGCGCGCCGCCGCCGTACCACCTGACGGCGGGCAGCAGGCACGACGGGGCCCGGACGCGACGCGTCCGGGCCCCGCGGCGTAGCCGGGCCGTGGTGCGGCGCGGGGGCCGGCGGGGGTACGGCCTACGCTGGTTCCCGACTGTTCTCGACGCTCGAAGAGGCGACTAGAAGATGAGCACGTACGGATCCTTCCCCGGCTCGCGCCCCCGCCGGCTGCGCACCACCCCGGCGATGCGGCGGATGGTCGCGGAGACCCGCCTGCACCCCTCGGACCTGATCCTCCCCGCCTTCGTGCGGGAGGGCATCAGCGAGCCGCTGCCCATCTCGGCGATGCCGGGCGTGGTGCAGCACACGCGGGACACGCTGCGGAAGGCGGCCGTGGAGGCCGTGGAGGCGGGCGTTTCGGGGATCATGCTGTTCGGTGTCCCGGCGGACGAGAACAAGGACGCGCTGGGTACGGCGGGCACGGAACCGGACGGCATCTTGCAGGTGGCGATCCGCGACGTGCGGTCCGAGGTGGGCGACGACCTCGTGATCATGTCCGACCTGTGCCTGGACGAGTACACCGACCACGGCCACTGCGGCGTGCTGGACGAGCACGGCCGCGTCGACAACGACGCGACGCTGGAGCGCTACGCCGAGATGGCTCAGGTCCAGGCCGACGCGGGCGTCCACGTGGTGGGCCCCAGCGGCATGATGGACGGCCAGGTCGGGGTGATCCGCGACGCGCTGGACGAGACCGGGCACGAGGACGTGTCGATCCTCGCCTACACCGCCAAGTACTCCTCGGCGTTCTACGGTCCGTTCCGCGAGGCCGTCGGCTCCTCCCTCCAGGGCGACCGCAAGACCTACCAGCAGGACCCGGCGAACGCCCGCGAGTCCCTGCGGGAGCTGGCGCTGGACCTGGAGGAGGGCGCCGACATGGTCATGGTCAAGCCCGCGGGCCCCTACCTGGACATCCTGTACCGGGTCGCGCAGTCGGTGGACGTGCCGGTGGCCGCGTACCAGATCAGCGGCGAGTACGCGATGATCGAGGCGGCCGCGGAGAAGGGCTGGATCGACCGGGACCGCGCCGTGCTGGAGGCCCTGCTGGGCATCAAGCGCGCGGGCGCGGACACGATCCTCACGTACTGGGCGACGGAAGTCGCGCAGTGGCTCGGCCGGGAGCGCTGAGCGCGCGTAGCGGCGTGGGTAGTGCCGCCCGGCGCGGATGAGTACCCGCACTCATGCGGCGGCCTCGCCGGGGTGGCTGGATGGGGGCATGGAACACAACGACGCCGGCCGGGACCGGTACGCCCTCATCGCCCCGATCGTGACGACCCTGATCACGCTGCCCCTGGGGCTGGGGGCGTTCGGGTTCGCCGGGCTCAGTCCGATGGCCTGCGATTCCTGCAACGGTGAGGCGGCCCGGCGCTTCGACGACAGCTTCGGCTCCGCCTTCGCGGTGTTGCAGGTCGGGCTGGTCGTGGCGCTCGTGCTCCTGGTGGCCACCTGGGCGCTGCCCTGGCAGCAGCGCAACGCCGCGAAGCGCGTGCTCCTCGCCGCGCTCGCGCCGGCCGCCGTCCTCCTCGCGTGGCTCGTCTTCTACGGCATGGTCGACTGGCCGGCCGAGTAGCCGCAGGCGTGGTGGTGGGCGCACCCTGGAGGGAAGAGGTCGACCTCTGGAGGTGATCCCTCATGGCCACGCTCGCCGGGTGGCATGTGGAACTCGAATTCACCGAGGAGGGCCACCGCACCAGCGCGGCAGCCCTGCTCAGGCTCATGGACGGCTCCGAACTGCGGGCGCGGGGCTACGCGATGCGGCATCCGTCCGACACGGACCAGATCCGGGTCGGGGAGGAGATCGCGGGCGCACGGGCGCTCATGGATCTCGCGTCGCAGCTCCTGGACAAGGCCCACACCGAGATCGACGCGGAGTCGGGCCGCCACTCCTACCCGCTGACCCAGTGAGCGGGGCGGGTCCGGGCGGACGGTGAAGGGGCGGGGACGGGACGTGCGGGACCTTCGGGTCCCGCACGTGCATCCGGCCGGCGCACGGCGCCGATTGCCGGGGCGGGCCCGAGAGCCCGGGCCGGCGCCGAGTTCCCGGGCCGGCGCCGATTTTCCGGGCCGGCGCACGGCGCCGCCTAGCTCCGCTCCTGCACCCGGCCCTCCAGGCGGGTCATCGCCCGGGCCAGTTCGCCGGCCGTCCCCAGCGGGACGATCGCCGCGCGGCCCGGGACCCGTACGCCGCCCGTCAGGGCCACCCGGGTGCCGCCGCCCGGCTCCGGGGCCGCCGCCATGCCGACGATCAGGAAGCGGCTCTGGAGCCAGCACCAGCCCGGGCGCAACACCCCCCTGAGGTGGGCGCGCAGCCCGTACTTGCTGCGGGCCATGGCCTCCACCCGGTCGCCGCTCACCCGCAGCACCCTCACCCGGCGCATGTCCGGCTGGAAGCGGCCGAACTCGCCCTCCAGGTCGGCCATCACCGCCCAGACCGTGTCCGGGTCGGCGGGCAGCACCCGCTCGGCGATCCGCGCGCCCGGGATCCCGGCCGCCATCACCCGCAACCGGCCGACGCCGTCGCTCGCGTACGTCATGAGAACCACGCCTTCCGGAAGCTCGAACGGGCCCGGTGCAGCCGGGACTTGGCGGTACCGGGCGGTACTCCGAGGACGGCCGCGGCGGCCTCCTCGTCCAGTCCCTCGACGTCCCGCAGCACCAGCACCGCCCGGTGGCCGGGGGACAGGCGGGCCAGTACGTCGTCGATGTCGGCGGCGAGCTGCGGGTCGCCGCGCCCGGGGACGTCGGCCAGTTCGGCGGGCCGGTCCCGGGCCGCGCGGCGGGCGGTGCGCACCGCCTCGCGGACCGCGATGGCCCGGACCCAGCCGTACAGCGCCTCGGGGTCCCGCAGCGTCCTGAGCGCCCCGAAGACGGCGACCAGCGCCTCCTGCGTGGCGTCCGGGCCGTCCGCGAGGGCGATCGGGGTGCAGACGCGGGCGACGTACGGGGTCAGGTGGTCGAGGAGGTCGTGCATCGCCAGGGTGTTCCCGGCGCGGGCGGCCCGGGCGAGGGTGACTCCGCGCTCGCGTTCCGCCGGGGTCACCGGGCGCGCGCCAGACGGGCGGCGGCCCAGCCGAAGCCGAGGCAGGCGGGGGTGTAGAGCGCGAGGTTGAGTACGGAGAAGGGCCCGGGCGGGCTGTCGACGGCCCCGGTCGCGCACCCCAGGCCCGCCAGGCCCCGCACGGCGAGCCCGGCGGCGACGGCGCCGGTCACCAGGCGGGTCGCGGGCCCGCCCCGGCGGCGGGAGTGGGCCAGGACGGCGCCGGCACCGGTGAGGGTGACGGCGGCGAGCGGCAGGACGACGGGCGGCGCGAAGGAGACCTCGGTGCCGAGGACGGCCAGGGAGAGCGCGTGCGCGTCGGCGGCGGGCCAGGTCCGCCCGGTGGCCCAGTACAGGTGCGCGAGGCCGTCCACGGCCAGCAGGGCCGCGAGCGCCGTGCCCAGGCGGCGGCGGGTGGTGTCGTTCATGTGCTCCCCCTCGGTGTGCGTACCAACACCCTGGAGAGGAGCCGCCCGCGCGGAACGTTCCCTGTGTTCCGCGTCACAGGCGCGGCGGGCCGGGCCGGCGGGGCGGCCCGGCGGGGCGGCCCGGAGTCGTCCTCCGGGCCGCCCACCGGGTCCGTCAGAGGCGCTCGGGGGTGCGGATGCCGAGGAGCGCCATGCCCTTGGTGAGGGTGCGGGCGGTCAGGTCGCAGAGGAAGAGGCGGTTCTCCATCTGCTCGGCGGTGTCGGCCTTGAGGACCGGGCACTGGTCGAAGAAGGTCGAGTAGAGCGTCGCGAGCTGGAAGAGGAACGCCGCGACCTTGTGCGGGGCGTATTCGGCGGCCGCGTCCGCGATGACCTCCCCGAACTGGTCGATGTGCAGGCCGAGCGCGCGTTCGGCCGGGGCGAGCGCCAGCTCGGGGTGCGCGACGGGCCGGGTCTCTCCGGCCTTGCGCAGGATCGAGCGGTTACGGGCGTACGCGTACTGGAGGTACACGGACGTGTCACCGGTCAGGGACACCATCTGGTCGAGGTCGAACTTGTAGTCGCGGCCGGCGGAGGTGGAGAGGTCGGCGTACTTGACGGCGCCGATGCCCACGTACTGGCCGTTGGAGACGATCTCCTCCTCGCTCAGGCCGATCTTCTCGCTCTTCTCGCGCACGACGGCGGTCGCCCGCTCGACGGCCTCGTCCAGCAGGTCGACCAGGCGGACGGTCTCGCCCTCACGGGTCTTGAACGGCTTGCCGTCCTTGCCGAGGACGGTGCCGAAGGCCAACTGGACGGCCTTGACCCCGTCGTTCAGCCAGCCCGCCCGGCGGGCCGTCTCGAAGACCATCTTGAAGTGCAGGGACTGGCGGGCGTCGACCACGTAGATGAGGGTGTCGGCCTTGAGTTCGCCCACGCGGTTGCGGATCGCGGACAGGTCGGTGGCGGCGTAGCCGAAGCCGCCGTCGGACTTCTGGACGATCAGCGGCGTCGGGTTGCCGTCCGGGCCCTTGTACTCGTCGAAGAAGACGCACAGCGCGCCGTTGGAACGGACGGCGACGCCCGAGTCCTCCAGCAGCTTGCAGGTCTCGGCGAGCATGTCGTTGTAGCCGGACTCCCCGACCACGTCCGGGTCCTGGATGTCCATGTCCAGCTTGTGGAAGACCGAGTAGAAGTAGATCTTCGACTCGTCGACGAACCGCTGCCACAGGGCGAGGGTCTGGGGGTCCCCGGCCTGGAGGTCGACGACCCGGGCGCGGGCGCGCGTCTTGAACTCCTCGTCGGAGTCGAAGAGGGCGCGCGAGGCCTTGTAGAGGCGGTTCAGGTTGGACATGGCCTCCTCGCCGGAGACCTCCTCGCCGCCCTCGGCCTTGTGGTCCAGCTCGTGCGGGTGCTCCAGCAGGTACTGGATGAGCATCCCGAACTGGGTGCCCCAGTCGCCGATGTGGTGGCGGCGGACCACCTTCTCGCCCGTGAACTCCAGGATCTCGACCATCGCGGCGCCGATGACGGCGGAGCGCAGGTGGCCGACGTGCATCTCCTTGGCGACGTTGGGCTGCGCGTAGTCGATCACCGTGGTGCCGGCGTCCTCGGCGTACGGGACGCCGAGGCGGTCGTCGGCGGCGCGGGCGGCCAGGGTCTCGATGATCGCCCGGTCGGTGATCGTGATGTTGAGGAAGCCGGGGCCGGAGACCTCGATGTCCTGGATCACACCGCCCTTGTCCAGGCCTTCGAGGACGGTCGACGCGAGCTCGCGCGGGTTGGCCTTGGCCTTCTTCGCGAGGGCCAGGATGCCGTTGGCCTGGAAGTCGGCCCGGTCGCTTCGTCGCAGCAGCGGGTCGGCGGCACCGGCCTCCGGCAGGGCGGAGGCGAGGGCGTCCGCGACGCGCTGATGGACGGAGGAAGCGAGGGAAGGGACCGAGGCCATGAGCTGCCGTTCCTGTGAGGTGAACTTGGTTGTTCCGACAAGAGCCGAGTATCCCACGCGGGGGCCTTCTGTTTCTCTGGAGAATGCGGGAGGGGAGCAACCCCGGAGCGGCCTGTTCCGTCTGGGAGAATGGCGTAAGCCAGCATTCGAGATAGAAGGACGTGTCGTGGCTCAGAGCAGCACCGAGACCGACTGGGTCTCCCGTTTCGCGGACGAGGTCATCGCCGAGGCGGAGCGCCGAGCACCCGGCAAACCTGTCGTCGTCGCGTCCGGACTCTCCCCTTCCGGCCCGATCCACCTGGGCAACCTGCGCGAGGTGATGACCCCGCACCTGGTCGCCGACGAGATCCGCCGCCGCGGCATCGAGGTCCGGCACGTCCTGTCCTGGGACGACTACGACCGCTACCGCAAGGTGCCGGCGGGTGTCGAGGGCGTGGACGAGAGCTGGGCGCAGCACATCGGCAAGCCGCTGACGGCCGTCCCGGCCCCGGCCGGGTCCGCGTACGGCAGCTGGGCCGAGCACTTCAAGGCCGCGATGGTCGAGTCGCTGGCCGAGCTGGGCGTCGAGTACGACCCGATCAGCCAGACCGAGCAGTACACGACGGGCGTCTACCGCGAGCAGGTGCTGTTCGCGATGAAGCACCGGGCGGACATCGACGCCGTGCTCGACCAGTACCGCACGAAGCAGAAGCCGGGCGGCAAGAAGCCGCAGCAGAAGCAGGTCGACGAGGCCGAGCTGGAGGCCGCCGAGGGTTCGGGCGCCGCTGCCGAGGACGACGGCAGCAGCGCCGAGGGCGGCTACTTCCCGTACAAGCCGTACTGCGGCGAGTGCGGCAAGGACTTCACGAAGGTCACGGCGTACGACGACGAGACCACCGAGCTGACCTACGTCTGCACCGAGGACGAGTTCACCGAGACGGTCGCGCTCAACGAGTTCAACCGCGGCAAGCTGGTCTGGAAGGTCGACTGGCCGATGCGCTGGGCGTACGAGGGCGTCGTCTTCGAGCCCTCCGGCGTCGACCACTCCTCGCCCGGTTCGTCGTTCCAGGTCGGCGGGCAGATCGTGCACATCTTCGGCGGCGAGCAGCCGATCGGGCCGATGTACGCGTTCGTCGGCATCAGCGGCATGGCCAAGATGTCGTCCAGCAAGGGCGGGGTCCCGACCCCGGCCGACGCGCTCAAGATCATGGAGCCGCAGCTGCTGCGCTGGCTGTACGCGCGCCGCCGCCCGAACCAGTCGTTCAAGATCGCCTTCGACCAGGAGATCCAGCGGCTGTACGACGAGTGGGACAAGCTGGAGGCGAAGGTCGCCGACGGCTCCGTGCTGCCGGCCGACGCCGCCGCCCACACGCGCGCCGTGCGGACCGCGGCCGGTGAGCTGCCGCGCACCCCGCGCCCGATGCCGTACCGGACGCTGGCCTCGGTGGTCGACATCACCGCCGGGCACGACGAGCAGACGCTGCGCATCCTGTCCGACCTGGACCCGGAGCGGCCGCTGGCCTCGCTGGACGAGGTGCGGCCGCGGCTGGACCGCGCCGAGAACTGGATCACCACCCAGGTCCCGGCCGACCAGCGGACCCTGGTGCGCGAGGAGCCGGACACCGAGCTGCTGTCCTCCCTGGACGACGAGGGCCGGGAGTCGCTGCGGCTGCTCCTGGAGGGACTGGACTCGCACTGGTCGCTCGACGGGCTGACCACGCTGGTCTACGGCGTGCCGAAGGTGATGGCCGGGCTGGAGCCCGACGCGAAGCCGACGCCGGAGCTCAAGGTCGCGCAGCGCACGTTCTTCGCGCTGCTGTACCGGCTGCTGGTGACCCGGGAGACCGGGCCGCGCCTGCCCACGCTGCTGCTGGCGGTGGGGGCGGACCGGGTGCGCAAGCTGCTGGCCGCCTGAGCCACCGCCGGCCGCCTGAGCCACCGCCGGCCGCCCGAGCCGCTGCCGGCCGCCCGAGCCGCTGCCGGCCGCCCGGGCGGCGCGGCCCCGTGGCTCCGTAGGACGTGCGAAGGGCCCGTACCCCTGGGGGTGCGGGCCCTTCGTCGTGAGCGGTTACGCGATGTGCTCGTTCTCCAGGTCCCGCTGGTAGCGGAGCTTGAGCTCGGGCATCAGGCGGCGGATCATCGAGGCGCTGCGCGGGTGCACGATCCCGTGGCGGTCCGAGAGGTGTATGTCCACCTGCTCCGGGGTCGGGAACTGCGAGTGCTCGTCGAGGAAGGCGCGGAACACCTCGTAGGCGGCCTCCGCGAACTTCACCTCGTCGACGTCCGGGTCCGGGGCGCTCTCCGGCACCGGTGCGGGGGTCTGCTCCTGCTGGTCCGGGCCGGCCGGGGGCATGACCGGGGTCGGCTCCAGGCCCTCGACGTACTGGGGGTTGTAGCCGCCCTCGTACGCGGCCTGGGGGGCCAGGGGCGCGGCGAACCAGGCGCTGTTGTGGGCGGCCGGCATGGCGGTCGGCTCGACTGCGAAGGGCAGGGGGGCGGGGAGGGGGCCGGGGACCGCCGGCTGGGGGGCGGGCCGGGCCCCGGGTGCGGCCTGGGCCTCGGACGCGGCTTCCGGAGCCGGTTGTCCGGGCGCCGCCTCGAGGGCGGGGGCCGGGACGGTGGCATCCGGCCCGGCCTCGGCCGGGGGCAGCAGCATCGGTTCGATACCGGCCGCCGCGAGGCCGGTCGGGGCCGTCTGGGCGAGCGGCACCCCTATCCGGGCCAGGCGCAGCGGCATCAGCGCCTCCACGGGGGCCTTGCGGCGCCAGGCGCGCCCGTAGCGGGCCTGGAGGCGGGCCTGGTAGATCAGCCGGTCCTGCTCCATGCCGACGGCCTGCTCGTAGGAGCGCAGTTCCCACAGCTTCATCCGGCGCCACAGTTTGAAGGTGGGGACGGGGGAGAGCAGCCAGCGGGTGATCCGGACGCCCTCCATGTGCCGGTCGGCGGTGATGTCCGCGATCCGGCCGACCGCGTGCCGGGCCGCCTCGACGGTGACCACGAACAGGATCGGGATCACCGCGTGCATGCCGACACCGAGCGGATCCGGCCACGCTGCCGCGCCGTTGAACGCGATCGTGGCGGCGGTCAGCAGCCACGCCGTCTGGCGCAGCAGCGGGAACGGGATGCGGATCCAGGTCAGCAACAGGTCGAGCGCCAGCAGCACGCAGATGCCGGCGTCGATGCCGATGGGGAACACCAGCGAGAAGCTGCCGAAGCCCTTCTTCAAGGCCAGGGCCCGCACCGCGGAGTACGAACCCGCGAAGCCGATGCCCGCGATGACCACGGCTCCGGCGACCACGACACCGATGAGTATCCGGTGCGTACGAGTCAACTGCATCGCGGCCACGCGTGATCCCCTGTCCTTCGACGTGCTACGAGCTGCTGCCGGGAGCTGTTCGAGCCCGGGCAGGCACAGAGTACGGGTGACTGGATGTCAGCCCTACCTCTGCCCCTGCTCCCGCCGATTCCGCCGGCTTCGACCGGGCGCTTCCTACTGGTCCGCGGACTTCGAGGGCTCCGGGGACTTGGACTCCTGCCCCTGGCCCTGGCCCTGCCCCTGCCCCTGACCCTGGCCCTGGCCCTGCGCGGACTGCGACGGCGCGGGGGCCTGCTGTCCGCCCTGGCCGGGGGCCGGCTGGCCGGTGCCCGCGGCCTCGACCGAAGCGGCCGTCTCCTTGGCGGCGGCGACGGCGTCCTGGAGCAGCTTGCCCTGGTCGGGGGCGGCGGCGCCCTCGTAGGCGGCGCCGTTGTAGTCGAGGGTGATCACGACGTTCTTGTCGCGCACGACGATGGTGGTGTTGAAGAAGTCGACGTCCTTCTTCACGCCGTAGACGACCGAGGTGCCCTGGTCACCGATCCCGCCGGCCTGCTCCACCTTGACGTCGTGGGCGCCGTCGACCTTCTTCGCCGTCTCGACCTGCTTGTTGTACTGCTCCTCGGCGCGCTTGTTGCCGCTGCCGAGCGTGGCGTGGGAGTCGTAGCGGACCAGGGAGATCGACAGCCAGTGGTACTGCGAGCCCTTGAGGCCGTCCTCGTCGAGACCGTTCCAGGAGCAGCTGGCGCGGCTGGAGAGGTCGTTCGACTTCGTCGCCGTGCCGTTCTTGTCCTTCGCTTCGGGCACGAGGGAGTCGATGGTCTTCGACTGCACCGCCTTGCAGGGCTCCGGCAGCGTGGCGAACGCCACCTTCTCCAGGGTGGGCGACGCCTTCGCGCCCGGCTTGGAAGGTGCGGAGGAATCGGACTTCTTGCCGTCCGAGCCCGAGGCCTTGCCCGAATCGGAGGAGCATCCGGCGACGGTGAGGATCACCGGGACGGCTGCGCAGGCGAGAACGCGGGTGAGGCGCGAGGCTGATCGGTGCATGTTTCCTTCAGTCGTTGGGGCCATTTCGGGGCGCGGGACTCGAACAACGGTAGCCCGACCCGGCGCCCGGCTGCTGTGCGCGCCGTCACGCGGGCCGCGCGCGCCCCCCGGGGGCGCGTGCGGTCAGTCGTTGAACCGTTCGACGAGCGCCTGCGCCAACTGCCGGACCTTGTCCTGGGTTTCCGCGCTGGAGGGCACGACCCCGGGCTGGGACGGCTGGATGCTGTACTCGATGGTGACGATGACGTTCGAGGTACGGAACACAGTGCGCACGGTGCGCGACTGGGGGGCGGTGGTGCCGGCCGGGCTCAGCTTGTCCTCGATGTACGCCTCGTTGCCCAGCCCCTCCAGCACGCGGGAGCCGAGCTCCGGCGGGGCGGTGGGGGTGGGGCTTCCGCTCGGGCTGCCGCCGGCTCCTGCCGGGTTCGGGGCCGAGCCGGGAGCGGTCGCGCCGGCGGTCGCGCCGGAAGCCGTCGCGACGGGAGCGGCGGGGACCGGGGGAGCCGTGGCGGGTGCGGCGGGCGCGGAGGGCGTCGCCGAAGCCCCGGGGAAGGGGAGGTGGGCGTCGGTGAGGCGGCGTACGTACACCTGCCGCGCCTTGTCGTCGTCGCTCGCGGCGGCGCGGTCGTACGAGACCACGCGCTCGAAGCCGACCGACAACAGCCGGGTCTCCGAGGGCGTCTGCGCGGTCCAGCGGCAGCCGACGCGCCTGTCGGCGTCGTACGAGGCGTCCGCCGTCCCGGCGTAGAGCAACTCCCGCTGTTCGGCGGTGAGGCTCTCGTCGGCGGGGAGCATGCCGCGCAGCCGCTTGAGGTCGGCGGCCTTGCACGGGGCGGGGAGGCTGCGGTACTTCCCCGGCTGTGCGGGCACGGCGGAGCTGCCGCCGGCCTTCGCGTCGGTGGTGGTCCCGGGGCCGCTCGTCTCGGTGCACCCGGTGAGGCCGGTGACCCCGGCCACGAGCGCGGTGAGCATCGCGACGCCTGGCAGGGCCCGCCGTCGTACCGCCTTGCGCTGCACGTCCTGTGGCTCCCTTCGGCCGGCCGGCTGCCCGGCGGTCAGGAAATTGCTTTGCCGTGGCTGGGGCACGGCTGGACACAATGTCTATCGCACACGCTGGTGCCGGCGCCGGTTCCTTGTCCGCTATGGGGCTATGAGCGAGGCTTTTTGCGTATTCCGACTTTCCTGTGATTAACGGGGTTTTGAGGGCGTTATGTCGTACGTAGAGGTACCCGGGGCGAACGTCCCGATCCGGATGTGGACCGATCCCGCGTCGGTCGAGGACCACGCGATGCAGCAGCTGCGCAACGTCGCGACCCTGCCGTGGATCAAGGGCCTGGCCGTCATGCCCGACGTCCACTACGGCAAGGGCGCCACGGTCGGTTCCGTGATCGCGATGAAGGACGCGGTGTGCCCGGCGGCGGTCGGCGTCGACATCGGCTGCGGGATGTCGGCCGTGCGGACCTCCCTCACCGCGAACGACCTGCCCGGCGACCTGTCGGGACTGCGCTCGAAGATCGAGCAGGCCATCCCGGTGGGCGTGGGCATGCACAAGGAGGCCGTGGACCCGGCGCGGCTGTACGGCTTCGGGGCGGCCGGGTTCGGGGATCTCTGGGAGCGCTTCGACCACGTCACGGACTCGGTGAAGTACCGGCGCGACCGTGCGATGCGGCAGATGGGGAGCCTGGGGCAGGGCAACCACTTCTGCGAGGTCTGCATCGACACGGACGGCTCCGTCTGGCTCATGCTGCACTCGGGTTCGCGCAACATCGGCAACGAACTGGCGAACTTCCACATCGGCGTGGCCCGCGGTCTCGCGCACAACCAGGGCCTGGTCGACCGGGACCTGGCGGTGTTCCTGGCGGCGACCCCGGAGATGGACGCGTACCGCAACGACCTGTTCTGGGCGCAGGAGTACGCGAAGTTCAACCGCGCCGTGATGATGAGCCTGTTCAAGGAGGTCATCCGCAAGCAGTTCCGCAAGGCCAAGGTCTCCTTCGAGCGGGAGATCAGCTGCCACCACAACTACGTGGCCCAGGAGCGGTACGACGGCATGGACCTGCTGGTCACGCGCAAGGGCGCGATCCGCGCGGGCAGCGGGGACTACGGGATCATCCCCGGCTCGATGGGGACCGGTTCGTACATCGTGAAGGGACTCGGCAACGAGAAGTCCTTCAACTCGGCTTCGCACGGCGCGGGCCGGAAGATGAGCCGGACGGCGGCGAAGAAGCGTTTCTCGGCGCGGGACCTCGCGGAGCAGACCAAGGGCGTGGAGTGCCGCAAGGACTCCGGCGTGGTGGACGAGATCCCGGGCGCGTACAAGTCGATCGAGCAGGTCATCGACCAGCAGACCGACTTGGTCGAGGTGGTGGCCAAGCTCAGGCAGGTCATCTGCATCAAGGGCTGACCGGCGCGCGCCGCCCAGCGCGCGCCGTTCGGCGTGTGCCGTTCACCGCGCGCTCCGCGCGTCGCGTCCGGGAACCGGTTCCTCGTGGTCGCCCCCGGGGGGTGGGTCAGAGCTCGCGGTGGACCTTCGTGTTCGAGGCCTGGGCGCGCGGGCGGACCACCAGGAGGTCGATGTTGACGTGGCTGGGGCGGGTCACCGCCCAGGTGATCGTGTCGGCCACGTCGTCTGCGGACAGGGGGTGCGCGACGCCCGCGTAGACCTTCTCGGCCTTCTCCGCGTCGCCCCGGAAGCGGGTCTTCGCGAACTCCTCCGTCTTGACCATGCCCGGCGCGATCTCGATGACGCGGACGGGCTGCCCGACGATCTCCAGCCGGAGCGTCTCGGCGAGCACGCGGGCGCCGTTCTTCGCGGCGACGTAGCCCGCGCCGCCCTCGTAGGTGGAGTGCCCGGCGGTGGAGGACAGGACGACCACCGTGCCGTCGCCGGAGGCCACCAGGGCCGGGAGCAGGGCCTGGGTCACGTGGAGCGTGCCGATGACGTTGACCTCGTACATCGTGCGCCAGTCGGCGGGGTCGCCGGTGGCCACGGGCTCCGCCCCGATCGCCCCGCCGGCGTTGTTGACGAGCACGTCGCAGCGCGCGAGGGACGCCGCGAAGGCGTCCACGGCGGCGCGGTCGGTGACGTCGAGGGCGTGGGCGGTGGCCCGGTGGCCCGCGTCGGTGATCTCGGCGGCCAGGGCCTCGATGCGGTCCTTGCGGCGGGCGGTGAGGACGACGTGGTAGCCGGCCGCCGCGAGCTGCCGGGCGGTGGCCGCGCCGATGCCGCTGCTCGCGCCGGTGACCACGGCGGTACGGGTGGCGGGGCTCATGGGCGTGCTCCTCGTTCGTCGTTCGTTCGTACGGGCGATTCCCGGCCAGCATAGGCGGATGCCACGGCTCAGCCGGTTGGCCGTCCCCGGCGGCCGCGCCGCGCCCTCGTTCGTGTGATGGTCCGACCGGCGGGGGCCGGAGCGGTCTAGCGTCCGCGCGTGGAGGTGGTGGCGGTGCGCCGTGGTGCCGTACGGAGTGTGGTGGTGGCGGGCTTGCTCGTGCTGGGCGGTGCCGTGGGCGCGGGCAGCGCCGGGGCCCGGGCGCCCGAGCCGGAGGCGGACGTCTCGTACCACGGCCGGGTCTCGCTGGACCGGGGGCAGCTGCGGGTGTGGCTGGTCCCGCAGAACGAGGGTCCGACCGCGCTGGCCGACGCCACGCTGCGGGTGCGGCTGTCGGCGGACCTCGGGGACGTGCAGGAGCTGGCCGAGGGGTGCGCGCGGGCCGGGCGGCGCGAGGTGGTCTGCGAGACCGGCCCGCTGCCCGCGCACGGGAGGGGCCGGCACATCGGGCTGCTGCTCGGGCTGCGGGAGCGGGTTCCGGAGGTGGTGGTACGGGTCGACACGTGGTGGAACGGCGACGCCGCCGACCGCAACAGCGGCAACAACGAGCACGCGGTGCTGGCCCTGGACACGGGGGACTCGTACGCCTTCTGACCTCTGCTACTGCTGTTCCTTGTGCGGCGCGGGCCGGGGCAGGAGCCAGGACGCCACGGCGGACGCGGTGGCGGTGTCGTCGGCCCGCTCGGAGCTCCAGGCGACGTAGCCGTCGGGGCGTACGAGGACGGACGCCGTGCGGGGCCGCCCGGTGGGCCAGTGGTGGTGGGAGAGCGGGCTCCCGGGCGGGGTGGGCCGTCCGGGAGGGGTGATGAGGACGAAGCTGCCGGTGCGCAGGGCCTCGTAGAGGCGCAGGCCGCCGGCGAGGGGCAGGTCGGGGGCGCGCCGGCCCGCGGTGGTCGGGCGGTGGGTGCCCGCGGGGGGCGGGTAGCCGATCCCGATGCCGGAGACGAGGCCGAGCGCGCGCTCCTGGGCCGGGCCGACCCGGGCGAGGACCGCGGCGCCGAGCGCGCGGGCGGCGCGGCGGGCGGGGTCGCTGACCATGGCGGTGCGGACGAGGGCGCCGCTCGCGCGCAGGACGAGCCGGCCGACGGGGTGGCGTTCGCGGTGGTAGCTGTCGAGGAGGGCCTCGGGGTCGGGGCTGTGGCCGTGGAGGACGGCGGCGAGCTTCCAGGAGAGGTTGGCGGCGTCCTGGAGGCCGGTGTTCATGCCGAGGCCACCGGCGGGGGAGTGGACGTGGGCGGCGTCCCCGGCGAGGAAGACGCGGCCGGCGCGGTAGTGGGGGACCTGGCGTTCGTCGCTGTGGAAGCGGGACATCCAGCGGGGGTCGTGCATGCCGTGGTCGGTGCCGAGGGCGGCGCGGGTGATGGCGCGCAGCTCTTCGAGGCCGACGGGGTCGGTGTCGGCGGCGCGGCCGTCGCGGTGCCAGGCGATGGCGCGGTACCAGCCGTCGCCGAAGGGGACGACGAGGGCGAAGGCGTCGGCGCTGCCGTTGACGGCGAGGAAGTCCTCGGGGGGATCGGTCAGCCGTACGTCGGCCAGGACCATGGAGCGGACGACGGCCTTGCCGGGGAAGGGGAGGCCCAGGGCCCGGCGGACGGTGGAGCGGACGCCGTCGGTGCCGACGACGTGGCGGGCGGTCTGCCGCACGGGGCCGGCGGGGGTGGTGATGTCGAGGGTGACGCTGTCGTGGTCCTGGTGGAGGCCGGTGACTTCGCAGTCATATCGGATGACCGCCCCTGTGGACAGAGCTCGGCGCTCCAGCAGTTTCTCTGTCTCATATTGAGGGGTGATCAGTACGAAGGGGTAGCGGGAGCTCAGCCGTTGAAGGGAGAGGGCCATGCCACCGAAGGGGCGCAGCCGGTCGATCCGTCGGCCGGTGGAGACGAGCTGGTCGGCGATGCCGCGCGCGTCGAGGAGTTCGAGGGTGCGGGCGTGGACGGCGAAGGCCCGGGTCAGATTGGCGGCGGTCTGGGGGCGCCGCTCGATGAGGGTGACGGAGAGACCTGCGGCGGCGAGGTCGCCGGCGAGCAGGAGCCCGGTGGGTCCGGCTCCGACGACGGCGACGTCGACGACGGCGTGGGGCGTGTGGTCCTCAGCGGCAGTCATGCCTCGGCAGTTTGCCGCACCTCACGCGGCGGCGTCACCGTCTCCGTCGCCCCGGCCCTTGTCGCCGGGGCCGAATTCGGCCACGGCTTCGGAGACGATCCGCTCCAGGCGGGCGTGGTGGGCGCCGCGCCAGTACACGCGCTCGCAGTCGGTGCACTGGGCGAACACGTCGTAGGAGCGCTGCGTGCCGTGCTGGAGGCGGTCGCCCACGCTGTCCTTGTCGGCTTCGCGGAGCGGTCCGTTGCAGGCGGTGCAGCGGGTCCAGGGTGCGAGGTGCGGGGCGAAGCGGCTGAGTACGTCGCGCAGTTGCTCGTCGGGGTTGTCGCTGTAGACGTACGCGCCGGCGAAGATCTCGCGGCGGCGCAGCAGGCCGCGGTCGCGGGAGAGGAGGACACGGCGCTCGGCGGCGGAGCGGGTGGCGAGGGCGGGGTCCCCGATGTCCTCGTTCTCGTAGGCGGCGTCGACTCCCAGCAGGCGCAGGCGGCGGGCGAGCGTGCCGAGGTGGACGTCGAGGAGGAACCGGAGGGGGGTGCCGTCGTCGCTGCGCTGCGGGATCCGCTGGGGGCGGTCGACGCCGAACACCTCGACCAGCTCGCCTGCTTGCGGGACGTACGAGACGGGCACCTCCTGCCCGTCCACGAGCAGCCGGCCGACCTCGGTGAGCGGGACGCCGGCGGACTCGACGACGTGTCCGACGCTGGAGGCGCCGTCGGTCACGGTGGGAACCCGCTCGGCCCGCCGACTGGGCGCGGCGAAGACGTGCAGTTCGGGCGCGAGGGTGAGCTGAATGCCGGGTCCGTTCACCCTGCCAGCATGCCATCCGCCTCCGACGCCCCGGGCGGAATTTCCACCGCCGCCCCCCGCCCCGGGGACCCTCCGCCCCGGCGCGGCTCGCCGGTCCCGCCCGGGCCCGGAGGGCCGGCGGCCCGGGGCGACGGGCGGAGCCGGGTGGTCGGTCGTGGGGGTGGTCAGCCGAGGAGGGCCGCGAACATGCCGGGTTCGTAGGAGCCGCCCTGTTGGTGGACGATCACCGCGAGACGGTTGGCCGCGTTGATCAGGGCGGTCAGGGAGACCAGCGCCGCGACCTGGTCGTCGTCGTAGTGCTTGCGCACCTCGGCCCAGGTCTCGTCGGACACGCCCTGGTGGGCGTCGGCGAGCCGGGTGCCCTCTTCGGCGAGGGCCAGCGCGGCCCGCTCGGCCTCGGTGAACACGGACGACTCGCGCCAGGCGGCGACCAGGTGGAGCCGGACCGCGCTCTCACCGGCGGCCGCGGCCTCCTTGGTGTGGATGTCGATGCACCAGCCGCAACCGTTGATCTGGCTGATCCGCAGCGACACCAGCTCCTGCGTGGACTTCGGCAGCGGCGACTGGTCGATCACCAGGCCGGTGTTGGCGAACCGCTTGGCGAACTTGACCGCGATCTCGTTCTCGAACAGGTTGAACCGGGTTTCCATGATCTCGTCCTCACTCGTGTGTCTTGCGGGAACGAACACCAGATGCCGGCGACCCGCCGCCTGTGACAGGGGCGGCGCTGTGACGAGCGTCACCGCCCGGGGGTGTCACAAAGCGGCGGCCGGCGGCATCTCGTGCGCGTGTCACCGACACGGCGAACAGGCAGGCCGGCAGGCAGGAGCAGCAGGTGAAGAGCGAGCACGGCGAGCACACGGAAGACGCGGGCGCCACCGAGGCGTTCGTCGCCCACCGCAACCTGCTGTTCACGGTGGCCTACGAGATGCTCGGCTCGGCCGCCGATGCGGAGGACGTGCTGCAGGAGACCTGGCTCCGGTGGGCGGGCGTCGACCTCGCCCCGGTGCGGGACCGCCGGGCGTACCTGGTGCGGATCACGACCCGACAGGCACTGATCCGGCTGCGGACGCTCGGCCGCCGCAAGGAGTCGTACGTCGGCTCCTGGCTGCCCGAGCCGCTGCTGACGACCCCGGACGTGGCCGAGGACGTCGAGCTGGCCGACAGCGTCTCGATGGCGATGATGCTCGTCCTGGAAACGCTCGCGCCGACCGAGCGGGCGGTCTTCGTGCTGCGCGAGGTGTTCGACCTCGGCTACGAGGAGATCGCCGAGGCCGTCGACAAGACGCCGGCCGCGGTCCGCCAGATCGCCCACCGGGCACGCGCACACGTCGCCGCGCGCCGCCCGCGCGCGGCGGTCTCCAGGGCCGAGACCCGGGGCGCGCTCGACGCGTTCCGGCGGGCGGTGGAGACCGGTGACCTCCAGGGCCTGCTCGACCTTCTCGCACCGGACGTCGTCCTCCTCGGTGACGGCGGTGGCATCAAGCAGGCCGTCCTGCGGCCCGTCGTGGGGGCCGACAAGGTGGCCCGCCTCCTCGCCACCGGACTGGCCAGGCACACCACGGCGTCGCTGCGCCCGGCACAGGTCAACGCCCACCCGGCCGTGGTCCTCCACCTCGACGGCGCGCTCGACACCGTCCTGGCGGTGCGCATCGACGACGGCCTCATCACCGGCCTGTACGCCGTGCGCAACCCCGAGAAGCTGTCCCACATGCACCGGGAGACCTCCCTGCGCCGCTGAGCCGGGAGCCCGGGTCGGCGACGGGCCCGCAAACGCCCGGGAGCGCCCGGAGCGCCCGGGAGCCACCCGCCCGGGGGACCCGGCGCACGGCCCGGCGCGGCGACGGGCGGCCCGGACCCGCTCTGGCCACGCTAAGTGCGCAGATCACCACCGCACCGCACCACCCGGAGGCAGAGATGACCCAGGCCGTACCGTTCACGACCGCCGAGACCCACGGGCTGCGGGACACGCTGGACGAGATCGTCGCCGACCGCGCCACCCCCGGCGGCGTCCTCGTCTGCGGTACGGCCACCGGGGAGCGGACCGTGATCTCCGCCGGGGTCGTCTCCCCGTACACCAACCCCAAGGCCCCCGACGAGAACACCGTCTACGACCTGGCCTCGCTGACGAAGGTCACGGCGACCTGGCCGCTCGTCGGCCGGGCCGTCGCCGACGGGCTGCTCGACCTCGACACCCCGGTCCGGGCGTACCTGCCGCCGATGGACGGCCCCATGCCCAGCGGTGAAGCCACCGTGCGCCAGCTGCTGTCGCACACCGGCGGCCTCCAGGCCGCGACCCGCCTCGACCTCTACGACCTCACCTCCAGGCCGTTGCACGAGCTGATCTGCCACGAGCTGATGGAGAACCTGCCCGGCAGCCACCGCTACGTCAACCGCGGCTACATCCTGCTCGGCCTGGCCCTCGTCCACGTCGCCGGCCGGCCGCTGGACCGCCTGGCCGCCGACTTCTGGGCCGAGCTGGGCATGGGCCGCACCGGCTACGGTCCGATCCCCCAGGCCCCCGACGTCGCGCCGACCGAGCACCCCGACGGCCATGACCGCCTGTGGGGCGTGGTGCACGACGAGAACGCCGCGACGATGGGCGGGGTCGCCGGCCACGCCGGGGTCTTCGCGCCCGCCGCGGACCTCGCCACGTACGCCGAGCACCTGCTGGGCGGCCGCACGGGCCCCACCCCCTCGGGCCGCACGGGCCCCACCCCCTCGGGCCACGCGCGCCCCACCCCCTCGGGCCACGCGAGCCCGCTCACGCTGTGGCTGCGCGAGAGCCTCGCCCCCCAGGCGGAGATCGAGCCGGGCCTCTACCGGGGCCTGGGCTGGATCCTCGCCGCCGGCGGAACGGTGGCCTACCACCACGGCTTCACCGGGACGAGCCTCTACCTCGCCCCCGCCACCGGCCGCTACGTGGTCATCGTCACCAACGCCGTCCACAACGGCGCCCCCCGCGTCCGGCTGGCCCCGCTGCGCGAGCGCGCCCTCAAGATCCTGACCGGGTGAGGCCGGGCTTCACGAAGGGACGGGCTTCACGAAGGGACGGGTGTCACGGCCAGACGAGGCAGTACGCCTGGTGGCCCGCCTCATGGAGGCGGTGGGAGAAGTCCTGCCACTCGTGCAGGAGCTGGTAGACGTTGAACGCGTCGCTCGGCCCCCCGCGGTCGGGGACCGTGGACCAGATGAAGGCCGCCGCTCCGACGGACTCCTCGCCGACGCCGCGCAGCGGGTCGACCACCGTCATCGGGAGCTTGACCACCGCGTAGTCGGGGTGCAGGACGACCAGTTCCAGCGGGGGCACCTTGTGCAGGGGTATGCCTTCGATGCCGGTCAGGACCATCGCCGCCATGGTCTCCGGCTTGATCTTGGTGAACAGGCCGCCCATGCCCAGCTCGTCCCCGCCGAGCTCCTCCGGCCGCATGGTGACGGGCACCCGCGCCGCCGTCGCGCCGTCCGGGGCGCCGAAGTACTTGTAGGTCACGCCCATGCCACGGCCCTTGGGCAGAGCGTCCGGCGGCACGATCGGTTCGGGTGCCGCATCGGCGGCCTCGGTGCCGCGCCGCCGGTGCTTGCCGCGACGGCGGGCATCACGGGCGCGCTGCGGGTCCAGGCCGTCCGTACCCTCGCCCGGTCCACCACCGCGTTGCATATCTCCACCCGACTGGTATTGCCTGCCCCGGCCCCGCGGCCCCCGCCACGCAGCCTGATCATCATGGCAGTGACCTCCCCCGGGGTGGCGCGGTGAAACGCCCGTCCGCAAGTCTGTCGCGGCCTCTGAGACCATGGCTGGTGTGAGCTACCCGTATCCGTATGAAGCCCCAGTCTCGCAGAACCTGTTTACGCGCGCGTCCGTAGTGACGCCCGGCGGCGTGAACTCTCCCGTGCGCGCCTTCCGCGCCGTGGGGGGTACGCCCAGGTTCATGGTGTCTGGTACCGGTCCGTATCTGACCGATGCCGACGGCCGCGAGTACGTCGACCTGGTCTGCTCGTGGGGACCGATGATCCTCGGCCATTCCCACCCCGCCGTGATCGAGGCGGTTCAGGCCGCCGTCGCCCGCGGCACGTCCTTCGGTACGCCGGGCGAGGGCGAGGTCGCGCTCGCCGAGGAGATCGTGGCGCGCATCGAGCCCGTCGAGCAGGTGCGTCTGGTGTCGTCCGGCACCGAGGCGACCATGTCGGCGATCCGGCTGGCCCGCGGTTTCACCGGCCGCGCCAAGGTCGTCAAGTTCGCCGGCTGCTACCACGGTCACGTCGACGCCCTGCTGGCCTCCGCCGGTTCCGGGCTCGCGACCTTCGCGCTCCCCGACACCCCGGGTGTCACGGGAGCGCAGGCCGGCGACACGATCGTGCTCCCCTACAACGACCTGGAGGCGGTCCGGGCGGCGTTCGCCGCGCACCCCGGCGAGATCGCCTGTGTGATCACGGAGGCCGCACCCGGCAACATGGGCGTCGTCACCCCCGGTGAGGGCTTCAACCAGGGCCTGGCCGACCTGTGCCGCGAGAACGGGGCGCTGTACATCTCCGACGAGGTGATGACGGGCTTCCGCACCTCCCGCGCCGGCTGGTACGGGGTCGACGGGGTCAAGCCGGACCTGATGACCTTCGGCAAGGTCATGGGCGGCGGCTTCCCGGCCGCGGCGTTCGGCGGCCGCGCGGACGTGATGGGCCACCTGGCCCCGGCGGGCCCGGTCTACCAGGCGGGCACGCTCTCCGGTAACCCGGTCGCCACCGCCGCCGGTCTGGCGCAGCTGCGCCTGCTGGACGGGGCGGCGTACGACAAGGTCGACGCGGTGTCGGAGCAGATCCGGCAGCTGGTCACCGAGGCGCTGACCAAGGAGGGCGTCGCGCACCGGCTGCAGACCGCCTCCAACATGTTCTCCGTGTTCTTCACCGAGGACGAGGTGAAGAACTACGACGACGCGAAGAAGCAGGACGCCTTCCGCTTCAACGGGTTCTTCCACTCGATGCTGGCGCAGGGCGTCTACTTGCCGCCGTCGGCGTTCGAGTCCTGGTTCGTGTCCACCGCCCACGACGAGCAGGCCGTCGAGCGCATCGCCGCCGCCCTGCCCGCCGCCGCCCGCGCCGCCGCGGAGGCCACCGCATGAGCAGCAGCACGCCGGGCGAGATCACCGTCGTCCACCTGATGCGGCACGGCGAGGTGCACAACCCGGACGGTGTGCTCTACGGCCGCCGCTCCGGCTACCACCTCTCCGAGCTGGGCCGGCAGATGGCCGAGCGGGTCGCGGAGCACCTCCAGTCGCGGGACATCACCTACGTCGTGTCCTCCCCGCTGGAGCGGGCGCAGGAGACGGCCGCGCCGGTGGCCAAGGCGCACGGTCTGGACGTGGCGAGCGACGCGCGGCTGCTGGAGGCGGGGAACGTCTTCGAGGGCAAGACCTTCGGGGTCGGTGACGGGGCGCTGCGCAAGCCGGCGAACTGGAAGCACCTGACGAACCCGTTCAAGCCGTCCTGGGGCGAGCCGTACGTCGAGCAGGTCGTGCGGATGATGAGCGCGCTGGAGGCGGCGCGTGACGCGGCGCGCGGGCACGAGGCGGTGGCGGTCAGCCACCAGCTGCCGATCTGGATCGTGCGCAGCTTCGCCGAGAAGCGGCGGCTGTGGCACGACCCGCGCCGCCGTCAGTGCACGCTGGCCTCGCTGACGTCGTTCACGTTCCAGGGCGACGCGCTGGTGTCGGTGGGCTACAGCGAGCCGGCCCGGGACCTGGTCCCGGCGCATCTGCTGGCGGGCGCCAAGCCGGTGAAGGGGAAGTCGAAGGCCTTCGGCGCGTAGGCCCCGGCCGGGCGGCACGGGGCTACGGGCCCCGGCCGCCCGGCGCCGCCCCACCGCAAGCCGCCCCGCCCCCAGGCTGCCAGGCCGCCCGGCCCCGCCCCCAGGCTGCCCGGCCGCCCCGCCGCAGGCCGCCCGGCGCCGCCCCGGCCACACCGCCCCCCGGCCGCCCTTCTCGGGCGTGCTCGGCCTGGAGCGTGCCAAGAGTTGGCCTGTTTTCGTACAAGCCGCTCCGGGGGAGCCGTGTCACCCTCCCGCTCCGCCTGAATGTCGGTTTGTATGACATTTCATGAGCCAAGTGCGCGACTACAGCCGGAGGGCGGTGCTCGGCCTGGGACTTGGCGCCGCGGCGGCCGGCATCGCCGGATGCGGCGGCAGTTCGTCCGGTCCGGGCGGCCCGGCCCCGACGCGCGGGCCGAACCCCGGTCCGCCCCCGGTCAAGCTGCTCGGCGACGGTTCCACCGCCGACACCGGCCCGCAGCCGCACCAGCCGCCCGCCCCCGTCCCGCTCCAGTCTGGCGAGACGCCGCCCCAGTTCGTGGTGTTCAGCTGGGACGGCGCCGGCGAGGTGGGCAACGGCCTCTTCCCGCGCTTCCTCAAGGTCGCCAAGGACCACGGCGCGGCCATGACCTTCTTCCTGTCCGGGCTCTACCTGCTGCCGGAGTCCAAGAGGGAGCTCTACCGGCCGCCCGGCAACCCGGTCGGCGCCTCCGACATCGGCTACCTCAGCGACGAGCACATCCGCGCCACCCTCACCCACGTGCGCCAGGCGTGGCTGGACGGCCACGAGGTGGGCACCCACTTCAACGGCCACTTCTGCTCCGGCTCCGGTTCCGTCGCCCACTGGAGCCCGCAGGACTGGCGGAGCGAGATCGAACAGGCCGTGTCGTTCGTCACCAACTGGCGGACGAACACCGGGTTCGCCGACCTCGAACCACTGCCCTTCGACTACGGCAAGGAGCTGGTCGGCGCCCGCACCCCCTGCCTGCTCGGCCAGGACGCCCTGCTGCCCACCGCCCGCGAGCTGGGCTGGCGCTACGACGCCTCCTCGCCCGGCGGCGACCAGCGGTGGCCGCAGAAGCGGGAGGGCCTGTGGGACCTGCCCCTGCAGTCGATGCCCTTCCCCGGGCACTCCTTCGAGGTGCTGTCGATGGACTACAACATCCTCGCGAACCAGTCCGTCAACACCACCCGGGGCGTTCCCGGCAACTACCCCGCGTGGCGCACCCAGGCCACCGCCACCTACCTCGGGGGCTTCGAGCGGGCGTACGAGACCAACCGCGCGCCCCTGTTCATCGGAAACCATTTCGAGGAGTGGAACGGCGGGATCTACATGGACGCCGTCGAGGAAGCCCTCAAGGGCATCGCGGACAAAAAGGATGTAAGGCTCGTATCCTTCCGGCAGTTCGCCGACTGGCTCGACGTCCAGGACCCGCGGCTGCTGGCCAAGCTGCGCGCCCTCACCCCCGGCCGGCAGCCGGCCGGTGGCTGGCGCGCGTACCTCACCCTCGGCTGACCAGCGGAGAGACCCCCGCCCGGGGGGTGCGGAAGATCCGCAAATCGGTCATGCGAAACTTTTCACATGAGCCTTGGCCAAGCCCCCCGCCGCCGCTCGACCAGCGGCCGCGTCAGTCTGCTGACCGCGGTGACCCTCGCGAGCGCCCTGACCCTTACGGCGTGCGGCGATTCGGGCAGCAGCAAACCCTCCGGTTCCGCCGGCGGGAACTACGTCGCGGGCGCCGGCGGCATCTCCACCGTCGCCAAGGGCGAGCGCACCGAGGCACCCAAGCTCGACGGCGAGACGGTCGACGGCAAGACGCTCGACACGACCGCCCTCAAGGGCAAGGTCGTCGTCCTCAACGTCTGGGGCTCCTGGTGCCCGCCCTGCCGGGCCGAGGCCCCCTACTTCGCGAAGGTGTCGAAGGAACTGGCCGACAGCGGCAAGGACGTCGCCTTCGTCGGCCTGAACATCCGCGACAACAGCAAGCAGAACGCCGCCGCCTTCGAAGAGAACTTCGGGATCACCTACCCGAGCCTCTACGACCCCGACGGCCGGCTGATCCTCCGCTTCCCCAAGGGCACGCTGAACCCCCAGTCGATCCCCTCCACGGTGGTCCTCGACAAGGAGGGCAAGATCGCCGCCCGCACGCTGGTCGCGCTCAACGAGACCCAGCTGCGCTCGATGATCGACCCGCTGCTCGCGGAGAAGTGACCGACGTGGTCACCGAGCTCCACCTCCTCGCCGCCGGGGCGACCGGTGTGAACACCACCGTCCTCAACGGGGCGCTGCTGCTCGCGCTGCCCCTCTCGCTCCTGGCCGGCCTGGTCTCCTTCTTCTCGCCCTGCGTGCTGCCGCTGGTCCCCGGCTACCTCTCCTACGTGACCGGGGTGGGCGGCGCCGACCTCGCCGAGGCCCGCCGCGGGCGGATGCTGGCCGGGGCGAGCCTGTTCGTCCTCGGCTTCACGGCGGTCTTCGTCTCGACGGGCGCGCTCTTCGGCTACTTCGGGGACACCCTCGCCGAGAACAAGGACGTCATAGCCCGCGTCCTCGGCGGCCTGGTGATCGTGCTCGGCCTGTTCTTCATGGGGGCGATCCCCGGCCTGACGATGCGCGAGTTCCGCTTCCACAAGAAGCCGGCCGCCGGCCTGATCGGCGCGCCGTTGCTCGGCGTGCTCTTCGGCGTCGGATGGACCCCCTGCATGGGTCCGACCCTCGCCGCCGTCAACACGCTCTCCATCGACCAGGCGACCGCGGGCCGCGGCGCCCTGCTGACCACGGTGTTCTGCCTGGGCCTCGGGGTGCCGTTCATCCTGACGGCGCTCGCGTTCCGCAAGGCGCTCGGCGCGTTCGGGTGGGTGAAGCAGCACTATGCGTGGGTGATGCGGATCGGCGGCGGCATGCTGATCGTCACCGGACTGCTCCTCGTCACAGGTTGGTGGGGCACGCTCATCAGCGACATGCAGAGCTGGACCAACGGCTTCACGGTGGGGATCTGAGGACTACACGGACATGAGTACGACCGACAAGGCGTCCCCCGAGGCGTCCCAGCAATCCTCCGCGTCCGCGCGCGGCGACGACGACGCCGCCGCCGGAGCGCAGCTGTCCACTGCCCCCCTGGAGGACGCCCCCGGCGGCCCGGTGGGCATCGGCGTGCTCGGCTGGCTGCGCTGGTTCTGGCGCCAGCTCACCTCCATGCGGGTGGCGCTGATCCTGCTGTTCCTGCTCTCGCTCGCCTCCATCCCCGGCTCGCTCATCCCGCAGACCCAGGTCGACGCGATGAAGGTCGCCACCTGGAAGCGCGAGCACGCCTCGTGGGTGACGGTCGCCGAGAAGCTCCAGCTCTTCGACGTCTACAGCTCGGTGTGGTTCTCCGCGATCTACCTGCTGCTGTTCATCTCGCTGATCGGCTGCATCCTGCCCCGCTCCTGGCAGTTCGTCGGCCAGCTGCGCGGCCGCCCGCCCCGCGCCCCCAAGCGCCTCGACCGGCTGCCCGCGTACACGACGTGGCGCACGGAAGAGCCCGCCGACGAGGTCATCGCGGCGGCCGGGAAGGTACTGGGCGCGAGCCGCTTCCGTACCGAGACGGGTGCGAGCTCCGTGGCCGCGGAGAAGGGCTACCTGCGCGAGGCCGGGAACCTGCTCTTCCACATCGCCCTCATCGTCATGCTGGTGGCCTTCGCCTGGGGACAGCTCTACAAGTCCGAGGGCGGCAAGCTCGTCCTGCGCGGCAAGGGCTTCTCCAACACGCTCACCCAGTACGACGACTTCAAGTCCGGGTCCTTCTTCACCCCCGACGACCTCCCGCCCTTCTCCTTCACCCTGGACCGGTTCGACGCCTCGTACGCGAAGACCGGCCCGCAGAAGGGCACCGCGCGCGACTTCAAGGCGTACGTCACCTTCCGCGAGGGCGCGAACGGCGCACCGCACAAGCGCGAGATCGAAGTCAACAAGCCCCTGGAGGTCGACGGCTCCAAGGTCTACCTCCTCGGCCACGGCTACGCGCCGGTCGTCTCGGTGACCGACCCCACCGGCAAGGTGATCTTCAAGGACGCCGTGCCGATGCTCCCGCAGGACTCCAACCTCACCTCCTCCGGTGCCATCAAGGTCACCGACGGCTACAAGGACAAGGACGGCAAGAAGGAGCAGCTCGGCTTCGGCGCCATGTTCGTGCCGACGTACGCGGGCGAGGGCAAGGGGACGATGTTCTCCCAGTTCCCCGACCTGGGCTTCCCGGCGCTCATGCTCAGTGCCTGGCACGGCAGCCTCGGCGTGGACTCGGGTCTGCCGCAGAACGTCTACCAGCTCGACACGTCGAAGATGCAGATGTTCAAGGACGATGCGGGCCAGTTGTTCAAGCAGAAGATGCTGCCCGGGGAGACGATGACCCTGCCGGGCGGCGCGGGCACCGTGAAGTTCGAGGGCATCGAGCGCTGGGCCACCTTCTCGATCACCCACCAGCCCGGCAGCGGCCTCGCCCTCGCGGGCGCCATCGCCGCCATCGGCGGCCTGGCCGGCTCCCTGTTCATCCAGCGCCGCCGGATCTGGGTCCGGGCGACCACGGGCGAGGACGGGGTGACCGTCGTGGAGATGGCGGCCCTCGGCCGCAGCGAGTCCACCAAGCTCCCGCAGGAGCTGGGCGCGCTGGCCGCCGCACTCCACCAGCAGGCGCCCACGGCGCCCGACCGACCTGTCAAGGAAAACGTTGAAGGGGAGCGCGGATGACGCCGCTCGCAGCCGAGGCCAATGAGAACCTGGCCCAGATCAGCAACTACCTGGTCTATTCGTCGATGGCGGTCTACACGCTCGCCTTCCTCGCCCACATCGCCGAGTGGATCTTCGGCAGCCGCAGCAAGGTCGGCCGTACGGCCGCCGCGCTGACCGGGGCCCCGGCCGCCGCGGCCCCGGCCGTGCAGGTGCGCGGGAAGGGGGGCACGGCCGTCCTCGACCGGCCGCAGGTCGTCACCCGTTCCGCCGCCGGCACCCGCGACGTCCCGGACGGCCCCGGCGCCGCCGGCGGCACCGAGCAGGGTGACCTGTACGGGCGGATCGCGGTCTCCCTGACCGCCCTCGCCTTCATCATCGAGGCGGCCGGTGTCGTCGCGCGCGCGACGTCGGTGAAGCGGGCCCCCTGGGGCAACATGTACGAGTTTTCGCTCACCTTCTCCACGGTGGCCGTCGGCGCGTACCTGATCCTGCTGCTCCTCAAGAAGAACGTCCGCTGGATGGGTCTGATCCTGGTCACGAGCGTCCTGCTGGACCTCGGCATCGCCACCACCTGGCTGTACACGGCGAGCGACCAGCTGGTCCCGGCCCTGCACTCGTACTGGCTGTGGATCCACGTCTCCACCGCCATCATCTGCGGCGCCGTCTTCTACATCGGCGCGACGGGCACGGTGCTGTACCTGTTCCGCGACGGGTACGAGGCCCGGCTGGAGCGCGGCGAGCAGCCGGGCCGCTTCGCGACCTCGGTCATGGAGCGGCTGCCCTCGGCCGCGACGCTCGACAAGTTCTCGTACCGGATCAACGCGGCGTTCTTCCCGCTGTGGACGTTCACGATCATCGCGGGCGCGATCTGGGCGGGCGACGCCTGGGGCCGGTACTGGGGCTGGGACCCCAAGGAGGTCTGGTCCTTCGTGACGTGGGTGGCGTACGCCTGTTACCTGCACGCGCGGGCCACGGCGGGCTGGAAGGGCCGCAAGGCCGCCTACCTGGCGCTCTTCGCCTTCGCCTGCTGGATCTGGAACTACTACGGCGTGAACATCCTGCTGAACGGCAAGCACTCCTACGCGGGCGTCTGACCGGCGGGAGTGCGACGCTGGTGTCATGTCTCCTGTGAGCCATGGCACCAGCGAGAGCCGCGGCGAGGACCGCCGGCTGATCCGCTTCGAGCCGCACCTGCCGTACTCCTACGAGGGCCTGTGGCCCGCGCTGACCACGGCGGGCGGGCTGCGCCGCTGGCTGGGCGAGGCGGAGGTCCTGGAGCGGCACCTCGACGGAGCCGTCACCCTGCGCCCGCTCGACGGCGGTCCCGCGGCGTCCGGCCGGATCACGGCCTGGGACGTCGAACGGGTCGTGGAGTACACGCTCGGCGGGCTCGGCCGGATCCGCTTCCACCTGGAGCCGGTCGGCACGGACTCCACGGTGATCCGGTTCCTGAACGAGCGCGAGGGCCCGGGCGCCGACCCGCCGGGCGTCCTGGCGGACTGGCACCAGCACTTCGAACTCCTCGAAGCGGCGCTGACGGGCCCGGGTGCCCCCTGGACCGAAGCCCGCCGGGCCGAGTTGCGCGAGTCCTACGCGCGGCCCCTCACCAGACGGTACTGAGCGGCGCGGCCGTCAGTCGTTGTCGGCGCCCTTGTCCTTGTCGCGGTCCTTGTCGCGGTCCTTGTCGTGCTCGTTGCCGCGCTTCTTGTCACGCTCCTCGCGCAGGGACCGCAGGAACTCCGGGTTGTCGTCGGGCGCCACCCAGTCGGTGCGCCGGACACGGCCGCCGCCGGCCGCCGTCCGGGTCCTGCCCGCGAACAGCCACACCACGGGCCCCACGATCGAGAACAGCAGGATGATCAGCACCCACACCACCTTCGGCAGGTGCTTGACCTCCTCCTCCGGCGTGTTCAGGCAGTCGATGAAGGCGTAGATGGTCAGCGCGATGATCAGCAGGAACGGCAGGTAGCGCAGCACGGTGCGGGACCGACTCCCAGGCAGTGGCGGCGGGCCCACGCGGAGCCCCGGTGACGCCCCCAGGGTAGTAGGTGACGGATACTGGGCCCCATGGCTTACGACGATCTCCGCTCGCTGCTCCGGGCTCTGGAGCGGGAGGGCGACCTCAAGCGCATCAAGGCCGAAGTCGACCCCTACCTGGAGGTCGGGGAGATCGTCGACAGGGTCAACAAGGCGGGCGGGCCCGCGCTGCTCTTCGAGAACGTCAAGGGCTCGGCGATGCCGCTCGCCATGAACGTCTTCGGGACCGACCGCCGGCTGCTCAAGGCCCTCGGCCTCAAGTCGTACGACGAGATCAGCGACAAGATCGGCGGTCTCCTCAAGCCCGAGCTGCCCCAGGGCTTCATCGGCGTGCGCGAGGCGTTCGGCAAGCTCGGCTCGATGGTGCACGTGCCGCCGAAGAAGGTGAAGGGCGACTCCGCCCCCGTCCAGGAGGTCGTCCTCACCGGCGACGACGTCGACCTGGACCGGCTGCCCGCCCTGTTCACCTGGCCCAAGGACGGCGGTTCCTTCTTCAACCTGGGCCTGACGCACACCAAGCACCCGGAGACGGGCGTGCGCAACCTCGGCCTGTACCGCCTCCAGCGCCACGACAAGCGCACCATCGGCATGCACTGGCAGATCCACAAGGACAGCCGCAACCACTACGCCGTCGCCGCCGCGCGCGGCGAGCGGCTGCCGGTCGCGATCGCCTTCGGCTGCCCGCCGGCGGTGACGTACGCGTCCACCGCGCCGCTGCCGGGGGACATCGACGAGTACCTGTTCGCCGGGTTCGTCGCGGGCAAGCGCATCGAGATGGTCGACTGCAAGACGGTCCCGCTCCAGGTGCCCGCCCATGCCGAAGTCGTCATCGAGGGCTGGCTGGAGCCGGGCGAGATGCTGCCGGAGGGGCCCTTCGGCGACCACACCGGCTTCTACACCCCGCAGGAGCCCTTCCCGGCGCTCACGATCGACTGCGTGACGATGCGCAAGCGCCCGCTCCTCCAGTCGATCGTGGTCGGCCGCCCGCCGACCGAGGACGGGCCGCTGGGGCGCGCGACGGAGCGCTTCTTCCTGCCCCTGCTCAAGATCATCGTCCCGGACATCGTGGACTACCACCTCCCCGAGTCGGGCGGCTTCCACAACTGCGCGATCGTCTCGATCGACAAGAAGTACCCCAAGCACGCCCAGAAGGTCATGCACGCGATCTGGGGCGCGCACATGATGTCGCTGACCAAGCTGATCATCGTGGTGGACAAGGACTGCGACGTCCACGACCTGCACGAGGTGTCCTGGCGGGCGCTGGGCAACACGGACTACAGCCGCGACCTCACCGTCGTGGAAGGGCCGGTGGACCACCTCGACCACGCCTCCTACCAGCAGTTCTGGGGCGGCAAGGCCGGTATCGACGCGACGAAGAAGCTGCCCGAGGAGGGCTACACGCGCGACGGCGGCTGGCCCGACATGGTCGAGTCCGACCCCGCGACGGCCGCCCTCGTGGACAGCCGCTGGAAGGAGTACGGACTGTGAGCACGGCGATGGGCGGACCCGCCCTCTTCATCGGCACCGACACGGCGTACGTCGCCGTCCTGCGCCCGCGCCTGGATGCGGCCGACCCGGAGGTCCGCGCGGCGGCCGAACAGGCCGGCGTGACGCCCGAGGAGTTCGCGGGGCCCGGCAACATCTGGGCACTGATGTGGGAGGACGGGACCGGCGGGGGCGGCGGTTTCGAGCTGCCGGGTCTGCGGGACGCGGAGGCCGAGGACTTCGCCGACCGGCTGCTGGCCGAACTGTCCTTCGACACCGGGCCGTTCATCGTCGGCGCGGGCCAGGTGCTGCGCCTCCAGGGCTACCCGGGGCAGGCGGGCGGGGGATGCCGCTTCGTTTCCACCATCACCCCGCCGGAGGGCGAGGAGCCGTCCCCGGTCACGCTGGAGATCCCGCCCGTGGACGCCGACGCGCTCCGCGCCGACCTCGAAGACTTCCGCGGGGGCCTCGCGTGATGACGACAGCCGACGGGGTGGTCGGTCCCGGCCCCGCGCCGCAGGCCCCCGGCAAGGTCAAGGCGTTCCTGCGGCTCGTGATGATCGAGCACTCGGTCTTCGCGCTGCCCTTCGCCTACATCGCCGCCCTGACGGCCATGTTCGGGCTCGACGGGACGATGCACTGGGTCGAGCTGCTGCTCGTCACGATCTGCATGGTGGGCCTGCGGACCTTCGCGATGGCCGCCAACCGGATCATCGACCGCGAGATCGACGCCCGCAATCCCCGCACCGCCGGGCGCGAACTCGTCACCGGCGCCGTCTCGGTGCGCTCCGCCTGGACCGGGGCCGGGGTGGCGCTGGCCGTCTTCCTCGGCTCGGCGGCGCTGCTGAACCCGCTGTGCCTGGCGCTGGCACCGCTCGCGGTGATCCCGATGGTGGTGTACCCGTACGGGAAGCGGTTCACGAACTTCCCGCACGCCATCCTGGGCGTGGCGCAGGCGATGGGTCCGGTCGGGGCCTGGCTGGCGATCACCGGTACCTGGTCCTGGGACGCGGTGGTGCTCGGTCTCGCCGTGGGCGTGTGGATCGGCGGCTTCGACCTGATCTTCGCCTGCCAGGACGTGGCCGCCGACCGTGCGGAGGGCGTGAAGTCGGTCCCGGCCCGCTTCGGCATCCCGGCCGCGCTGTGGGGCGCGCGCGGCGCGCACGCCGTGACCACCGGGCTGCTCGCCTGGTACGCCGTCATGACGGATGCCGGGCCGTTCTTCTGGGCCGGCCTGGTGATCGTCGTGGCCGCGTTCCTCTACGAGCACACGATCGTCACGCCGCACGACCTGTCCCGGCTGAACCGGGCCTTCTTCACGGTGAACGGTTTCATCGGGATCGCGCTCTTCGTCTGCGCCGTCCTGGACGTCGCCGCGCGGGGCCTGACGCTCTAAGCGCTGCGCCGGCGGAACAGGAACGCCGCCGCCACGCCCGCGAGGAGCCCGAAGAGGTGGGCCTGCCAACTGATCATCGCGTCGGTGGGCAGGATCCCCGACAGGAACGTGGTGCCCCAGACGGCGGCCATGCACAGCCCGGTCACCACCCCCAGCGGCCGGCGCTCCACGAAGCCGCGTACCAGCAGGTACCCGAAGAGGCCGAAGATGAGGCCCGAGGCGCCGGCGGTGACGGTGTGGGAGGGCGATATCAGCCACACCGCGAAGCCGTCGGCGAGGGTGAGGACCGCGGACAGGGCCAGGAAGCGGCGTATGCCGCTGAGGGCGGTGACGAAGCCCAGCACCAGCAGGGGCAGGCTGTTGGACGCCACGTGGTCGAAGCCGAAGTGCAGGAACGGGGCCAGCGGTATCCCGCTCAGGCCGTCGGCCTCGCGGGCGATGATCCCGTACGCGTCCAGCGCGTGGCCCGCGGTGTAGTCCACCGCCTCGATCAGCCACAGCAGCGCAACCCAGCCGAGCATCAGCTTCGCGGCGGCCTTGGCCCGCTCGGCCCGGCCCCACCCGTCCGCTTCCGCGTCCCCGCCGCGCCGTATCCCGTGCCCCTCGCGCACCAGGCTCATGGCGACACCCCCCCGTCTTTCGTGTCCACCCTTCGAACGTCCGGGCACCTTACTCCGTGCCCGCTCGCGGTGGCCGGATAGTCTCGGAGTCATGACTGACGGCAAGCGCACCCCGTGGGTGGTCGGGGTTTCCGGGGCGTCCGGGACGCCGTACGCGGCGGCGGTGGTCCGCGGGCTCCTCGCGGCGGGGGAAAGCGTCGACCTGGTGGTGAGCCGGGCCTCGCGGCTCACCCTGCTGGACGAGACCGGCATCGCGTTCCGTGACGCGCACTGGCGCGAGGACCTCGCCCAGTGGCTGGAACGCGGCGCGGACGGCAAGCCGGGCGGCTTCGCCCCGCCGGTGCTGGACGACGTGCGTTACTGGGGCGCCGGGGACCTGGCCGCCGGCCCGAGCTCGGGCTCGTACCCGGCCAAGGGGATGCTGATCGTGCCCGCGTCCACGGCGTGCGTGGCGGGGGTGGCGCTGGGACTGTCGAAGGACCTGCTCCAGCGCGTGGCGAGCGTGACGCTCAAGGAGCGGCGCCGGCTGGTGGTCGCGGTACGGGAGACCCCGCTGAACGGGCAGACCTTGAAGCAGCTGGTGGCGCTGGACGAGGCGGGCGCGGTCGTGCTGCCCGCCTCTCCGGCGTTCTACTCGGGTGCGACGCACATCCAGGATCTGGTGGACTTCGTCGCGGGGCGGGTGCTGGATGCGGCAGGAGTGCCGCACCGGCTGTACCGCCGGTGGGAGGGGGAGCTGGGAGGTTCCCGTGCTCCCCGGGAGGCGAGCGGTGGCTAGCGCTTCTTGTCGGTGCGCGGCTTGCGCATCTTGTCGACGCGGTGCGCGGCGGACGGCTGGTCGGTGCGGGATCGGTTGGCCAGCTCCTGGAGCTGTCGCATGTGCGCGTAGGCCATCTCGATCGTGTACACGGTGAACCACTCCTGAAGATCGTCTTTGATCTGATGAAAGATTTCACAGGGCGTTGACCCCTGTATGCCTTAGATTCTATACCTAGACTCGCAGAATCGCCGAATAATGGAAGGCTCCACGTAATGGACACGGTGGACAGGCAGCTCATCCAGGCACTCCGGGAAAACGGCCGTGCCTCGTACGCGGAGCTGGGCCGTCTCGTGGGCCTCTCCGGCCCCAGCGTCACCGACCGCATCAACCGCCTGGAGACGGCGGGCGTGATCACGGGCTACCGCGCGACCGTGAACGCGGCCTCGCTCGGCCTCGGCGTCACCGCGCTGATCGGCATCTCGCTCTCGGACGCCGCGGACCACGAGGACGTGGCCCGCAGGCTGCGCGACCTCGCCGAGATCGAGGACTGCTGGTTCATCGCGGGCGACGACTCCTTCATGTTGAAGGTGCGCGCCAACGACGTGGACGGCCTGGAGAAGATCATCCGCAAGCTCTCCGGCACCAAGGGCGTCTCCCGCACCCGTACCACCATCGTGCTCTCCACCAAGTGGGAGAACCGGGTCGGGGAACTGCCCGAGGAGGGCTGAGAGTACGGTGGGTGGCGGTTGCACCCACCCGCCACGGGGTGGCGCGGCACAGGAAACGCAGGGCATGGGCAGTGCAGGACAGAGCAGGACACACAGAGGAGAGGACCGGCATGGACGCTGGGCTCAAGCGTGAGCTGGAGGAGAAGGTCCGTTCCGGCGAGCGGCTGACCCGTGAGGACGGCATCGCCCTCTACGAGTCCGACGACCTGGCCTGGCTCGGCGGCCTCGCCCACGAGGTGCGCACGCGCAAGAACGGTGACGTCGTCCACTTCAACGTCAACCGCCACCTCAACATGACCAACGTGTGCACCGCGTCCTGCGCGTACTGCTCGTTCCAGCGCAAGCCGGGCGAGAAGGACGCGTACACGATGCGCATCGAGGAAGCCGTCCGCCTGGCCAAGGCCATGGAGAACGAGAACCTCACCGAACTGCACATCGTCAACGGCCTGCACCCGACCCTGCCGTGGCGCTACTACCCGCGCTCGCTCTCCGCGCTCAAGGAGGCGCTGCCGAACGTCTCGCTCAAGGCGTTCACGGCCACCGAGATCCACCACTTCGAGACGATCTCCGGCATGTCGGCCTCCGACATCCTGGACGAGCTGATCGAGGCCGGCCTGGAGTCGTTGACCGGCGGCGGCGCGGAGATCTTCGACTGGGAGGTCCGCCAGCACATCGTGGACCACCGCACCCACTGGGAAGACTGGTCGCGCATCCACCGCCTGGCGCACTCCAAGGGCCTCAAGACCCCCTCGACCATGCTCTACGGGCACATCGAGGAGCCGCGCCACCGCGTGGACCACGTGCTGCGCCTGCGCGAGCTCCAGGACGAGACCGGCGGCTTCCAGGTCTTCATCCCGCTGCGCTACCAGCACGACTTCGTGGACATGCAGGACGGCAAGGTCCGCAACAAGCTCCAGGCGCGCACGACGATGGCGACGGGCGCCGAGGCGCTCAAGACCTTCGCGGTCTCCCGCCTGCTGTTCGACAACGTGCCGCACGTGAAGGTCTTCTGGGTGATGCACGGCGTGCAGACCGCCCAGCTGGCGCTCCAGCACGGTGCGGACGACATGGACGGCTCGGTCGTCGAGTACAAGATCACGCACGACGCCGACAACTACGGCACCCCGAACAAGCTGGGCCGGGAGGACCTCCTGGAGCTCATCCGGGAAGCCGGCTTCCGCCCGGTCGAGCGCAACACGCGCTACGAGATCATCCGCGAGTACCCCGGCCCGGACGCGGACCTGCGCGAGTCGCCGCAGGCGATGCGCGTCTGACGCGGTCCTGCGAGACGCTCCAGGAGGCGAGCCCCGGTCCCGGTGGACCGGGGCTCGCGCCGTCGTGGGGTGCCGCAAGAGGCGGGGCCCACGTGGTTGCCGATCCCCTGGAGTAATAGGTACTCTCCGCCCATGGCCCTTACCTTCACCGTCGATCCCCTCGTCGGCCCGGCCCTGCGCGACGGGCTCCTCGCCCTGTGGACCGAGGTCAGCAACGCGGGCGGCGCCGTCGGCTTCGTCCCGCCGGTCACCACCGACGACATCCGGCCCGCGCTGGTCAAGCACCTCGCGGCGATGGCCGAGGGCACCCACCACCTGGTCGTGGGCCACGACGAGGACGGTGAGGTCGCCGCCGCGGCGGTCCTCGCCCTCAACCCGCACCGGCTCATGCGCCACTGGGTCTGGGCCTACACCGTCATGGTCGCCCCCCGCCTCCAGGGCCGGGGAGCGGGCCGCGCGCTCATGGATGCCGTCGCAGACGCGGCCCGCGCGCTGGACGGCATCGAGGCCGTCCGCTTGACCTGCCGCGGCGGCCTGGGCCTTGAGCACTTCTACGCCGCCTGCGGCTACAAGGAGGTCGGCCGCGTCCCGGACGCCATCCGCGTGGGCCCCGGCGACGACCGCGACGACATCACGATGCTGCTCCCGCTGCACTGACGCGGGCCGCCACGGCCGGCCGCAGGGGTCACACACCCCGGCGGACCGCAGCCCCGCCCCGGCGTGCTTCACTGGATGGGCACGTGCCGCCGTACGAAGACGAGAGAGAAGGGGTCACCGTGTCCCTCAAGCCGAGCGCGACGATCCGCTACACCGCGATGCGCCTGGGCATCTTCGTCGGGTGCCTGGTGCTCGTCGCCGTATTCGTCCGGCTCGGCTGGGTGCCCGCGGGCCTCGGTGACGCGAACTTCGCCTGGATCGTGCTGCTGGCCCTCGTGCTCTCCGCGCCGCTGTCCTTCGTGCTCCTGCGCAAGCAGCGCGACGAGATGTCCGCGCAGATCTCCGGACGTGTCGCGGGTGCGAAGCAGAAGCTCGCCGAGAACCGCGGCCAGGAGGACGCGGCCGACGACGCCGCCCGCGTCGCCTGACGCGGGCCGGTCCCCGGCCCGTAGTTTTCCTCACACACGCATCCGCCCCAGCAACGGGAATACCGCCCGTAACGCTGGGGCTTTCGTGCGTCCGGGCAGGTGTGGGTAGGTCCGTGCAGCCCGGGCCTCCGCCCCGTCGCGACCATGGCTCAAAGGGTGCCTTTGAGATTCTCAAAGGAGAAGTGTTAGCGTGTTCAACATGTTGACCACAGTTGCGCACCAGATGACCGCGAGCGTCCCGCTCGTGGCGCGCCTGCACGTCGACCTCTGCCGCCGCGTGTCCGCGGCCTGTTGCTGTTGTCGCTGAGCCGACTGCCCCATACGGCTCACCGATACGGCAGTGGTCCCGGCCGGCCCGGCTTCCTCCGGGTGCTGCCGCACCGCGTCACCACCAGCACGCACCACCACCGCAGAAACCTTCCGTCTGTTTCCTGCGCGTCCCCGTTCTTCACGCGTCGTCCGTGACGCGTCACCCCCGGAGAGTGTCCGTGTCCGCCACCCCCCAGGCCCCGGCCCCCGCCGCCAAGGCCTCGTTCAAGTTCCCGTTCTGGGCCCAGATCGTCACCGGTCTCGCGCTCGGCGTGCTGTTCGGCTGGCTCGCCAAGAGCCAGGACATCAGCTGGCTCGGTACGACCCTGGAGCAGATCGGCGACATCTTCATCCAGCTGCTCAAGCTGGCCGTCGCCCCGCTCGTCTTCTTCGCGATCCTGGTGTCGATCACCAACCTGCGGAAGGTGAACAACGCCGCCCGGCTCGCCTCCCGCACCCTGCTCTGGTTCATGATCACGTCGCTGATCGCGGTCGGTATCGGTCTTGCGATCGGCCTGCTGACCCACCCGGGCTCCGGCACCGGCCTCACCCCGCAGGACGGCAAGCTGCCCAAGCACCAGGGCTCGTGGATCGACTTCCTGACCGGCATCGTGCCGAAGGACGTCGTCACGCCGTTCACCGAGCTGAACGTCCTCCAGATCGTCTTCCTCGCCGCCGTCGCCGGTATCGCCGCCCTCCAGCTCGGCACCAAGGCGCAGCCCGTCCTCACCCTCGCCGAGTCCGTCCTGGAGCTGCTCCAGAAGGCCCTGTGGTGGGTCATCCGCCTCGCGCCCATCGGCACCGTCGGCCTCATCGGCACCGCCATCGCCACCTACGGCTGGGACCTGATCGGCAAGTACGCCACCTTCACCGCGGACGTCTACGTCGGCTCCGCCCTGGTGATGTTCGGCGTGTACCCGCTGCTCCTCGCGACGGTCGCCAAGGTCAACCCGCTCCAGTTCTTCAAGGGCGCCTGGCCGGCCATCCAGCTGGCCTTCGTCTCCCGCTCCTCGGTCGGCACCATGCCGGTCACCCAGAAGGTCACCGAACGCCTCGGCGTCCCGAAGGAGTACGCCTCCTTCGCGGTCCCGTTCGGCGCCACGACCAAGATGGACGGCTGCGCCGCGATCTACCCGGCGCTGGCGGCGATCTTCATCGCGCAGATCTTCGACGTCCAGCTGGGCATCAAGGAGTACGTGCTCATCGCCTTCGTGTCGGTGGTCGGCTCCGCCGCCACGGCGGGTCTGACCGGCGCCACGGTCATGCTGACCCTGACCCTCTCCACGCTGGGCCTGCCGCTGGAGGGCGTGGGCCTGCTGATGGCGATCGACCCGATCCTGGACATGATGCGCACCGCCACCAACGTGGCCGGCCAGGCCGTGGTCCCGGTCATCGTCTCGGCCCGCGAGGGAATCCTGGACAAGGAGGCCTACGCGGCCGCCTCCTCCTCCCCGCTGGAGGACCCGGCCCGCACCCCGGTGGCCGTCGCCGCCTGAGTCCCGTACGCACGCACCGCGGCCCCCGCCCCCGTCCGGGCGGGGGCCGCGGTGTCGTGCGGTGCGGCGCGGTTCAGCGGGCCGAGGCCACGAACCCCGCCCAGGCGGCGGGGCCGAAGGCGAGGTGGGGGATGTCGGTGTCCTTGGAGTCCCGGACGAGGACGGCGGCGGGGGTGGCGGCGACCTCGACGCAGTCGTCACCTTCGCTGCTGTCGCTGTAACTGCTCTTGAACCAGGCCACCTCGACGCAGTCGTTGATGTCGCTGCTGTCGCTGTAGCTGCTCTTGAACCATTGCAGCTCGGACTTGGGGGTCATATTTCTCCCAGCAATTGCTCGATGAAGGCCCGGGACGCCCGTGGTGAGAGAGCCTGCGCGCGGATCATTCCATAGCGCAGCTCCAAGATCTGGAGCTGTCGTGGCTCGGATACGGGACGGCCGTTGAACACGCCTTCCGAGCGTCCGACCGCCGTGCCGTCACCGAACTTCAGCACCTGGATCAGGCCCCCCATCCCGGCGTGGTCATCGCAGTTGGTCGGCATCACCTGAATCGTGACGTTCCGCAACTGAGCTAATTCCAGTAGGCGTTCCAGCTGCCTACGCAGAACCATTGTGCCTCCGATGGTGCGCCGAAGGGTTACCTCTTCTTGGACGAAGCTGAGCGCAGGCGCCGGCATCCGCTCGAAGATCGACTGGCGCGCCAAACGCCCCGCCACCCCTCGTTCGACCTCTTCGGGGGACTGAGGAGGCTGCGCCATCTCGAACAGTGCCCGCGCGTAGGCATCCGTCTGGAGCAGCCCGTGCAGGTTGTGGTTGCCGTACGCCGACAGTTCCACCGCCCGCGCCTCCAACTTCGCCAGATCCCGAACCTTCTTCGGGTACCGCACCTGCTCCATGTCCGGCTTCATCGCGCGGATCTTGCCGCCCGCCCCCAACGCCTCGTCCGCCTTGTCCAGGTACTCCGGGCGCGGGATGCGCCTGCCCGACTCGACCTTGCGGACCAGGTCCTCCCCGTACCCGATCGCCACGCCCAGGTCCGAGGCCCGCATTCCCGCCTGTTCCCGCCAGGTGCGGAGCTGGCGACCGAGCGCGGACAGGACCGCGACCCCCTGTTCGTCCTCGGGATCGACGTCCCAGCCGGCGTCTTCCGTACCGTCACTGTCCACGCCCACGCGCGCCACCTCCGACGAGCCGATGTCCTCAACGCCCCCTTCCCCGGGCAACGGTCCGGACGGACCGGACAGCACGGGACAACGTCCGGACAAAGCCCGGACGCAAGGGCGTTGTGACTTCTCACGCTACGCACACGCCGCCACGCTCTGTGAGGTGAACAGTGAACTCGCCGCAAGCGCGCTCGACGCCCGGCACTATGACGTCCTGCTGTCCGCCACCCCTCGCGGGGCCCGGCTCGCCCGGCTGCTCGCCGTCGAGCAACTGCGCGGCTGGGGCCTGCCCTTGGACGCGCCCCGCGCCATCGTGGCCGAGCTCGCCGTGAACGCCGTCACCCACGGGCGGGTGCCCGGGAGGGGGTTCCGGATGGAGCTGCTTGCGCGTCCGGGCGTGCTGCGGATCGAGGTGGCCGATACGCGGGGTGACCGGCTGCCCGTGCTGTGCGCGCGGGGGCGGGGGCTGGTGCTGGTGGACGCGTTCGCCGACCGGTGGGGCGTGCGGGAGGGGCCCGCGCCGGGGAAGGTGGTGTGGGCGGAGGTCTCGTGGGGCGCCGCTACGTGGAGGGCGTCTCCCAAGCCGTCATCTGCTCGCGGAACTTCGGGCAGCTGACGATGTCCTCCTCGCCGCACTGGAGGGCGTGGACCAGCAACTGATGGGCGTGGTCGAGGTCGATCATCCGCTGCTCGACCTCGGTGATCTTGGCGCGGATCATCGCCTGCCTGCGCGGCTGGTCCTCCTGGAACTCGCCGATCTCCGCCAGGGTCAGTCCGGCCTGCTGGCACTTGCGCAGCACCACGATCCGCTGTGCCGCCTCCGGCGGGTAGCGCCGCTGTCCGCCCTGTCGTTCCGGCGCGGGCAGCAGGCCGTGGCGTTCCCAGAACCGGATGGCGGACGCCGGAACCCTGGTGGCCTCCGAGAGCTGTCCGATGGTCATGCGCATGGGCCGCTCCTCGTCCACGTCCCGGCTCTTCCGGACCGGCGCTTGACTTAAACCTTAGTTCAAGTTGAAGAGTGGGGTGCAGGAGGGCAGCGGCGAACGGAAGCGGCCGCTGCCGGCAGATTTCGGAGGTGCCCGATGGCAACCACGCGTGCACGGAACGACCTGGTCGCGGCGGCGGAGGCGCTGTTCGCGGCGGGGGTGATGTCCCACTCGGGCCACGCCAACCTCAGCGCCCGGCTCGACGGCGACAGCTTCCTGCTGACGCCCGGATTCGTCCGGGGGGTCCGGCCCGAGGACCTGGCGGTCGTCAGTCTCGACGGGCAGGTCCTGGAGGGGGAGCTGCGGTCGGTCAGCGCCGAGATCATCACGATGCACAGCATCGTCTACCGGGCCCGGCCGCAGGTGGGTGCCGTCATCCACACCCACTCGCCCTCCGCGACGGCCTTCGCCGTGGCCAACCGGCCCCTGCCGTGCCGGACCGAGCCGATGCTCCGCTTCGGGCAGGCCGAGGCCGTCCCGGTGGTTCCCTGGGGGCCGCGCGGGTCCGACGTGGCGGTGCGCGGCATCGCCGACGTACTGGAGCGGTGCCCGACGACCTCGGCGGCCCTGCTGGCCAACCACGGCATCCTGGTGTTCGGCCCGGACTCGGCGGCGACCGCCCACCTGGTGGTGGCGATCGAGGAGAGCGCCGAGGCGGAGATCGCGGCGGCCGCCATCGGCGGGGCCGTGGACTTCCCCGAAGGCGCCCTGGAGGCCGTACGCGCCTCGATCGCCCGGGTCGCGTCGTGAGCGACGGCGACTTCGCCCGCCGCACCGAAGCCGTGCGCGCCCGCTACACCTCCACCCTCGGCGGCGTTCCGGGCGGAGTGCAGGACCGGCTGAGCCTGGCGCGGGACTTCGACCGGCTCCCCACCGAAGAGGCCCTCGCGGCGCTGCGGCACATCGTGCTGACCGAGAACCCGCTGGGCGCGCGCGTGCAGCAGCTCGTCCACTTCGGGCAGCTCCTGTCCCTCGGCCGTGAACACCCCGCCCGCATCCACGCCCAGGGCGCCCTGCATGCCGGCGCCACCCTCGCGGACCTCATCGGCGTCGCCGAAACCGCCCTCATCACCTCGGGCGTCCCGGCCTACGTCCTGGGTGCGGAGATCATCGTGGATCTCCGGCGCACCAGTGGCGGCGCCGGGTCTGGTAATGGTGCGAGCCGGTAGGGAGCCGGGCGAGAGGTGTCTCCGGCGCGGGGAGTTCGGGTGGGTATGTACCTCCTCGGCAGGCAGTGGCGACCGGGTCGCGGTGGGCCGGGACCCGGTGGCGCTGGTGCCTGTACTTCCCAGGACGAGAGAGGGTGAATGACCACCGACCAACCCTCCCGGCCTCCCGTCGCTCGGACGGGTGAACTGTGGCAACTGGGCTGGATTTGCGCGGGGTTGGCTGGCATATGCTCAGCTTCACAACCCCAGACATGAAACGGCCCCCGCCGGGACTGGAATCCCGGACGAGGGCCTGACCAACAGGGAAGTAGCAGCTTCCCGATGGTTACCAACAAGGAAGTAGTGCCTTCCCCGATGGCTTTCACGCAGTCTAGTGCGCTGCCGCGCGCGGCCGCCCGGCTTACGCCCCGGAATCACCGGTCCGGCGTCATCCACGTCAAGTCCCGTCACCGCAAGCGTTTCACGGTGGTGGGCAACCACCTGGCCCAGCACGCCCGGCTGTCGGCGACCGCCATCGGCGTCGCCCTGTACATCCAGTCGTTGCCCGACGGCGCGTCCGTCAACATCAAGGCGCTGGCCGCACACTTCCCCGAGGGGCAGATCCGCATGGCCGCGGCGCTGCGGGAGTTGGAGCAGTTCGGCTACGTCGAGCGGCGTGTCGTACGGCTGGACAACGGGCGGATGGTCACGCGGACGTACTACTACGAGCAGCCGGGTGCCGAGGCGGAGGACCCCGCGGAAACCCGTCCGGGGCGCGTGCGGCCCGCCCCCGTGCCGGAACCGGAACCGGTGCCCGAGGCCGCAGGGGAGGCCGTAGAGCCGGACCGGGAGGTCGAGGAGCCGGAACCGGAACCGGAAGAGCCGGACCGCGAGGCCGAGGAGGCGGAAGCCGGGACCGGAGGGCCGGGAGCGGCCCCCGTCGCCCTCCATCCGGCCACCTTCGACCTGTTGGCGGGCCTGCGCGGCCTCGACCCCCGGCTGCTCCTGTCCGAACGGGACGTCCTTCGCCTCGCACCCGGGCTCTCCGCCTGGCTCGCACGCGGGATCGCCCCCGACGTCATCGCCCGGAAGCTGAGCGCCGACCTCCCCGAGCCCCTGCGCAACCCGGCGGGCATCCTCGGCTACCGGCTCACCGCGATGCTCCCACCGCCGCTCCCTGCGGCCCTGCCCGTCGTCCCGGTCACCCGCCCGGACCCCTTCCAGACCTGCGACGGCTGCGAACGCGTCTTCCGCTCCAAGGAACCGGGCCGCTGCCGCGACTGTTCCCCCGGCGAACCGGCCAACGCATCGGCCGCCTAAGGCTCCGCGGCCCCCTGGCAGGGCGAAGCGGCTCCCGGTCGACAGGTTCCGGGGGGCAGGGGAGCATGGGGGTGGCGGCCTCCTGCCGGGGCCGATCGGGAGGTGCGCACGGCACGCACCCGCCCCCGGCGCACCGCGCCGGCATCGTGGGCCACGGGTCGTCGGCCCCCTCGCAGTGGTCGGCCACGTGACTCCTTCACCCTGCCCCACCACAGGTGAGGAACAACGATGAACCAACGCACCCGCATCACTCTGTTCACCCCCCTGCTGGCCTGTTCGCTGGCCATCGGTACGGCCGCCACCGGTTGGGCCGCCGCGGCCCCGAAGACGGCTCCGGGCGCCGCATCCGCCTCGGCCGCGTGCTTCGTCGAGGTCAAGGCCGACGACGCGACGAAAGCGATCGTGACCGGCCAGGGATTCGACAAGGCCAAGGGCGATGTCCTCCTCGACCAGACCGACGGCGTGGGCGGCGGCACCGCCACCGTCGGCGACGACGGCACGTTCACCTCCGGTGACGTGCCGGCCGGCAAGTACAAGGCCTCCCAGAGCGGCGGGTACGGCTCCGACTGCGTGGGCGGCGCGGCGGCTCAGGACGCGGTCAACCAGAAGCTGATCACTTCTGAGCGGGAACGCGGCGCCAGCGAGGGCTTCACGGACGGAAAGGCGCTGGCGCTGGCGGGCACCTGCGACGCCCAGCCGAAGCCCCCGCAGAACCAGAAGCAGAATCAGAACGGCCTGGTCCCGAACTCCGAAGGGGCGAAGAAGGCCGACGAAGCCCACCACGCGGCGTACGACGCCGCCTTCACCGCGGCGCTCAAGAGGTACTGCACCGGCTAGCCGTTCCGCCTGCGCCTGCAGTGCGCCCTCCGCGCGGACCCGGCGGTTCACACCGCCCGGTCCGCGTCGGTGCGTGCGGCGGGCGTGCGCGATAAGTGGAGGACTCGGGTCCGGGGTGGTCGGGGCGTGTGCAGGGGCTGGTCAGCGGCTGTTACCCGTGCGTAGATTACCGGCGGTAACTCCGGAGCCGAACCGAGGAGAACGCCCGTGCATGCCGAGCCGAAGCCCGCTGAGCCGGCCGAGCCCGTGAAGACCGTCATCGACGGGGTGGTGCGGCAGGTCGCGGTACCCCCGCTCGTCGGCCCGCCCGCGCGGGGGTCGCTCGGGGACATACCGTTCGACAACGCGGCCCAGGCGCCCGGCGAGGCCGTGCTCGCGCGCAAGCAGCCCGACGGCAGCTGGCGCGACGTGAGCGCCGCCGAATTCGCCGCCGAGGTGCTCGCCGTCGCCAAGGGGCTGATCGCCGAAGGGCTGCGGCCGGGGGACCGGCTCGCCATCATGGCCCGCACCACCTACGAGTGGACCCTGCTGGACTTCGCGGGCTGGGCTGCCGGGCTGGTGACGGTGCCGATCTACCCGACCTCCTCGGCGGCCCAGGCGTGCTGGATCATCCAGGACTCGGGGGCGGTGGCCTGCGCCGTGGAGGACACCACGCAGGCCCGCATCATCAGCGCCGAACGGGTGAACCTGCCGGGGCTGGTGCACCTGTGGGAGTTCGACACGGGAGCCGTGGCACGGCTCGTCAGGGCCGGGGAACGCATCCCGGAGGCGCTGGTCCACGAGCGCAGGCGGGTCCGTACACCACAAGACGTCGCCACGCTCGTCTACACCTCCGGCACCACCGGCCGGCCGAAGGGGTGCGTGCTGACGCACGGGAACTTCTTCGCCGAAGTCGACAACGCGGTGGAACTGCTGCACCCGGTCTTCCGGGCCGTGACCAGCGAACCGGCCTCCACCCTGCTGTTCCTGCCGCTGTCGCACGTGTTCGGGCGGATGGTGGCCGTGGGCTGCCTGCGCGCGCGGGTGAAGCTCGGACACGCGCCGAGCATCCGTACGGAGGACCTGATGGCGGACCTCGCCGGGTTCAGACCGACGTTCCTGCTGGCCATCCCCTACGTCCTGGAGAAGGTCTACAACACCGCGCGGGCGACGGCGGAGCGGATGGGCCGGGGCGCGTCCTTCGACCGGGCGGCGAGGATCGCCCGGCGCTACGGCGAGAGCGACGTCCCCGGGTGGGGGCTGCGGGCGGCGCGCGCACTGTACGACCGGCTCGTGTACCGGCGGATCCGCGCGGCGCTGGGCGGGCGCGTGCGGTACGTCCTGAGCGGGGGTTCGCCGCTCGGCGCGCGGCTGGCGGCCTTCTACGCGGGCGCCGGGGTGGAGGTCTTCGAGGGCTACGGCCTGACGGAGACCACGGCGGCCGCGACGGTGACGCCCCCGCTCAAGCCGCGCCTGGGAACGGTCGGGTGGCCGCTGCCGGGGACGGCGGTACGGATCGCCGACGACGGGGAGGTGCTGCTGCACGGGCCGCACGTCTTCGCGGGCTACTGGAACGGCGGGGCGACCGTGCCAGGCGGGTGGTTCGCGACCGGCGACATCGGGGAGCTGGACGCGGACGGGTACCTGACCATCACCGGACGCAAGAAGGACCTGATCATCACCTCCGGCGGCAAGAACGTCGCCCCGGCGGTCCTGGAGGACGCGCTGCGGGCGCACCCCCTGGTGGCCCAGTGCCTGGTGGTCGGCGAGAACCGGCCCTACGTCGCCGCGCTGATCACCCTGGACGGGGAAGGGCTGGCGCACTGGAGGCAGATGCACAAGAAGGGCGACCTGCCGACGGCGGAGCTCGTGCGGGACGAGGAACTGCGGGCGGACGTCCAAAGGGGCGTCGACGAGGCGAACGCGCTGGTGTCGCGCCCGGAGTCGATACGGCGGTTCGTGCTGCTGCCGCAGGACTTCACCGAGGAGCGGGGACACCTGACTCCGTCGCTCAAGCTGCGGCGCGGCGTCATCGCGCGGGAGTTCGCGCGGGAGATCGACGCGTTGTACCGGGGGCGGTGAGGGGCGGGCGCCCCGGACACCGCCGCCCGGCAGCCGCAGCGGATCAGCAGTTGGCGTGCGTGGCGCGGCCCGCGAAACGGTCCGCGAGCCAGTTGCCGGCCGCCAGGGAGTGGCTGATGACCCCGCTGACGTGCTCACCGACCCAGACGGTGTCGAACTCGACGTCCGCGCCCCGCGCGCACCACTCGGAGCGCAGCTCGCGGCCGACGGCGTACGGGATCAGCTCGTCGCCGAGCGCGTGGTACTGGTACACCGGCGCGGCCGGGGCGGTCCCGCCGAGCCTGCTCTGGCCGAGCCGGGCCCGCCAGTCGGGCTGGGCGAGCGGGTCGCGGGTGGTGAGGTCGGAGATCCGCTTGAAGGAGCCGGCGATGGCGTCGATGGCGACGCAGCCCTCGCGCAGGCCGCCGACCAGGGCCTTGCCCGCCGGGTTGAGGTAGGAGTCGAGTTTCAGCTCGGGGAAGGCGGCGTCCTGTCCGGCGGCGGCCATGAAGATCAGCCCGGAGCCGTAGGAGCCGTTGTTGAAGTCGGCGACCTTCATCAGGTCGGCCGGGACGCCGCCGGTCGCGGTGCCCTTGACCTGCAACTCCGGTGCGTACGAGCCCTGCAGCTCGGCGGCCCAGCTGCTGGCCTGGCCGCCCTGGGAGTAGCCCATGATGCCGATCGGCGTGTCCGCGGGCAGCCCCGCCTCGGGGAGGCGCAGGGCCGCCCGGGCGGCGTCGAGCATGGCGTGACCTGCGGAGGGGCCGACGGTGTAGGTGTGCACGCCGGGCGTGCCGAGGCCCTCGTAGTCGGTGACGACCACCGCCCAGCCGCGCAGGGTGAGTTGCTGGATGAGGTTGGCCTCCATGGCGGTGCCGTTCGGGAGGTTGTTGCTCGGGGCGCAGGAGTCGCCCATGCCGACGGTGCCGACGGCGTAGGTGATCAGGGGGCGGGGGCCGGTACGGCCGTCCTGCGGGACGATGACCGTTCCCGAGACGACGTCGGGCGCGCCGTCGGCGGTGGTCGAGCGGTAGCTGATCTTCCAGGCCTTGGTGTTCGTGGGCTGGCCGGGCAGCGGGTGGAACGCGGAGGGCGCGGTGGCGACGAGGTCGCCGGGGCGGGCGGCGGAGGCGGTGGCGGGGCTCGCGGCCGTGAGGCCGAGGGCCAGGGCGGCCACGGCGGCGAGGGCGGTGCAGCGCAAACGCATGGGCGGCTCTCCCAGGTGTCCGTGTGGGGGCAGGTGAGGAGAAGGTAGTGACCGACCGGTCGGCACGTCGCTGACTGTGCAGCTCACCTTTGCTGACCGGAGCCATCACCGGGCCGACGCGCGGCCCCCCGCGGCCGCCGCGCCGAGCCGCCCACCGCGCCGAGCCGCCCGTAACCGCGCCCGCCGAGCCGCCCACCGCGCCGAGCCGCCCGCCACCGCGGCCGCCGAGCCGCCCACCGCGCCGGCCGGGCAGCCCGTCAGCCGCCCGAGGCGATCCGGTAGGCGCCCGGAGTGGTGCCCGTCCAGCGGCGGAATGCGCGGTGGAAGGCGGTGTCCTCGGAGAAGCCCAGCCGGGCGGCCAGCTCCGCGATGGGCTCGCCGCTCTCCGCGAGCCCCGCGATGGCCGCGTCCCGCCGCACGTGGTCCTTCAACTGCTGGAAGGACGTGCCCTCCTGGCGCAGGCGCCGCCTCAGCGTCGCCGGGGACACGGCGAGGCGCGCCGCGACCTCCCCGAGCTCCGGCAGCCTGGGCGAGGTGCGCAGCCGCCGCGTCAGGGTCCGGCGTACCTGCTCCGCGACCGTGGTCCCGTACTCCGGCCGCGACAGCAGGTCGAAGGGGGCCCGGCGCAGCATCGCGTCGAGGGCGGGCTCCTCCCGTACGAGCGGAGCGGTCAGCCACTGCGCGGCGAACGCGGCGGCCGTCCGGTCGGCGCCGAAACGGACCGGGCAGTCGAAGAGCAGCTCGTACTCCTGCGCGTAGGGCGGCGCGGGGTACGCGAACGCCGCGTACAGCAGCGGGATGCGGCGCCCGATCAGCCAGCTGCTCAGCCGGTGCCAGATGGCGAGCACGCACTCGGACAGGAAACGCTCCTCGGCCCGGCCGGGGTTCCCGGCGCCGCCCTCCACGAAGTCGCTCCGCACCCCGAACCTGGCTTCGCCGTCGCCGACCTCCAGCGCCAGTTCCGGGCCGCCCGGGAACAACCCGTAGAACGCCGCGGCCCGTTCGACGGCCGCCCCCAGGTCCCGGCAGCCCAGCGAGGCGTAGCACATCATCGCGAAGGTGCCGGGCCGGCTCGGCAGCGCGCCCAGCCCGAGGAACTCGTCCTGCGTCGTGCGGTACAGCGCCCGGAACAGCCGGGCGAACTGCGCGGGCGTGATCCGCGCCCGGTCGTCGCCCAGCAACAGCGGCGGGATCTGCGCCTCTTGCAGCAGCGGCACGGTGTCGATGCCGGCGCGCCGCGCCCCCGCCAGCAGGGCACGCACATGGTGCACGGTGATCGTCCGCCTCCCCATGGGACCGACGGTAGCCCCAATGAGCTCCGGGGTCAGCGGTGCTGACGCTTCCGGTCATGCCGTACGGGCCGCTGCGGTGCCTAGCGTCGTCGTACTCACTCCCCGGGAGGCGAAGACGATGGACGCCGCACAGGACCTGGCGCGACCGCGCACGCTGGCTCTCTTCACCGAGTGGACGGGGGAGCGCTACGGGCACCACAGCGCGCTCCGCTTCCGGCCGGGCACCGCCACCGCCCCGGAAGGCGGCTGGAGCACGCTCTCCTACGAGGACCTGCGGGCCCGCGTCCGCCGCACCGGGCGGGCCCTGCTGGGCCTGGGGATCGTGGCGGGCGAGCGGGTGGTGGTCCTCGCGGAGACCCGGCCGCAGTGGACGTGCACGCACTTCGGGGTGCTGGCGGCGGGCGCCGTCCTGGTGCCGGTGTACCCGACGGCGGGGGAGGAGGAGCTGGCCTGGGTGCTGTCGGACTCCGCGGCGGTGGTGGCGGTCTGCGACGACGCCGCCCAGGCGGCCAGGGTGGAAGCCCTGCGCGGGCGGCTCCCGGCGCTGCGGCAGGTGGTCCTGATGGACGCCCTGCCGCAGCTGCCGCCGGCACCGGAGACGGAGCTGCGCGCCCGCGCGGAGGCGGTGACCCCGGACGCGGACGCCGCCGTCGTCTACACCTCGGGGACGACCGGGCCGCCGAAGGGCTGCCGGCTCACCCACGGCAACCTCGGCGCCGTCCAGGACGCCACCTTGCCGGTGGTGAAGGGCGGGCCGGGCGACAGGACGTACCTCTACCTGCCGCTCGCCCACCTGCTGGCGCAGCTCATCCAGTTCACCACGCTGCTCCAGGGCGGGGAGCTGTGCTACTTCGGCGGCCGGATCGAGAACGTCCTGGCCGAGGTCGCCGAGGTGGCTCCGACCCACCTGCCCTCCGTACCGCGCCTGTTCGAGAAGCTCCACTCGGTGGTGCTGTCGCTCGCGGAGTCGGTGGAGGGCGGACGGGAGCGCTTCGAGGAGGCGGTACGGCTGGGCGTACTGGCTGCCGAGGGGCGCCTGCCCGAGGAGGCGCGCACGGCGTACGAGGCGGCGCGCGAGACGCTGTACGCCCCTGTCCGCGCCGCCTTCGGGGGCCGGCTCACCTGGGCGCTGACCGGCGGCGCCCCGATCGCGCCCGCCACCTTGGACTTCCTGCGCGCCTGCGGGATCCCGGTCCACGAGGGCTACGGGATGACGGAGTCCGCCGGGGTGATCAGCCTCAACCACCCGGGGTCGGCCCGCCCCGGCACGGTCGGCCGGCCGGTCGCGGGCTGCGAGGTCCGGATCGCGGAGGACGGCGAGGTCCTGGCCCGGGGCCCGATGGTCTTCCCGGGCTACCACGGCGACGCGAGGGCGACGGCGGCGACGGTCGACGCCGACGGCTGGCTGCACACCGGCGACCTCGGCTCGCTCGACGCCGACGGCTTCCTGTCGATCATCGGCCGGAAGAAGGAGCTGGTCATCACCTCGGCGGGGAAGAACATCACCCCGACGGAGGTCGAGTTCGCCCTCCAGGCGTCCCGGTACGTCTCCCGCGCGGTGATGATCGGCGACCGCCGCCCCCACCCGGTGGCCCTGATCACCCTGGACGCGGACGAGATCGCGGCCTGGGCGGCCCGGGAGGGGATCGCCCCGGGCACCCTGGCCCGGCCCGAGGAACACCCGGCGGTCCGGGCCCTGGTGGCGCGGGCCGTCGAGGAGGCCAACGCCACCGTCTCCCGGCCGGCCCGGATCCGTGCCTTCCACCTGCTCGCCGAGGACTTCTCCGTCGAGGCGGGCACGTTGACCCCGACCTTGAAACTCCGGCGGGCGGTGGTGGCGCAGCGGTACGCCGCCGAGATCGAGAAGCTGTACGGCTGAGGGCGGGCGGCGGGGGTGACCGGCCGGGGGTGACCGGCCGGGGGTCCCGGTGGGGAGGGGCCGACTGGGGCGACTACCGCAGGGCGCGGCCCAGCCGGCGCAGGCCCTCGGCGATCTCGGCGGGGGTGTGCGTGACGAAGGACAGCCGCAGGGTCCGGTGGTCGGGGGTGCCGGTGAAGAAGGGGGCCCCGGGGACGTAGGCCACGTCGTGTGCGACGGCGGACTTGAGCAGGGCCGTCGCGTCGTACCCGGCGGGCAGCCGGGCCCAGACGAACATGCCGCCCTCCGGCCGGTTCCACTCCGAGCCCGCCGGGAGCGCCTCGGGCAGGCCGGCCAGCAGCGCGTCCCTTCGGACGCGGTAGGCCGCGCGGACGGTGGCGACGTGGGCGTCCAGGTCCACCGCCGCCAGGTAGTGGGCGGCCGCCAGCTGGTTCACTGTCGAGGTGTGCAGGTCGGCCGCCTGCTTCGCGACGACCGCGGCCCGCAGCAGGGCCGCCGGGGCGCGGAGCCAGCCCAGCCGCAGGCCCGGTGCCATGAGCTTGGAGAAGCTGCCGAGCAGGGCGGTGCGGTCCTGCGCCCCGGGGTGCGCGGCGAGCCACGGCTCGTGCGCCCCCTCGTAGCGGAGGTCACCGTACGGGTCGTCCTCCACCAGCCACAGGCCGAGCCGGGAGGCGATCTCCGCGACCGCCGCCCGGCGGGCTCCGGGGAGGGTGCGGCCCGTCGGGTTCTGGAACGTGGGTATCGCGTACAGCAGCTTGGGCCGCTCCCGCCGGACGATCTCCTCCAGGGCGTCCGGGAGGATGCCGTCCTCGTCGCAGGGGACGGGCACGACCCGGACCCCGGCCAGGCCGAAGCCCTGGAGCGCCGCCAGGTAGGTCGGGTTCTCGACGAGGACGACGTCGCCCGGGTCGAGCAGGGCGCCGGCGAGCAGGGCGAGCCCCTGCTGGGAGCCGCTGGTGACGACGACCTGGTCGGCGGTGGTGGGCAGCCCACGGGCGGTGGCGCGGGCGGCGATCGTCGCGCGGAGTTCCGGTACGCCCTCGGTGGTCGAGTACTGCAGGGCCCGGGCGGCGGAGGCGGGGGCGGACAGGGCCGCGTCGTAGGCCGCACGCAGGCCGGCGGTGTCGAAGAGCTCGGGTGCCGGGTAGCCGCCGGCGAAGGAGACCACCTCGGGGCGGTCGGTGAGGGAGAGGATGTCGCGGATGGGCGAACCCGCCACCGCGGCCGTCCTGGCGGCGAAGGCGGGCGGCGGCTGGACGGCGGCGGGGCCGGGCATGGGGACTCCTTCGGCAGGCGGGTGCGCGCAGCCTAACCGCGAAAGATGCAGAGGACACCTACCCGTCCGCCACGTGAACGGGCCCGGCCGTGGCGGTGTCGGCCCCCTCCACAACTGACGCTGCATCAGATAGACCGGTGTCATGACGACAGACGAGACGGCGGCAGACGCAACGGCGGCAGACGCAACGGCGGCAGATGCGATGACGGCAGGCGCGACGACGGCGGACGCCATACCGGTGCGGGGCGGCGACACCCGGGCCGAGGACTACGCGGCGCTCGCCTCCGTGGGCCCGTACGGCGTCCGCCCGGGCCACGCGCTGATCACCATGGTCGAACCGCACCCGGGCCACGAGTTCGCGTACAACCGCTGGTACGAGGACGACCACTACTACGCCGGCGCCATGGCCATGCCCTGGATGTACGCCGGACGCCGCTGGGTCGCCACCAAGGACCTCCAGGAGCTGCGCTACCCCGAGAAGTCGGCCGTCGCCCAGCCCGTCTCGGCCGGGTGCTACCTGTCGACGTACTGGGTGACCGAAGGCCGGTACGACGAGCACATGAAGTGGACCGTCGGCATCAACAAGCGGCTGAACCGCGACGGTCGCGTCTACCAGGACCGCACGCACGTCTTCACGGCCTTCCAGGACCACGAGGCCACCGTCTACCGCGACGGTGCGGCCGGGCCGCGCGACTTCCACGCCCTCGACCACCCCTACTCGGGGCTGGTCCTCCAGGTCGTCGACGCCGTCGGCCCCGAGCAGCGGGCGCGACTGCTGGAGTGGCTGCGCTCGCGGTCCCTGCCGAAGCGGCTGGCGGGCGGTCCCGCGGCGATGGTGACGGTCTTCCGGCCGACGCCGCTGCCCGGCGACCGCATGACGTACGTCAAGCAGGTCGAGGGCGTCGGCACCCGGTTGACGCTGCTCTGGTTCCTGGAGGCCGATCCCCGGACCTGCTGGCACCGGTTCGAGGGACTGGACGCGGAGGTCGCGGAGGCGGGTCTGGGGCGGGTGGAGCTGGTGGCCCCGTTCATCCCGACGGTGCCGGGGACGGACCGTTACGTGGACCGGCTGCGCTGAGGGCGGTTCGTTCCGCGGCGCGGCGGCTCCGGTCGGGCTGCGGACAGGGCAGAGCCCCCTCGGCCTGGACGGCGACCGGTCGAGAGGGCATCAACCAACGGCTTGTTCATGAGGCGGACGGACGTCGTCACGCTCAGACGAGGCGTCCCAGCCGGCCCTCGGTGACGTCGGCGACGAAGGAGTTCCAGGACCCCGGCGCGAAGGTGAGGGACGGGCCGTCCTGCACCTTCGAGTCGCGGACCGCGATGGCCTCCATGACGGGCGACTTGACTTCGACGCAGGCGCCGTTGCCGCCGGAGTAGGAGGACTTGGTCCAGTTTTCCGTAGCGCCCTGACGAATAGCCATGTTTTTCTCCGGTTCAGCGAGTAGTTCCGGGTCTCGTCGGCCTTTGCTTCCGGCCGACGTGATCGACGCTACCCGCACCGTCCGACGGGTGAAGTGGGCGTTCACTCGACCGGGTGGCATATTCCATTCAGGCCTTCTGTGGCCGGGGAGTGACGGTGTACCGTACCGGCCCCCCTCGCCACCTGCCCGGTTTCCTCCGCTTTTACTTCCCCTTGCCCGCATAGTGGTCAATGATCTCGGCGATGAACTGCCGTGTCTGTTCGACATTGAGCGCTTGGGCGCGCAAGTGCTCGTACATCACGCTGTACTTCTGAACGTCGTTGGCCTTCTCCAGGTACAAATCGCTCGTCACGCCTTCGATGTAGACCACCGTCGAGTCGGAGGCGTCCGGGAATTCGAGGATGGCGTACTGCCCGTTGACGCCCGGATGCGCGCCCATCGAGAACGGCATCACCTGCACGGTGATGTACGGCTGTTCCGACTGCTCTATCAGGTATTCGAGCTGCCGGATCATCAACTGCGCGTCGCCCACGTGCCGGCGCAGCGCCGCCTCGTCGATCACCGCCCACAGCCGCAGCGGCCCGACCTCCGGGTTGTTGTTGTCCGTCTCGGAGAGCCGCTTCTGGCGGTGCATCCGGACCTGGACGCGCTTGTCCACGTCGGCCGGCGCGGTCTCCGGGAGCGCGCCGCGGATCAGGGCGTGGGCGTACTCGGGGGTCTGGAGCAGGCCGGGGACCATCTGGGGCTCGTACGTGCGCAGACTGGTCGCATCGGTTTCCAGGCCGATGTAGACGCTGTACGGGATGTCGCCGAAGGCGTGCCACCAGCCCTGCTGGCGCGAGTCCTTGGCCATCTGCATGAGGGAGTCGACGAGCCGGCGGTCCTCGACCTCGTACACGTCGCACAGGTCGCGGACGTCGCGCTGGCTGATGGAGCGACGGCCGTTCTCCAGCCGACTGATCTTGGACTGGGAAACGAGCAGACGCTCGGCGACCTGCTCGGCCGTCATTCCTTTGTCCTCGCGCAACTTGCGCAGCTCCATGCCCAGTCGGCGGCGTCGGACGGTGGGATTGACATTGGACGCCACGGGGACGGCACCTCCGCCTTCTTCTGGATCTGTCTCTCTGCGTGTCTGATGTTCAGCAGACTGCCACCGAAGGGTGCGGCGGCGCTGGGGAACGGACCGGAAAGACAGACGTGCGGGGCGGTGGGACCGGTGAACCGGTCTCACCGCCCCGCACGCTGGCGGCTCCCGAACCGGGTCTTTTGGGGGACGGCCGGTTGCGGCGTGGCGCACGTGGTGCCTGTGGTGCCGGCCCGCTGGGTGGGTCAAGGGGTGTCGCGGGCCGCGGTGCGGGTGGTGGTGCGCGTGGTGGTGCGCGTGCTGCTCAGCTGCCGTTCAGTGCGCGGCCACCCGGGCCATCGCACCCGTGCGGCGCGGCTGCATCGGTACGGCGGCGGCCCGGGCGGTGGGTGCCGCCGATGCCGAGGCCGTTGCCGACGCGGTGGCCGGGGCGCGGTCCCGCCTCGGCTGTGCCGCCACCCCGTTCTGGACGTCCATGACGGCGTGCGCCACGAGACCGCCCATGGGGTCGTGCCGGATCAGGTCCCGCAGCCGGGACCTGGACGACCGCCCCTCGTTGCCGGGGTACAGGTGCTTGCCGAGTCCGACCGCGTGGGCCAGTGCGGCGAGCGCCGCGGTCCGCGGGTCCGGCGGTACACCGGTGCGGATCGCACTGTCGAGCCGGGCGCGGATCTCCCGGCTGATCGCCGTGTCCGTCGCCTGGTAGCGAGTCGTCGGCAGCACCCCGCACATCTGTCCCGCGACGGCATGGACCATGCCGCAGCGCTCCAGGTGAGCGAGGTAAATCTGACGGAGCCCCAGCCGGGGCCCGCCGATCCAGTGAACGGCCCGGACCGGGCTGCCGCGCCTGCGCAGCAGTTCCAGTGCGGAGTCCAGAGTCGGATCTCCTGTCGGCCGTGGCATCACCACGGCGATACGATCCCCATCAGGGGCTATCCGTCCTGCCAGAGCCAGCTCTACTAGCTGTGCCCCGGCCAGGCCGAGGTCGAGCGACTGCGGCTGCGCCGTGGTTCCCGTGGTCGGGTCCAAGGCGAGCAGCAAAAGCTCCTCCGGAATTGTTCTGCGGCTCCTGCCCATCCATGCCTCCCCGCGTGGATGAGTGACAGGGTGACGCCTCTCACATTCATCTGTCGAGAGCGCCTGGACGCTTTGTGGGGGAACCGGCAGCTATGTCGTTCTCGTCTAGCGGGTGGGCGATGCCCCCGAGACGGGACACTGTTAGACGGTTCGGACAGCGACCGGACGGCGAACGAGGAGGAACTGGTGGCGGGCGAGTCCCCCGACAAGTCGGTAGATGAAGGTGCGTCGGGGACGGCGGAGCCCGCCACGCCGCGTGCGGAGCGGGACCCGAGGCTGTCGGTCCTCCGCCCGCGCGAAGCGGTGGAGCCGGGCGACCGGGACCCCTTGAAGGAAGCGGTGGCGGCCTGGGTCGCCACGGAGCCCTCCCGGGGTTCGGGGGACCGTGCCCCGGCTCGGGCCGAGGCCGAGGCCGAGGCCGAGGCTTCGGGTGCCGATGAGGCGGACTCCGCCGAGCCGGCGGGCCCGGCTGACCGGCGGACGACCACGTCCGGTGCCGTGAAGCCCGGCTCCTCCTCCGTCGAGCCGGAGGAGGAGCCCCGCACGCCCACCCCGGCCAAGTCGGCGGCTGCCGACAGCGAGCAGGCTTCCGCTTCGGACGCCGACGGTCCGGATCCGGCCAAGCCGTCCGGCTCCGGCGAGGCGGAGAAGACGGCGTCCGGCGCCGCGAAGCCGGGTTCCGGCAAGCCGGAGGACAAGCCGGCCGCGGCCGAGCCGGCCGACAGTGAGCGCACCGCGGTCTTCCGTGCCGTGAAGCCGGAGGCTGCCGGGTCGGGTTCTGCTGGTCGGGATTCGGCCAAGGCGTCCGGCTCCGACGCGTCGGAGAAGACGGCGTTCGGGGTCGCGAAGTCGGGTTCCGGCAAGCCGGAGGACAAGCCGGCCGACAGTGAGCGCACCGCGGTCTTCCGTGCGGTGAAGCCGGAGGTCGCCGGGTCGGGTTCTGCTGGTCGGGATTCGGCCAAGCCCGCTGGCTCCGGTGAGGCGGAGAAGACGGCGTCCGGTTCGGGTGCCGACGGGGCGTCGGGTTCCGCTGCGGCGGAGAAGAAGACGGCTGACGAAGCCCGCACCGCTGCCCCGGCGAAGCCCGCGGCGGCTGGCCCGGCCGACAGTGAGCGCACCGCTGTCTTCCGTGCGGTGAAGCCGGAGGCCGCCGGGTCGGGTTCCGCTGGTCGGGATTCGGCCAAGGCGTCCGGCTCCGGCGAGGCGGAGAAGACGGCGTTCGGGGTCGCGAAGCCGGGTTCCGGCAAGCCGGAGGACAAGCCGGCCGACAGCGAGCGCACCGCCGTCTTCCGTGCGGTGAAGCCGGAGGCCGCCGGGTCGGGTTCCGCCGGTCGGGATTCGGCCAAGGCGTCCGGCTCCGACGCGTCGGAGAAGACCGCTTCCGGGGCCGCGAAGCCGCGTGCCGAGAAGCCCGGGGACACCGGCACCGGCCCCGCCGACAGTGAGCGCACCGCCGTCTTCCGCAAGCCGGGATCCGGGGACCCCCGCACCACCCCGGCCAAGCCGGCCCCGGCCAAGCCGGCCGCGGCCGAGCCCGCCGACAGTGAGCGCACCGCCGTCTTCCGTGCCGTGAAGCCTGGTACGGCCGCGCCGACCGCCGAGGGCCGGGATGCGGCCAAGCCCGCTCCCGGCGGCCCCGCCGCCAAGCCGGCCGGAGCCAACCCGCGCGGAAGCACCTTCGTACCCCTCGGCGGCGACGGCCCCCGGCCGCCCGCCCCGCAGACGGCCCGGCCCCCGGCCCGCCCCCAGCCCTCACCCGACGCCGAGCGGACCACGCAGCAGCCGCTGCCCCCCAAGCCGCCGCTCGACATGCTGGCGGACCTCACCAACAACCCGCCCCCGCCGCCGACCCCCCTCCGCACCACGGTCCGGCGGGTCAAGATCTACGCGCCGGTCGTCCTGCTCCTCGCGGTCGTCCTGGCGGTCGTGCAGCTCGTGCGCCCGCTGCCCGCGCCCCGCCTCGCCCTGAGCGCTAAGGCCTCGTACACCTTCGACGGCGGCGCCCCCACCCTCCCCTGGCCGAAGGAGGGCCAGGGCTTCATGGCCGCCGCCGGCCTCGGCACCGTCGGCACCTTCGGCGAGCAGAAGCCCATCGCCATCGGCAGCGTCGCCAAGACCATGACGGCGTACGTGATCCTCAAGAACCACCCCCTCAAGCCGAGGGAAAAGGGTCCGATGATCGACGTCGACAAGACCGCCGTGGACGACGGCCGCAAGGAGTCCGAGGGCGAGTCCACGGTCAACACGTTGAAGGAGGGCGACAAGATCTCCGAGTACGACGCCCTCGCCGCGATCATGATCCCGTCCGCCAACAACGTCGCGCGCCTGCTCGCGCGCTGGGACACCGCCGGTGACCAGGAGGCGTTCGTCAAGAAGATGAACGACGCCGCCCGGGAACTCGGCATGACGAACACCACGTACACGGACCCCTCCGGTCTGGACCCGGCGACGGTCAGCACCGCCGAGGACCAGGTCAAGCTGGGTCTCAAGGTCGTCGAGATGCCGGAGCTGCTCGCGATCACCAAGCTCCCGAGCTGGACCGACCCCTCGGGCAAGCCCTGGCGGAACTACAACGACCTCGTCCCGTACAACGGCGCCGTCGGCATCAAGACCGGCTCCACCACCAAGGCCGGCGGCAACCTGCTCTTCGCCGCCGAGAAGAAGGTCGGCAAGACCAACCAGCTGATCGTCGGCGCGGTGCTCGGCCAGTACGGCACCCCGATCCTCGGTACCGCGATCGCGGCGAGCAAGGACGTCATGCTCGCCACGCAGAAGGCGCTGACGGACGCGACCGTGGTCAAGAAGGGCGATGTCGTCGGGTACGTGGACGACGGGCTCGGCGGTCACACCCCCGTGGTCGCCACCGCCGACGTGCAGGCGGTCGGCTGGCCCTCGCTCACGGTCACGGTGAAGCTGGGCGACGGCGGCTCCAAGCTGCCGGAGACCGCGAAGGCGGGCACCGAGGTGGGGATGCTGACCGTCGGTGAGGGCGCCAGTCAGGTGAAGGTGCCGGTGGCGTTGAAGAGCGACCTCGTCGCGCCCGGCATCGGCAGCAAACTGACTCGCGTCGGCTGACCCACGGCCCACCGCCTACGGCCCCACGGGCCCCACGGCCCCCGACCCGCACGGGCGCCCCGGACAACCCCGGGGCGCCTGAGCGCGTCTGAGAAGGGGGGCCGGAACCCGAACCGGCAGAACCGGCAGAACCGGCAGAACCGGCACAACCGGCAGATCCGGCAGAACCGGGACGGACGCGTGAACGCGACGGAAGAGAGCGTCGGCAGTGACCACCGCTGAGCAGTACAGGCGACCGGAGCGCGCCCGCGACACCGGACCGCGCGACGGGACCGACGGGAGCTGGGCGCACCGGCACCCGGTGGCCGTCGCCGCCGCCCTCGCCGCGCTCCTGCACGTCGTCTGGTTCTTCAGCTTCGCCAACAGCGGGGGCGACCTCGCGGCGCAGGACGCGTGGGCGGAGTTCGTCGGCCGCCACCCCGACACGGCGTACAACCTCGCCTGGTACGGGGGCATGCACCCGGTCTCGTACAGCGTGGTCTCGCCGTACCTCATGCACGTGCTCGGCGTCCGGACCACCATGATGGTCGCCGGCACCGTCTCGGCGGCGCTGCTCGCGCTGATCCTCACCCGGTGCCGGGGCGCCGTGCGGCGTCCGCTGTGGCCGGCCCTGGCCGGGGTGTACGGGCTGCTGTGCAACGCCCTGTCCGGCCGCGTCACCTTCGGGCTCGGGGCGATGTTCGCGCTGGCCGCCGTCGCCGCGGTCTTCTGCTGGCCGCGCAAGTGGGCGGAGCGCCGCTGGGCCAAGGCCGCCGTCGCCGCCCCGCTCGCGGGGCTCGCCACCGCTTCCAGCCCGGTGGCCGGCCTCTTCCTCGGGGTGGTCGCGGCCGCGCTGTTCCTGAGCGGGCGGCGGCCGGGGGCGTACGCGCTGGGGCTGGCGCCGGTGGCCGTGGTCGGGCTGTCGGCGTGGCTGTTCCCGTTCTCGGGCACGCAGCCGATGAAGCTGGGCTCGGCCTGGCTGCCGTTCGTGTTCGGGCTGGCGATCCTGTTCCTGGTGCCGAAGCGGTGGAAGACGGTCCGGATCGCCTCGGCCGTGTACACCGTCGGGGTGTTCCTGACCTGGGCGATCGACTCCCAGGTGGGGTCGAACGTCACCCGCCTCGTGATGCTGTTCGGCGGGGCGGTGCTGCTGGCGGCGCTCCCGTATTCGATCCCGCGCTCGCGGCGCTGGTACGCCGTGGTCGTCGCCTTCGCCGGGCTGACGGTCTGGATCACCGCCAACAGCATCACCGACATCATCCGCACCACCCCGCTCGCCGCATGGAACCGGGAGCTGGCTCCGCTGGTCGACCAGCTCCAGAAGTCGGGCGCCGACCGGGGGCGGGTGGAGGTGGTACCGGCCAGCAGCCACCGCGAGTCCTCGGCCTTCCCGTCGTACGTGAACCTCGCGCGCGGCTGGAACCGCCAGGCCGACCTGGAGCGCAACCCGCTCTTCTACGACGACACCCTCACGGCCGAGAGCTACCGGTCCTGGCTGGAGCGCTGGGCCGTGCACTACGTGGTGCTGCCCGCCGACAAACCCGACTCGGGCGGGGCGGACGAGGCGAAGCTCGTGCGCGAGGGGCTGCCGTACCTCCAGCAGGTGTGGGGCGACGCGAACTGGCAGCTGTACAAGGTGCTCGCCCCGACGGACCTGGTGGCCGGGGCCGCCACGGTGGTGCGGGCGGGCGCGGACCAGCTGGTCATCGCGGTGCGGGAGCCGGGGCGGGTCCTGGTGCGGATCCCGCACTCGCCCTGGCTGGGGCTGGTCGACGCGGCGGGCCGGGCGGTGGCGCCGCCCCAGGAGACCTTCGCGTCGAAGGCGGCCGCAACGGCGCCGAAGCAGTACGCGAACACGGCCGGCTGCCTGTTCAAGGCCCCCGTGGACGCCGACGGGGACGTCTGGACGGAGCTGCTGGCGCCGGCCGCGGGACAGTACCGGGTGTCGGCGAAGTACCAGCTCCCCCGGGGTACCCCCTGCCCGGAGGAACTCCTGCGCGGCCCTTGATCGGCGTGCGGTGGCCCCCGTACCTGCATACGATCCGGTTAGACCGATTGGCAGACCGATTGGGTGCTTCCCGAGGGAGTGACGACGGGATGAGTAAACCGCACAAGCAGGACGTCCGGACGGCGATCACGAAGGCCGCGGAGCAGACCCACCTCCCCCGCACGCCGGGTCACGGCTTCGAAGGTCCGGTCCCCAGCAAGGTCAAGGGCGGAGCGCACACGAAAGCGGCCCTCAAGCGCTCCGGCGCCCCCCAGGGCGACCGCATCGGCGAACGCACCAAAGGCCTGAGCTGACCCCATCGCCTGCCCGGCCCCCCGGCAGCCGAAAACCCGGAAGGCCCCCCACCATCCCGGCGGGGGGCCTTCTCCATGCGTCGTGCAACGTGCCCTCGGCAGGATTCGAACCTGCGACACCGGCTTTAGGAGAGCCGTGCTCTATCCCCTGAGCTACGAAGGCGGGGCCCTGGCGTGAAACGTGTCCGAATGCTCCGCATGAGAGCCCGGCTCGCCTCGGCAAGGTCCTGGGCTGCCACGAGGGCAGCCCAGGGACAGGGTAGCGGATCAGGGCGGGGCTCTGCGGCTCGGTTCCCGGGCGATCGGCGCGGTCGCGGACGGGGCGGCCGGACGCACACCGCAGGCCGGGGCCGATGCGATCCCCGGAGCCGGAACACCAGTTGGGGACCGACCGCAGCCGCCGGTGGTCCGGCACCCCGACAGGAGGGCACGGCGTGCCTGCGAGGGTGCATGGGACCCCGGCGCGCACAATGCCCGTGCATTTCCGATCCACGAGGAAAGTCCGTTCCGAGTTCCCGACACAAGGAGTGCCTGCCGATGGATCTGGAACTCACCGGAAAAGTCGCCGTCGTCACCGGTGCCGGCAAGGGCATCGGCCTGGCCATCACCGAGGCGTTCCTGCGCGAGGGCGGCCGTGTGGTCGCCGGCAGCCGTTCCGAGACCCCCGAGCTGGCCGCATTGCGCGAGAGGTACGACGTGGCCTTCGTCGCCGGCGATCTGGCTACCGCCGAAGGCGTGGATGCGCTGATCCAGGCGGCGATGGAACGGCAGGGCAGGATCGACGTCTTGGTCAACAACGTCGGAGCCACGAAGCCCCGCGTCGATTTCCTCTCCATCGACGACGCACAGTGGCAGCGGGCCTTCGACGTGAACTTCTTCAGCGCCGTCCGCGCCGTCCGCGCCGCGCTGCCGCACTTGCTCGCGGGCGGCGGAGGCGCGGTCGTCAACATCAGTTCCCTCAACGCCCGGCTGCCCTTCCCCACGGTGGTGGACTACTCGGCGGCCAAGGCCGCGCTGACCAGCCTCACCAAGGCACTGTCGGAGGAGTTCGCGCCGCGCGGCGTACGGGTGAACTCCATCGCTCCGGGCCCGGTCCGCACCCCGTTCTGGACCGCCCCCGGCGGCTTCGCCGAGGCCGTGGCGGCCGGCGCGGGCACCACGGCCCAGGAGGCCATGGACGTGGTGGTGCCGCAGCAGACGGGCATCAGTACGGGACGCTTCACCGAACCCCAGGAGGTCGCCGACCTCGCGCTCTTCCTGGCCTCGCCCCGCGCCGCGAACATCACGGGCGCCGAATTCCTCATCGACGGCGGCCAGACCAAGACGACCTGAGCGGGCCGGTCGGGGATGCGCGGCCCCGGGCGGGAGAGACGATCTCAGGGGCGGGTCACCCGGATCTGGAAGCTGCCGTCGGGGCGTTCGGACGTGACGGCGATGGTGATGCGCGCCTTGGGGTCGGTGAAGGTTTCACCGGGGCGGAAGGGGGCGTCCGAGAGCTCCGAGTGGACGTTCGGGCGGCGGGTGCAGCCGCCGCTGGCGGTCGTGCTGTCGGAGACCGTGACCGGGCCGCGGCCGGTGTCCACCTGGGAGTCCACCTTGTAGATCAGCACTCCCGGCTTGCACACGGACTCGTCGTTCCCGGCCTGCGTGCGCACCTCCACCGCGTACCCGCTGTTCTCCGTCAGCGGTACGAAGGCCAGCTTCATGCCGCCCTCCACCCCCAGCGGCGTCAGTACCTGCTCCGTGACCCCGGACTTCGACGCGCAGCCGATCTGGTTGCTGTCCAGCCAGCCCAGCTTCCACTTGTGCCAGCCCAGCAGGTCGTTGTTGGAGCCCCAGTCCTCGCTCATGATGTCCCAGTGCCCGACCGCGCCGCCCCCGTCGGGGGTGTACAGGTCCGGCAGCCCGAAGACGTGGCCGTTCTCGTGGGGGAGGACCCGGTAGCCGGTCTCCCGGTAGGAGCCCGAACCGTCGTCCTGCCGGCTGTAGACGAAGGACGTGTTGGAGAGCGGCACCCCGTCGGCCATCGGTGCCTCGCCGTTGCCGGAGAACGTCACCGACAGGACGGTGTCCAGGGCCGACGGCCCGGCGTTCGGCGTGACCAGGACGTTGATCAGGTCGTAGCGGCTGAAGTCGACCTCGGGGTCGGCGGCCTGCGCTATGTGCTCGACCAGCTGCCGGTAGCCCGGTTCGTACGCGGACCCGCGGCCGATCCCGTACGCCGCGAACGGCATCGGCATCCTCAGCCAGTTCCGTATCGGCGCCTCGGCCCGGTAGGTGAGCCGGCCGTAGGAGCTGGTCCGGAACCAGTCCGAGGTCTGCGGGAAGAACTCCGCCAGCCGGTCCACGGCCGAGCCCTCGCCCTTGGCGTCGGGAAAGTCGATCATCAGGTTCAGTGCCCGGACCTCGCCGGTCGAGCGGGAGTACCCGGGCGGCGTCGGAAGTCCCTCGGACATCTGGACGCCCATCGTGCTCGCGATCCGGCAGGGCGCGAGCGCCGAGTCGACGCTCGTGGCCACGGGACCCGCGGCGGAGTGGGTGCGGCTGGATATCCCGGCGCTGGCGGTGGCGGTGACGCCGATGGCCAGCGCGGCGATGCCGACGTACGCGCAGGTGCGGCGCGGACTGCGTATCCGGTGGCGGGTCTGCGTCATGGAGCTCGCCTTCGGGCCGCGGCAGCCGGCCGGGCCCGGTCTGCTCTCTGTGCGCTCACCCTCCGACGGCTGTGGCGCGCCCGCGCGTCAGGAGCGGCCAAACGGGAGCACGGTGCGGCAGGGGTGTGATCCAGGTCATACGAAGGAGTGAAATAACCGGGGAGTCGATCCCCGTTTGGAGTATTGACCCCGCAAACGGGGACGGCTTCCCCGTTTCTGGTGGTCGCCGTGCAGACGAGTCCCGTGCCGAGGAGGCCCCGGAATGAAGCGCTCCACCACCGCCGCGGCTCCGACCGCGCCCCGGGTGCCGGTGGACCTCGCGGCTCCGGCCCCCGGTCGCGGCGACGGGCTCCCGCGCCCGCGCGCCGACGCCGTCCGCAACCGGGAGCGCATCCTGGCGGCGGCCCGCGAGCTCTTCGTGGAGTTCGGCTCCGCCGCCCCCTTCGACGAGGTCGCCCGCCGGGCCGGCGTCGGCAACGCCACGCTGTACCGGCACTTCCCCGACCGGGCCGCGCTGGTCCACCACGTCGTGCTGTACGTCATGGACCGGGTCGTCCTCCACGCCGAGGAGGCCCTCGCCGAGGAACCCGACGCCTTCGCCGCGCTGTGCCGGTTCACGCACGCGGCCGCGGACGAGCGGTTCGGCGCCCTGTGCCCGATGCTCTCCGCCGACTTCGACCACGACCACCCCGAACTCCACGCGGCACGCGGTGCGTTGGCGGTGGCCATCGAGAACCTGCTGGCTGCGGGCCAGGGTGGCGGACTCGTCCGCACCGACATCGGGGCCGGTGACCTGATGATCGCCCTCTCCCAGCTCGGCCGCCCCCTCCCGGGCACCGGTTGCATGGACGCGGACCGCTTCGTCCACCGTCACCTCCAGGTGTTCCTCGACGGGTTGCGGGCCCCGGCCCGCTCCGAGCTGTCGGGCGGCGCGACCACCCTGGAAGACCTGAGGCGGACCGCCATGTAACGCCCCACACCGCCGGCTTCCTCCTCGCCGCCACCGGCATGCTGCTGCTCACGCAGCTCGAGGTCGGCTCCTCGTACCCGGCGCTGATCCTGCCGGCGCAGCTGCTGCTGGGCCTGGGGATGGGTTCGGCGTTCATGCCGGCGATGTCGCTGGCCACCCACGGGGTGAACCCGGCCGACGCCGGCGTCGCCTCCGCCATGGTGAACACCTCGCAGCAGGTGGGCGGCGCCATCGGTACCGCGCTGCTGAACACCATCGCCGCCTCGGCGACGACCGCGTACCTGACCGACCACGCGGCGCAGGCCGCCGCGGGCGGTGCGGCGGCGAAGCTGATCCAGGCGCAGGCCATGGTGGAGGGCTACTCCTCGGCCATCTGGTGGGCCGTCGGCATCCTGGTCACCAGCTCGCTCATCGCGTTCACCCTGATCAACACGGGTCGGCCCGGCTCGGCCGGTCCGGTCGCCTCGGGTGACGGCGTGGCGGACGAGGTGCGGATCCCGGTGGTCGCCCACTGACGCGGGCGCCGGGCGCCGTACGGGAATGACGGATGACCCCGCTTCGTTCAAATTTGAACGAAGCGGGGTTAGTCTTTTCGAAGGGACCGCGTACCGCGTACGGGACCCCGCGACCGGCCATGAGGAGCGCGCGCTGTGACTGCGAACACCACCACCCCCCGAGCGGGCCGCATGCCCGCGCTGTACCTGAGCCACGGCGCCCCGCCGCTCGCCGACGACCCGGTCTGGCCCGGCGAACTGGCCGCCTGGTCGGCCGCCCTGCCCCGCCCCCGCGCGATCCTGATGGTCTCCGCGCACTGGGAAGAGGCCCCGCTGGCCCTCGGTGCCACCGAGCGGGCCCCGCTCGTGTACGACTTCTGGGGCTTCCCCGAGCACTACTACCGGGTGTGCTACGACGCCCCGGGCGCCCCCGAGCTGGCCGCCTCCGTGCGCAAACTGCTGCGCGCGCCCGGAACCCCGGTCCAGGACATCCCGGACCGCGGGCTCGACCACGGGGCCTACGTCCCGCTCGTGGAGATGTTCCCGGAGGCCGACGTCCCGGTGCTCCAGATATCGATGCCGACGCTCGACCCGGCCCGCCTGATGGAGATCGGCCGCACCCTCGCCCCGCTGCGGGACGAAGGGGTCCTGATCGTGGGCAGCGGCTTCTTCACGCACAACCTCGCCGCGCTCCGGCACGCGGGCGGCGTGCCCGGCTGGTCGACGGAGTTCGACGCCTGGGGCCGTGAGGCGCTGGCCGCCGCCGACGTGGACGCCCTGCTCGACTTCGAGGCCAAATCCCCGGCCGGCCGTCTGGCCCACCCGCGTACCGAGCACTTCGCGCCGCTGTTCGTCACCCTGGGAGCCGCCGAGGCCTCCGGCGATCTCGGAGCCCCGGGCACCCCCGTGGACGGCTTCTGGATGGGGTTGTCGAAGCGCTCGCTCCAGTTCGGCTAGGCCGCAGCCGGGCCCCTTTCCCGGGGGCCGGCGGTTCGCCCCGTATCCGGCCATTGGGGTCATTCGCTCACCAGTCCAGGCAACCAGGCGCTGGTCGCGGCCGTCTTGACAGGAGAGGCGCGCCGAGAAGGGCTACAGAGAAGTGCGCGGGGGAATGCGCGGAGGAGCGCGGGAGAACCGCCCAGGAGAAACGTGCCCTCCGCTGCCGTGAAAGACGGCGATAGCGGGGCAGGGTACTGCAAGATGTGGAAAAAAGACGGCCCCCGTGGGAATTCTGTCCCGATTCCAGTCGTTGTTTCCATCGGAAGCGGGCACTCGGGAGAGTGTCCGAAGGACGCGTCGACCGTGCCGCACTTCTCACAGCCGAGGCGTCCGGCAGCCGCACCGCGAACGAAATCCATCGCATCGCAAGGGAGCACGCATGGCAACCCGCGCCGTCGCCCGCAGTCAGTCCACGGGCAGTGCCCGCGCCGCGGGCGGCGAGATCGCCGACCGCGACCTGGTCGGCATGTACCTGGACGAGATCGCGCGCACCCCGCTGCTCGACGCGGCCAAGGAAGTGGAGCTGTCGCAGATCATCGAGGCGGGCGTCTACGCCCAGCAGATCCTCGACGGTGCGATAGAGCGCGCAGGGCAGACGTCCCCGGCGCGTGAGGAGCTGGAGGCCCTGGCGGCCGAGGGAGAGCGCGCCAAGGAAGTCTTCATCCGCTCCAACCTCCGCCTGGTCGTGGCCGTCGCCCGCCGCTACCCGCGCAGCGGGCTCCCCCTGCTCGACCTGATCCAGGAGGGCAACGCCGGCCTGGTCCGCGCGGTCGAGAAGTTCGACTACACCAAGGGCTTCAAGTTCTCCACGTACGCCACGTGGTGGATCCGCCAGGCCATCACCCGTTCCATCGCCGACCAGTCCCGGACCATCCGCCTCCCCGTCCACCTGGTCGAGGAGCTCGGCCGCATCCGCCGGATCCAGCGCGAGTTCAACCGCGAGAACGGGCGGGACCCGGAGCACGCGGAGATCGCCGCCGAGCTGGACACGACGGAGAAGCGCGTCGGTGACGTACTGGACTGGGCGCGCGACCCGGTCAGCCTCAACATGTCCGTCGACGACGAGGGCGACACCCAGTTCGGGGACCTGCTGGAGGACACCTCCGCGATCTCCCCGGAGCAGTCCGTGCTGTCCCTGCTCCGCAGTGAGGAGCTGGAGGACCTGCTCGGCAAGCTCGACCAGCGCACCGCGTCGATCATCAAGATGCGGTACGGGATCGAGGACGGGCGCGAGCGCACGCTGACCGAGGTCGGCAAGCAGCACGGCCTGACCCGGGAGCGGATCCGGCAGATCGAGAAGCACGCGCTGCTGGAGCTCAAGCGGATGGCGCGCGACACCGGCTTCGACGCCGTGGCCTGATCGGCCCCGCCCGACCGGCCCCACAAGACGCCCCGCCCGACCGGCTACGGAAGGCGGAGCCCCCAGAACGAGCCCCCGGTGCCTATCCCCCCCAGGCGCCGGGGGCTCCCTGCTGCCCGGGCGACGGAACCGCCCGGGCACGGCCCGCCCGGACGGGGGAACCGCCCCGGGCGCGGCCCGCCCGGACCGCGACTCACGCCCCGACGGGGCTCGACCTCGTCAGCCGCGCGGCCAGCGCCCGGGCGGCCTCCGCGAGCGCCGGCGGGGTGTGGACCGTGAAGTCCGCTCCCGCCAGAGCGAGCCGGGCCGCCAGCCACTCCGGCGCGTCCCCGCTCTCGAACCGCACCCGGCAGCCCCGTGCCACCGGCACCACCTGCCCCCTCAGCCAGCCCGGCAGCGCCTCGGCCGGCGCATCGAAGGTCACCTCGACCGCGTACGTCTGCTCCCCGCGCAGCCCCCGCCGCACGAACTCCGCCGCCTCCACCGGCAGCGCCCGCGGGGCGAACCGCGCGCCCGTCGCGAACGGGTCGCTGACCCGGTCCACCCGGAAGGTGCGCCAGTCGTCCCGTTCCAGGTCGTACGCGACGAGGTACCACCGGCTCCCCGTGCTCACCAGCCGGTACGGCTCCACCAGCCGCCGGGACTCCGCCCCGTCCCGCGCCCGGTAGGCGAACCGCAGCCGCTCCGGTCCCGCCACCGCCGCCGCCATCGTCGTCAGCGTCCGCGGATCCACGCTCGCCCCGTCGCCGCGGGCCACCGCCACCGTGGCCGACTGCAGCGCGCCCACCCGGTGCCGCAGCCGCGCCGGCAGGACCTGCTCCAGCTTCGCGAGGGCCCGTACGGACGCCTCCTCCACCCCCTCGATGGCGTGCCCGGCCCCCGCCCGCAGCCCCACCGCGATCGCCACCGCCTCCTCGTCGTCCAGCAGCAGCGGCGGCATCGCCGCGCCCGCCACCAGCCGGTACCCGCCCTCCGACCCCAGCGTGGCCTCCACCGGGTACCCCAGCTCCCGCAGCCGCTCGATGTCCCGCCGGATGGTCCGGGCGCTGACCCCGAGCCGATCGGCCAGCTCGCTGCCGGGCCACTCGCGCGGGGTCTGGAGCAGGGAGAGCAGGGTGAGCAGCCGGCCGGGGGTGTCGTTCATGACATCAGGCTGCCAGGGAAATAGGACACCACCTGACCTACATGCCGTCTAGGTTGCTTCCTATGAGCACCGAGACAGCCCAGACATCGCCCGAAAGAGAGACCGGGCCCGTACGAGAAGAGCGGAACGACACCCTCGACGACCACACGAGCGACCACCCGAACGACCACGCGGGCAGCAGCTCGCCCGCCGACCGCCGCCGCTGGCTGGCGCTCGCCATCGTGATGACCGCGGCGTTCATGGACCTGGTCGACGTCACGATCGTCAACATCGCGATACCCAGCATGCGCGAGGACTTCGGCGCCTCCACCAGCGCGATCCAGTGGATCACCGCCGGGTACGCCCTCGCCTTCGCCGCCGGTCTGATCACGGGCGGCCGTCTCGGTGACATCTACGGCCGCAAGCGCCTGTTCCTCATCGGCATCGCCGGTTTCACCGCCGCCTCGGCGCTCTGCGGCATCGCCGCCAACCCGTCCGTGCTCGTCGCCTCCCGCATCCTCCAGGGCGGTATGGCCGCCATGATGGTGCCGCAGGTGCTGGCGATCATCCACGTCACCTTCCCGCCCCACGAGCGCGGCAAGGTCTTCGGCATGTTCGGCGCGATCGTGGGCCTCGGCGCCGTCTCGGGCCCGATGCTCGGCGCGCTGCTCACCGAGTGGAACCTCTTCGGCCTCGAATGGCGCCCGATCTTCCTGATCAACCTGCCCGTCGGAATCGCGGGCGTGATCCTGGGCGTCAAGTTCATCACCGAGTCCAAGGCCCCCAAGGCGCTGCGGCTCGACCTGGTCGGCGTCGTGCTCGCGACCCTCGCCCTGGTGATGCTGATCTTCCCGCTGACGCACGGCCGTGAGAACGACTGGCCGCTGTGGGGCTTCGTCTGCATGATCGCCGCGCCGTTCCTGTTCGCCGGCTTCATCGCCTACGAGAAGCACAAGATCCGCAAGGACGGCTCGCCGCTGGTGGAGCTCTCCCTCTTCAAGATCAAGAGCTTCGCGGGCGGCATCGCCGTCCAGCTGACCTTCGGCATCGCGACCGGCATCTTCTTCCTGGTCTGGACGCTGTACATGCAGATGGGCCTCGGCTGGACCCCGCTGCGCGCGGGCACCACCGGCATCCCCTTCTCGATCGCGGTGTCCGCGGCCGCGGGCATGTCCGTGCAGAAGCTCGTGCCGCGCTTCGGCCGCAAGGTGCTCCAGGCGGGCGCGCTGACCATGGCCGCGGGCCTGCTCCTCTACATCTGGGAGTCCGCCCACTACGGCATGGGGATCGCCTCCTGGCAGATGGCCGCGCCCCTGGTCGTCATGGGCATCGGTATGGGCCTGATCGTGGCCCCGCTCACCGACACCGTCCTCTCCCAGGTGCCGCGCGAGCACGCCGGCTCCGCCTCCGGCCTGATCAACACCACGGGGCAGATGGGCAACGCGCTCGGTCTGGGCCTGACGTCCGTCGTCTTCTTCGGAGTGATCGACGACGACATGGTCTACGGGGCCCCGTACGTCGAGGCCTTCCGCAGCGCGCTGTGGTGGGTCGTGGCGGTCCTGGTCGTGATCTTCACGGTGATGTTCATGCTGCCGCGCAAGCAGGTCCCGATGGACGAACGCGAGGGCGCCGAGACCGCCTGAGCAGCAACGTGACAGTCGGGCGCGCCCACCTGCGGAGGGCGCGCCCGACGCGCTGAAGGGCGCCCCCCGTCAGCGGACCCGGGCGCGCAGCTCCATCGCCTCGCGCGCGGTGGCCTCGCTCTCGTACACCTCGCACATGTGGCGGCCGTCCGGCGTGGCCGTGTGCTCGACCTCCCACAGGCTCACCTCGCTGCCGTCCACGAGGACGAACGCGTGCTCGTACAGGGTGAATCCCACGCCCCGCCCGTCCGACAGCCACTGCCGGCCGCCGAAGGCCTGGGTGATCTGGTGCGCGTAGGCCGACCGCAGGCGCAGCGCCACCCGCTCGCCGGGCCGGTCCGCGTTCTCCGCCCGGCGCAGCACCCGGCGGGCGTGGTCGGCGGACTGCTCCACCGCGTACTCCCGGTGCGGGGCGCGCGCCGGGTCCGCGAACAGGGCACTGAGGGCGGCCGCGTCGTCCTGCTGCTCCGCCCCTTCCGGCGCCAGGTCCCGCGCCACTTGTGAGGGCACCTCACCGAACGTGCGGGCCACCGCGAGGCAGAGCTCGGACCGGCTCGCGAACAGCTCGTACCGCACGACCCGGTCGCCCTGCCGGCGGTAGACCAGTTCCCAGAGCGACTCCGCGCCGCCGTCGGCCAGGAGGTAGGTGTGCCGGTGGGTCTCCCGCCACAGTCCCGCCGACGGGCTGTGGTGGGTGGTGTGCAGCGAAGAGCTGTGGGCGAGCGCCGTACGCAGGCGCCCGACCAGCCGGTCCGGCAGGTCGAAGGAGTTGAGGGCGCGGCCCAGGAGTCGATCGAGGTGGGCCTCGGTTGTCTCGTACGGATCGCTCAAGGTGGGTCTCCAGGCCGTCGCAGCTTGTCACTTCGCGGAAGCACAACGTAGCCCCTGGCACTGACATCACGTCCGGGATTCGTTAAAACGTCCGGGAAGCATCAGGGGTTCCCGCCACCCCATCAGGTCAACTTGCGTACGAATGCGTACGGTTGGCCCCGGTCTGCTGGGAAGCGCGGGACTATGGGCCACATGGCAACGAACGGCACGGCACCAGACAGCACCACAACCACCCCAGTGGGCCTCCCGCGCCAACAGGACCGCTCCAGACGGACCGGTGACGAACCCGCCCGCGCCCCGCGCGGATTGGCGTGGTTGCTGGTCCTCACCGGATGCGCAGGCGTGCTGGCCTCCTGGGTGATCACGCTCGACAAGTTCCTCCTGCTGGAAGACCCGTCCTTCAAGCCGGCGTGCAGCCTGAACCCCGTGGTCTCCTGCGGCAGCGTCATGCAGAGCGAGCAGGCGCAGGCCTTCGGCTTCCCCAACCCCATGCTGGGGCTGGTCGCCTACGGGGCCGTCGTGTGCGTGGGCGCGGGCCTGCTGGCCGGGGCCCGCTACCGGGGCTGGTTCTGGCTCGGACTGAACGCCGGGATGCTCTTCGGCACCGGCTTCTGCACCTGGCTCATGGCCCAGTCCCTCTACGAGATCAACGCGCTCTGCCTGTGGTGCTGTCTGACCTGGGCGGCGACGCTGGTGATGTTCTGGGCGGTCACCGCGCACAACCTCCGTACGAGCGCGGCCCCCGGCGCGCTGCGCCAGTTCTTCACCGAGTTCGGCTGGGCGCCGCCCGCCCTGCACCTGGGCGTGATCGGGATGCTGATCCTCACCCGGTGGTGGGAGTTCTGGACGAGCTGACGCGGCCACGCGCGAGGGCCCCGGCAGCTGGAGGCTGCCGGGGCCCTCGTCACCTCACACACCGCACCGCGTCACCGCGTCGCTCCACGGGCGCCGGGGCCCGGCCCTGCGGCCGGTCGGGCCGCCGGGGGAACGGCGATCAGCTGCCGTTGGACAGGTTGCCGGAGAGGACCGGGATGTTGTCCAGGATGTGCGAGAGCGGCTCGTCGCCCTTGGCCTGGGTGGAGTTCTCGGTGCACTGCTGGTTCTGCGGGTTGGACAGGACGTTGATGTCCTGGACACCGACGTTGATCAGGGCGAGGATCGACTGCACGTTGGCCTTGACCGGCAGGCCGATGCAGGGCTTGTTCAGCGTGCCCTGGACCAGGCCGAGCTGCGGGCTCAGGGGCCCCTCGGTCTTCTGGTTGCCGTAGATCTGGGTCGCCCCGTTGCCGTTGACGGTGTTGATCCCGTTGTCGTTGCCGATGGCCATGGCCGGGGCCGCGACAGCAGCGCCCGCGCCGACAGCGGCGGCGGTGACCGCGGCAGCAGTCATGATCTTCTTGAGCATCATTGGTCCTTTTGTCGCACGAGTGCCCGCTAGTGGAGCGCCCTGATCAACTGCCTCCGCAGGGGGTTGGTTCCGCTGCTTCACTCAAACGGCCCGTTCGGAGGAGCGCGTTTCCCCGCCCGGGTGAGGGCGCCCCGGACGTGTGCGCGAAGTCCGTACGCGGCCCGCACGTACGAGCTGTCAGGGCGGCCCGTACGGGCGGTCCCCTCGGACGGCCCGCACGCGGAGGGCCGTCCGTGGCCCTCCGGTTGCGCTCCGTGCAAGGTGTTCGCACGGTGGGTAAGGAAGTGGATCGTTGGGGTCCACTTCGTGCGACCACCGTAAGGAAGCCCATGCGCACGAAGCCGTTCCGCACCCGCGTCCTCGTCCCGTCGGCCCTCGCCGCCGTCATACTTGCCGGCGCGGCAGCCCCTGCGGGCGCCGCGGGCGGCGACAGTTCCGCCTCGCTCTCGCGTCGAGTGGCGGCCGTCCAGCAGCAGGTGAAGGAAGTGGAGGCGGCCAAGGCGGCGGCCGGGCCGGTCGACGATCTGCTCGCCGGTCTGCTCAAGACGCTGCAGGACCTGCTCAAGTCGTTGACGAGCCTGCTGCCGGCCGGGGTGACCCTGCCGCCGATCGAGCTGCCGAAGCTGCCGGAGATCCCCGCGTTGCCGGCGCTGCCCGCCCTGCCGACGCTGCCGGTCGACGCGGTCAAGAAGACCCCGTCCGTCATCGTCCCGGCGGTACCCGCCACTCCGGCGGTTCCGCCGGTGGCGAGTCCCCTCAAGCCGCCCGCCGACCTGATCCCGGAGATCCCCGACGTGCCCGACCTGCCCTGAGGGCGGGACGGGCCGTCGCCGCCGGGCGGCGGAGTGCGGACGCGAACGCGGCGCGGGGTTACGACTATTGAGCTGAACAGGTCTGATCCCGCCCGTACCCGTGTCGTTCGGGAACCTGAACCGTTTCGCTCGATGTGAGCCCCAAAGATCGGGGCAGGACGTCGAAGAGAAGGTGCACTTCCCATGAACTCTGCTGCCAAGAAGGCCGCCGTGGCCCTGGCCTCCGCTGGTCTCGCTGTGGCCGGTGCCGCGGGCGCCGCCTCCGCCGACGCGGGTGCCGAGGGTGTGGCCGCGGGGTCCCCCGGTGTCCTCTCGGGCAACCTGGTCCAGGTCCCGGTCCACGTTCCGATCAACGTCTGCGGTAACTCCGTCAACATCGTTGGTCTGCTGAACCCGGCGTTCGGCAACGTCTGCGTCAACGACTGACGTCGGCACACCCGTCTGTGGGCGCCCCGGCCTCGCCGGTGGCGCCCACAGTCATGCCGGTACCCGGCCGGTCCGGTCCGATCGGGTCAGTTGGCCCCGCCGTTGAGGTGGACGCCGCCGAGCATCGGGGTCGCCTGGGTGGCCCCGTCCGCGAGCTTCATCACCTGGCCGGGCGCGTCGTTGCGGACCTTGTTGACGCTCTGCACGGTGCCGACCACCTTGCCCACGGTGTCGCCCTGCTCGGCCAGGGCGTTGCCCGCGGTCTGGGGGAGGGCCTCGGAGACCGGGTTGACGGCGTTCAAGGTCTCCGTCACCCCGCCCGTCAGGCTCATGGGGGGCATGGCCGCCGTCTCGGCCGCGAAGGCGGGAGCGGTGGCGGCGAGGGCGGCGACCGAGCCGGCGACGACTGCGGCGACCTTCGTGAACTTCATTTTTTCGAAATCCTTTTCCAGCGGCGACCGTCGCGCCGCTTTCGACCTGGCTAACGATTCCCGGGGGATACGGAAACGCGCGAGCGAACACGGCGACGGCCGGAAAATCCGAACCAGGGATTCTCCGGCCGATATTTCTTCCGATTACCGGTATTGCCCGGTCAGGCGGCCCGGGAGCGCCGGTAGAGAATGGCGCCGCCCAGGACCAGCGCCGCGGCGAGCGCCGCCGCCGCGCCGGGCTGGCCGGCTCCGGTGGCGGCCAGCTCCGGTGCCCGGACCTGCGGGCGGGCCGGTACGGGGGCCGGTGCCGGAGCGGGTGCCGGTGCCGGTGCCGGTGCGGGCAGGACGTGGACGGGGAGGTCTCCGGCGGGGGCGGCCGGCGGCTGGTCCGCGGGACGCGGGGCCTGCGGCGCGGGCGCCGGGGCCGGGTGCTCCACGACCTGGCTGCCGTGCGGCGGGCCGCCGGGACCCTCTTCCACCGGGGCCGGGAGGGTGTGGGGGGCCTCTTCCTCGACCGGGGCCGGGAGGGTGTGCGGGGCCTCCTCCTCGGCCTGCGGCGGCGCGGGCGGTGCGGGGTGCCCGGCCCGCGGGTGGTCGTCGCACTCCTCCTCGCCCCGGCCCCCACGGGAGTCGAAGCCGCCGTGCGAGTCCGCGGGCTGCGGGAGTTCGGTCCGGGGGGCCGTGTGGTGCGGGGCCTGGTGCTGGGGGGCCGCGTGCGCCGGGGCCTGGTGCTGCGGGGCCGCGTGGGGTGCCTGGTGCTGGGGAGCCGCGTGCTGGGGCGCCTCGTGGTGCACCGCTCCCTGGTGCTGGGGTGCCGTGTGCGCCGGGGCCTGCTGCTGCGGGGCTGCGTGCGCCGGGGCCTGCTGCTGCGGGGCCTGCTGCTGCGGGGCTGCGTGCGCCGGGGCCTGCTGCTGCGGGGCCTCGTGGTGCATGGCCCCGTGGGGCGGGGCCGCGGGCTGCGGAGCGGCGTGGCGGGGGGCGTGGTGCCGGGGGGCGGCCTCGTCTTCGTGGCGCTGCCGCGGGAGCGCGTGGCGGCCCTGCCGCTCGTCGAGGTAGCGCTCGAAGGCCTCGGCGTGCTCCGGGCTCAGGTAGCGCTCGTAGTCGAAGTCGGCGTCGGATCCGGTGGTGTTGGCACAGGTGTTCCCGAACGCCGGGTTGAGCGCCGCACCCCCGTCCATGCTGTTGCCGCACACGTTCGGGGAGAACGTGATCGGTACGGAGACGGCGTTCCCGGACGCCACACCAGGCGAGTGCGCGGCTTCGGCCATCGCCCCCGGGAATGCGTAGGCCGCGCCGGTCGCGATCGACAGCAGGCTCGAAGCGGCCGCCGCCGTGAGCACCCCCTTGCCCAGTACCTGTCGGCTCAGTACCTGTCGCATGGGTCCTTCCCTGTCTACCGGCGCTCTCGCCGGTGCTGAATCGAAATGGCCTCGGAGTGCACCGCCGTGCACTCCGAGGCCACTGGCGAGGAGGTGTGCCCTTGCGGGCGCGAGCGCTTCGTCAGTCGTTGACGCAGACGTTGCCGAACGCCGGGTTCAGCAGCGCGATCACGTTGACGGTGTTGCCGCAGACGTTCACCGGCACGTGCACCGGGACCTGGACGAGGTTGCCCGAGAGGACACCGGGGGACCCCACGGCCGCGCCCTCGGCACCCGCGTCGGCCATGGCGGGAGAGGCGGCACCGGCGGCCATCAGAACGCCGGCGGCCAGCACCACTGCCTTCTTGTACGTCATTTGTTTTCGATCCTTCCTGCAGAGGCGTATCCACTGCAAAATTAACAACGAGTGGCTTCGGAAAAAGAAACCGGCTATTTCCGGGGGCGTGCGGTCATTTCACCCCGATGCCGCGCGCGCGTGCTCCGGAATTCGCCGGCGGATTCGGTCGGGGACCTGCGTCGGCCCGTGGAAAGGGCTCATACGCGGCGGGGCCGCCGCGACCCGAAGGTGCGGCGGCCCCGTCCCGGCGCGGTGCGCTCAGCTGCCGGAGGAGACGTTGCCCGACAGGACCGGGATGTTGTCCAGGATGTGCGAGAGCGGCTCGTCGCCCTTGGCCTGGGTGGAGTTCTCGGTGCACTGCTGGTTCTGCGGGTTGGACAGGATCGGGACGTCCTGGACGCCGACGTTGACCAGGGCGAGGATCGACTGCACGTTGGCCTTGGCCGGCAGGGCGATGCAGGGCTTGTTGAACGAGCCCTGGATCAGCGCCATCTGGGGGCTCATGTTGCCGTAGGTGGCCTGGTTGCCGTAGATCTGCGAGGCGCCGTTGCCGTTGACGGTGTTGATGCCGTTGTCGTTGCCGATGGCCATCGCCTGGGGCGCCATGGCGGCACCAAGGCCCACGACGGAGGCGGCAACCGCTGCGCCGGCCGCAAACTTCTTGATCATTGTCGTCCCTTTTTTGCAGGATTGCCCGTTACTTGGAGCACCCGGATCAACGGCCCGCCCCCGGCTCGGGTTGCGTGTCTTCACCCGGATGCCGAAGTTTCGGACATCACGGTTGACGTCGGGCGTTGACGCGGGTGGTGCCGAGCGTGTGGCGCGGCGGAGGGTCGGGCGCGGCGAGGGCGCGGGTGGCGGTGATCCCTGCGGCGGCCCCGGCGGCGGGTCCGCCCGGGACGGGGGTGTCCGCCGTCGCACCGTCCTTCATCTCCGCTTTTCCCTTTCCGTTCGAACAAGGTGCACCTGCATAACGACCCGCCCACTGCGAGGGTGCGTGTTATCGCCCAAAAGGCCGTACGAGCGAGTCCCGCGTGATTTCAGCCCTGATATCTGCCAAAGTTCACTCCTGTTTTGTCCCCTTGATCGAAATAGGAGGCAGGGTCATGGGTTCCCCCCGAAGAATCCTCGGCGCGCTGGGTCTTCTGTCCTGCCTCATGCTTTCGGCCAACGTCCCCGTGGCCGGTGCGGCCACGCCCGCCGCGACGGAGACCGCCGCCGTCGGGGAGCTGCCCCGCGTCCCGTTCACCCAGCGCTACCAGGCCGTGCTGCACGGCGGGCTGGTCCGGGCGTCGAACTCCTCGATCTCCTGCCGCAAGGAGGAGGCGCCGCAGGCAGAGCCGTGCGCGGAGGTCAAGCGCGGCGCGGCGGGGGTCAACGGCGACTACGACATGTTCTACACGGAGGTCGACAAGGACCCCGACACCTACAACTCCACCCGCGCCGAGCTCAAGATCCCCCAGGGGGCGAAGGTCGCGTACGCCCGGCTGTACTGGGGCGGGAACCTGCGCGTGGGCGAGCAGAAACCGCCGGAGGACAGCGGCCGGGTGCTGGTCGCCGAGCCCGGCGGGGCGTACAAGGAAGTCCTGGCGGACACCGTGGTCGGGCACCGCACCGACGCGGCGAGCGACGCCTACCAGGCCTCGGCCGACGTGACCCCGCTCGTGCGCAAGGGCGGTACCGGGATGTGGACGGTCGCCCAGCTGAACATCGCCATGGGCCGCTCGGAGGCGGGCGCCTGGGGCGGCTGGACGCTCGTCGCCGCGTACGAGCAGCCGCAGGAGCCGCTGCGCCGCGTCTCGCTGTGGGACGGCTTCGAGGGCCTGGCGTCCGGGGCCGGCGAGGCGGCCGGGGAGACGGTGGAGCTGACCGGGCTGAACGCCCCGGCGGGCTCCACCGGGCGGCTCGGGGTGGTCGCGTACGACGGCGACCGGGGGAGCCTCGGGGACTCGCTCACGGTGACCGCCGACAGTGGCCGCCGGGTGAGCATCAGTGATGCGGAAAATCCTTTCAATGACGTCATGAATTCCACCATCACGGAATTCGGGCAGGCGTTCGTGCGACAGCCTGAATATATGAACAATCTCGGATACGACGCGGACGTGTTCGATCTGAGTCCCGCCCTGTCCGGTGGCGCCCGCAGCCTGAGCTTCAAGTTCACGGGCGAAAGCCAGGGGCAATTCCTCGGCGTGCTCTTCGTTCAGACAGACGCGCGCCGCTGAACGCAGGAGACCACTCCACGTGCCGACACATCGTTCGACAGCACACTCCCCGCACCCGCCCTCCCCGCACCCGGCCACCGAGCCGTTCACCGTCCTCCACCTGGTCCAGCCCGTCGACGGCGGGGTCGCCCGGGTCGTCACCGACCTCGTGCGGGCCCAGTCCGCCGCCGGGCTGCGCGTCGTCGTCGGCTGCCCGGGCGGCGGGCAGCTCGGCGAAGCCGCCCGCGACGCCGGGGCCGAGGTCCACACCTGGCACGCCGGACGGTCGCCCGGGCCGGCCCTGCCCGCCGAAGTCCTCGGCGCGCTGCGGCTGGTCCGCCGCGTCCGGCCCGACCTCCTGCACGCCCACAGCGCCAAGGCCGGCCTCGCCGGACGGCTCGCCGTCCGGGGCTCCGTGCCCACCGTCTTCCAGCCCCACGCCTGGTCCTTCGACGCCGTCGGCGGGGCCACCGCCGCGCTCGCGCTGCGCTGGGAGCGGTTCGGGGCCCGCTGGGCCGACCGGGTGCTCTGCGTCAGCGAATCGGAGCGCCGGGCCGGGGAGTCGGAGGGCGTCACCGCCCGCTGGTCGGTGATCCGCAACGGCGTGGACCTGTCCCACTTCCGCCCCGGCCGCGACGACCGGGACGAGGGCCGGGCCGCGGCGCGCGCCGCACTGCCGCTGCCCGACGCCTTCCGCGGCGGCGGACCGCTGGCCGTCTGCGTCGGACGGCTCTGCCCCCAAAAGGGCCAGGACATCCTGCTCCGCGCCTGGCCCGAGGTGCTGGGGACGGTCCCGGACGCCCGTCTGGTCCTGGTCGGCGACGGCCCCGACGGCGAGGCACTACGGCACTGCGCGCCGCCCGGCGTGCACTTCGCCGGAGCCGCCGCCGACATCCGACCGTGGCTTCGGGCCGCCGACATCGTTGTACTGCCGTCGCGGTGGGAAGGAATGGCGCTCGCCCCGCTCGAAGCCATGGCCTGCGGCCGCCCGGTCCTGGTCTCCGACGTCAGCGGTGCCCGGGAGAGCCTGCCGCCCGGCCAGGGACGGCTGTGCCTGGTGCCTGCGGAGGACCCGACGGCGCTGGCCAAGGCCCTGGGACGGCTGCTCGCCGAACCGCGGCTGCTCACCGAACTGGGGGAGCAGGCCCGGCAGCACGCCCGGACCGAGTTCGACGTGCGGAGGACCACGGACGCGGTCACCGGCCTGTACCTCGAAATGCTGGGCAGGGCCGCCCCCTCGCCCGGCCGGGACCAGACCCCCGGCTCCGCCGCGGGGACCCCCAAGCCCTCGAACATGGAGCGCATCAGCCGATGACGATGGACAGCGCACCCGCCCGGCACACCGGGCAGAGCGGCACGGGGCCCGCCGGCGGCACCACCGCCGTCCGACGTGCCGGAACCGCCATCCACCCGCCGCGCCGGCCCAAGGCCGAGCAGGCCCGGCCCGCCGTCCGGCCGCAGCGGGCCCGGCGCGGCTACGGGAACCTCCCGCTGCTGACCGCCGACGCGCTGGCCGCCGCACTCACCACCACGGCCGTACCCGGACTGGAACCCACCGCCGGCCTCGTGGCACCCCTCGCCGTACTGGTCACCGCACTGCACGCGCAGGCCGGGCTCTACCGGCCCCGGCTCGCGCCCTCCGCGCTGCGCGAGCTGCCGGCGCTGGCCGGACGGGCCGCGGTGCTGTGGTGCGGGGCCGCCGCCGTGCTGGCCGCCGTCCGGCCGGGGCAGGCGCTCGGCTGGGAGGTGCTGCTCGGCGCCCTGTGCGTGCAGACCGTACTGGCCTGCGCGGGCCGGGGGTTCGTCAACCAGCTCCGCCGCCGGGCGGCCCTGCGCAGACCCTGCTCGGCGCTGGTCGTCGGGCGCGGGGAGGGCGCGGGAGCCGTCGCCGCCGCGCTCCACGGGCGGCGCGAGTACGGGCTGCGGCCGGTCGGGATCGCCGACACCGGCTCCGCGCCCGACGCGGAGAGCGGCCCGCTGCCGGTGCTGTGCACCCACGAGGACGTGCGGCGCGCCGTCATCCAGAACTCCGTCCGGCACGCCGTGTTCACCCGGCCGCCCGAGGCCGACGAGCGCACCGCCTCGCTGGTCCGGCTCTTCCACGACCACGGTTGCCGGCTCTGGCTCGCCGATCCCGCCGGGACCGCCAAGGTGACCGGCATGCGGGTGGCCGAGCCCGCCGACCAGCTGTGGGGGTACGCCGTGCAGCCGCTGCTCCCGCGGCCCGCCCGGTCGCTGGAGCGGCACGCGAAGCGCATCATCGACTCCACCCTCGCCGCGGTGGCGCTGCTGGCCGCGGCGCCCGTGATGGGTGCGTGCGCCCTGGCCGTACGGCTCTCCGACGGGCCGGGGGTGATCTTCCGTCAGGAGCGCGTCGGCCTGTACGGGCGGCCCTTCACCCTGCTCAAGTTCCGCACCCTGAGCGCCGACGCGCACGAGTCCGCCACCCGGTGGACCGTCGCCGGGGACCGCCGGATGAGCCCGATCGGGTCCTTCCTGCGCAAGTCCTCGCTGGACGAGCTGCCGCAGCTGTGGAACGTCGTACGGGGCGACATGAGCCTGGTCGGCCCCCGCCCCGAAAGGCCGTTCTTCGTCGCGAAGTTCAGCACCGTCCACCCCGGCTACGAGGCCCGCCACCGGATGCCCGTCGGGATCACCGGACTCGCCCAGATCAACGGCCTGCGGGGGGACACCTCCATCGAGGACCGGGCCCGCTTCGACAACCACTACATCGACACCTGGTCGCTGTGGCAGGACCTGTGGATCCTGGCCCGGACCGCGGCCTCCTTCTTCCGTTTCCGGCTGGGAGGCAGCTGAGCATGACCCTCGCCGCATCGCACGCCCGCCCGCGGGGCCGCCCGTACAGCGGGCCGCTGCTGCGCCGGCACTGGCCGCTGCTGCCGCTGGCCGCGACCGTCCTGCTGCTGCTCGCCCCGCTGCCCGCGGGGGACGCGAGCACCTCCGGCAAGGTCGGGCCGGCCGACGCCGCCTCCCTGCTGCTCGTGGCCGTCTGCGCGCTGCGGGCCCTGCAGGGCAGGGTGCGGGCGCTGAGCCCGCTCGGCGCGCTCGTCCTCGGGCTGCCCGCGGTGGGGCTCGCGGTGGCGACGGTGACGGCGGGGGACCCGTACGCGGCCCTGCCGGGGTTCGTGCGCTACCTCCAGGTCTTCGTACTGGTCCCGGCGGCGATCGTGCTGCTGGTGCGGGACGCCGGGGAGTTCCGGCTGGCCGCGGCCTGCTTCGTGGTCCTGGCGCTGGTACAGGGCGCATGGGGCGTCGTCCAGTTCGTCACCCACACCGGCGCCTCGTACCAGGGCGCGGACATCCGGGCGGTGGGCACCTTCGGCCCCGGCGACGTCATGGGCATGGCCACGGTCGTCGCCTACGGGCTGGTCGTGGCGACCGCTGCCGCCCTCGCGCCGGGGCTGCCCGGCCGGGTCCGGCGGATCGCGACCGTCAGCGCCGCGGCGCTGACGGTGCCGCTGGTGCTGTCGTTCAGCCGGGGCGCGTGGATCGCGACGGCCGGTGCGGCGGTCCTGGTGATGGTGCTCGCCGGGATCCGGCGGGCGCTCAAGGTGGTGGTGGCGCTGGCAGCCGTGGGCGTGGTGCTGGTGGGCGGGTTCGGGGTCGGCTCCGAGATGGTCACCGAGCGGCTGACCTCGATCACCCAGGTCTCCGACGCCCCCGACCAGTCGGTCACCGACCGGTACACGATGTGGGCCGCCGCCGAGTCGATGTGGCGGGAGCGGCCGGCCGCCGGGGTGGGCCTCAAGGGCTTCCCGGCCAACCGGGACGGCCACTCCTCGCTGGCGCTGTCCTCGGGCAGCGACACCGCGGGCGCCGGCCAGGCCTTCGTCAAGCAGCCGCTGCTGTCGCCGCACAACATGTACCTGCTGGTGCTGAGCGAGCAGGGACTGATCGGGCTGACGGCGCTGGCGGGCGGCTGGGCCGCGCTGCTGGTCGCGGGCCTGCGCCGGTACGCGGCCGGTGGTGAACGGGGCCTGCGCGACTGCGGGCTGATCGCGGTCGGACTGCTCGTGTGGCAGCTGACCGACTTCCTCTACGCCGACATCGGGGGGCCGTCGACCGTGCTGACCGGAGTGATCATCGGACTGGCGGCGTGGTGGGCCCTGCCCTCCGGACCCGGGGGTGCCGCCGTGCTCCCGGCCCGGCCCGTCCCCGAGGGGCCGGCCGGCCGGTGACCGATACGACGCCGTGGCGGCCCGCGGCCTCGGCGACCGACCTCGCCGGGGCCGCGGGCCGTCCGCCCGACCCCCAGCCCCCGTCGGCCCCGTCACCCGCCGAGCCGCCCGGGGAGCGCGTCCGCCCGGCCCGGGCCGCCCGCCCCGAGCCGACGGCGCCCGCGCCGGACACGACGGGGCCCGGCACGGACGGGAGCGGGCCGGCGGGCCCCGGCGCGGCGGCGGACGACGGGGCCGGGCAGGACGCGCGGCGCGGCGGGGGCGGACCGGCCCCGCTCGGGCGGTTCCTGGCCAAGGCCGCCGCCGTCACCGCCGGACTCACCGCGGCGGGGGCGGTGTTCGGCCTCGTACGGGACCAGACCATCGCGCACCTCTTCGGCGCCGGCCACGACAGTGACGCCTTCCTCATCGCCTGGACCGTCCCCGAGATGGCCTCCACGCTGCTCATCGAGGACGCCATGGCACTGCTGATGGTGCCCGCGTTCAGCCACGCGCTGGCCCGCCGGGCCGCCAGCCGGGCCGGGCGCACCCGCAAGGAGGCCCGTAGCCAGGACCCCGTACGGCTGCTCGTCGGAGCCACCCTGCCCCGCCTCGCCGTGTTCCTGGCTGCCGTCGCCTCCGTACTGGTCCTCGCCGCGCCGCTCGTCGTGGGCGTGCTCGCGCCCGGCCTGCCCGACCCCGAACTCGCCGTCCAGTGCACCCGGATGACCGCGCTCACCGTCCTCACCTTCGGCGTCGCCGGGTATTTCAGCGCCGCGCTGCGCGCGCACCGCTCGTTCCTGCCACCCGCCGCGATCTACGTCTCGTACAACGTCGGCATCATCGGCACGATGGTCGCGCTGCACGCCCTGTGGGGGGTGCGCGCGGCGGCCGCCGGGGTCGCCGTCGGCGGGGCGCTCATGGTCCTCGTCCAGCTCCCCGCGTTCCTTCGCAACGTGGGCTTCGGACCGGGCCGCGTGAAGGCGGCCCACCGCAGCGAGCGCGACCGCGACCGGCCGACGCTGATCGCCTTCGGGCTGATCGCCCCGGTCATCTTCTTCGCCGTGTTCCGCCAGTCGCAGGTGCTCGTCGAACGCTTCCTCGCCGCCTCCCTGCCGCCCGGCGCCATCTCGCACCTCAACTACGCGCAGAAGGTCGCGCAGATGCCGATGGTGCTCTCCTTGATGATCTGCACCGTCACCTTCCCCGTCGTCGCCCAGGCCATGGCCGGCGGCGAGCGCGAGAAGGCCCGCCGGCGCGTGGAACAGGACCTGGCACTCGCCTCGCTCGCCGTGCTGATGGGCACCGCCTTCGTCATCGGCTACGCGCCCCAGATCATCCAGGTCCTCTTCGAACGCGGGGCGTTCACCCACCACGACACCCAGGCCACCGCCTCCGTCATGCGCGTCTACGGCCTCGGGCTGCTGGGGCACTGCCTCGTCGGGGCGCTGAGCAGGCCCTTCTTCTCGACCGACCGGCCCACCTGGTTCCCCGCGCTCGCCATGGGCGCCGGGCTCCTCGTCAACGTCGTGGCCGGTGCCTTCGCCGTCGGCTGGTGGGGCACGTACGGGATCGCCGCCGCCAACGCCGCCGGCATCACCGCCACCGCCGCCCTCCTCCTCACCGGACTCGGCTCTCGGATCGTCCCCATCCAGGTCCGCCGGGTAGCCGTCAGCATCGGCCGGCTCGCCGTCGCCGCCTTCGCCGCCTGCACCACGGGGTGGATCGCCGGACCGATGATCCCCGACCCGCTGCTCAGCGCCGCGCTCGGCTGCCTGCTCGTCCCGGCCATGTTCGGGGCCACCGGGATGGCCATGCGGGCACTGGAGATCACCGCCCTGCCCGAACAGATCAGCCAGCTCACCTCCCAGCTCACCCAGAGGTTCCGTCATGCCCGCTGACACCGACACGGCGCCCGCCGCCACGGTGGTACCACCCCGTCGCACCCCGTCCCCGTGGATCCTGATGTACCACTCGGTCGCCGAGTTCACCGACCCCGCCGAGGACCCGTACGGCATCACCGTCACGCCGGGCGCCCTGGAGGCCCAGCTGCTGTGGCTGCGCTCCCGGGGCCTGCGCGGGGTGTCCGTCGGCGAACTGCTGCGGGCCCGCGACGCCGGGCGGGACGCCGGGCTCGTCGGGCTCACCTTCGACGACGGCTACACCGACTTCCTGACCCGGGCGCTGCCCCTGCTGCGCCGCTACGACTGCACCTCCACCCTGTTCGTACTGCCCGGGCGGCTCGGCGTCGACAACGTGTGGGACCCGCTCGGACCGCGCAAGCCGCTGCTCACCGCCGAAGGCATCCGCGAAGTCGCCGCCTCGGGACAGGAGATCGGCTCTCACGGGCTGCTGCACCAGGACCTCACCGCCACGCCCGACGACGTGCTCCAGCAGGAGCTGCGGGGCAGCCGCGAGCTGATCCGCGAGCTGACCGGGACCCTGCCCGAGGGGTTCTGCTACCCGTACGGGCACCTCGACCCCCGGGTCGTGGAGGCGACCGCGGCCGCCGGGTACCGGTACGCGTGCGCCATCGACCCCGGCCGGCTCGCGGGGCGGCACGCCATGCCGCGCACGCACGTCAGCCAGGCCGACGGCGGGGCCCGGCTGCGCGTCAAGCAGCTGCGCCACCAGGGCCGGCAGCTGGTGCGCGGGGTGCGCTGGTGAAGGCGCTGCACATCATCACGGGGCTGGGCGTGGGCGGCGCCGAACAGCAACTGCGGCTGCTGCTGCGGCACATGCCGATGCACTGCGACGTCCTGACGCTGACCAACCCGGGACCGGTCGCCGAGGGGCTGCGGGCCGACGGGGTCCGGGTCGTACACCTCGCCATGAAGGGCAACCGGGACCTGGCCGCGCTGCCGAAGCTGGTGCGGTTCATCCGGCGCGGCCGGTACGACCTGGTCCACACCCACCTGTACCGGGCCTGCCTGTACGGGCGGCTCGCGGCCCGGCTCGCGGGGGTCCGGGCGATCGTCGCCACGGAACACTCCCTGGGCGCGGCCGAGATCGAGGGCCGACCGCTGTCGGGCGGGGTACGGGCGCTGTACCTGGCCGGAGAGCGGCTCGGCGCGGCGACGGTGGCCGTCTCGGAGACGGTGGCGGCCCGGCTGGAGGCCTGGGGGGTGCCGGCCGGGCGGGTGCACGTCGTACCGAACGGGATCGAGGCCGCACGGTTCCGCTTCGACGAGGACGTACGGCGCTCCACGCGGGCCCGGACCGGGCTGCCCGAGCGGGCGTTCGTGGTGGGCGGGGTCGGCCGGTTGGTGCCGGGGAAGCGCTTCGACGTGCTGGTGCGGGCCGTGGCGGCGGTGCCGGGAGCACACCTGGTGCTGGCCGGGGACGGTCCGCAGCGGTCCGCGCTGCGGCGGCTCGCCGGGGAACTCGGGGCGCAGGGCCGGATCCACCTGGTGGGGGAGCGGGACCCGCTGGGGGACGGCGCGGACGGGCGCACGCCCGGGGTCGCGGCGCTGCTGGCGGCGATGGACGTGTTCGTGTCGCCCTCGCGGGAGGAGGCGTTCGGGCTGGCCGTGGTCGAGGCGCTGGCGGCGGGCCTGCCGGTGCTCCACGTCACCTGCCCGGCGATCGACGACCTTCCGGCGGCGCAGGCGCCGGGGGCGCGGCGGATCGGGACGGGCACGGAGGAGCTGGTCGCGGCCCTGCGGGGACACATGGAGGCGGGCGTGCGGCGCCTGCCGGTACCCCCGGTGGTGCGGCGGTACGACATCGCGGGAAGTGCGCAGCGGCTTCTCGCGGTCTACGACACGGTCCTGCCGGGGCGGGGCCGCGGCCCGGCTCCCGAGGGGCCGGAGCTGCCCCGGCCCGCCGGGCGGGACGGCCGGGGCGCCGCCCCGGGCCCCGCGCCCCGGACTCCCCCGGCGGCCGCCGCGGGCGCCCCCACGGGGCCGGGTTCGCCTCACGCGCCGGCCGTCACGTCCGGTGAGTAGTCCTCCCGCAAGGGTCCCCGTCCGGGGGCCGAAGGAAGTCCCCTCCACTCAGGAAGCGAGCACGCACATGGCCGACACCGCCGATCAGAAGAAGAAGTCCGACCACCGCCGCCGGATCCGCGTCCCGCGCCCGCCCGCATGGTGGCCGTTGCCCGCCTGCGCGCTGCTGGGGCTGGCCGCGGGCGGGGCGTACGGGGTGCTCAAGGCGCCCGAGTACGCCGCCACCAGCTACGTCGTCGCCGTCCCCAACGAGACCACCGAGCCCGCCACCGCGCTCGGCTTCGCCCAGGCCTACGCCCGCATCGCCACCAGCAGCTCCACCCTCGCCTACGCCCAGCCCCGCGCGGGCATCGGCGCCCGGCAGCTGCGGACGCAGGTGCGTGCGGAGACCTCGCCCGACTCACCGATGATCGCCATCACCGGCACCTCCAAGAGCCCGTCGGAGGCCGCCGACATCGCCAACGCCGTTGCCGACGCACTTTCCCTGAGCAGCAATCAGGCCGCCAAGAACACCGGCGTCCAGTTGATCCTGTTCAACCAGGCCGTCGCACCGGCCGACCCCGCCTCCCCGTCCGCACCCGTCAGCGGCGCCGTCGGCATGTGCGCCGGCGGCCTGATCGGCGGGCTGTGGCTGCTCGCCGCTCCCGCCCGGCGCCGCCGCGGGACGCCCGCCGCCGAGGGGGCCGTGGAAGGGGCGGTCGTGGACGGGGCCGCCGCGGAGGAGACCGTGGTGGAGGAGTACGCCTCGCTGCCCGCGCAGGGCGAGCCCGCCCCGGCCAAGGAGAAGGAGCCCGTGCGATGACTGCGGGCCGCACCGGGGCCCTGTCGGTGACGCTGTGCCGCGACCCCCGGCAGTTCGCCGCGCTGGAGGAGGAATGGAACCGGCTCCTGCGCGCCTGCCCCACCGCCACCCCCTTCCAGAGCCACGCCTGGCTGCACTCCTGGTGGCTGTCGTACGGCCGTGAGGGCAGGCTGCGGCTGCTCGTCGTACGGCGCGGGGAGGAACTGGTCGGCGCGGCCGCCCTGACGCTCGTGCACCGGCCGTTGCCGCTGCTGGTGCCGCTCGGCGGCGGGATCACCGACTACTTCGACGTGCTCGTGGCCCCCGGCCACGCCGACCAGGTCGTCCCGGCGCTGGCCCAGGGCCTGCACCGGGCCGCCCGCGGCGCCGTCGTGGACCTGCGCGAGGTCAGGCCCGGCGCCGCGGCCGAAGCCGTCTTCGAGGCCTGGCCCGGTGCCCGCGCCAAGCTGGCCGACTCCACCTGCATGGAGCTGCCGACCATGCCCTTCGACGAGCTGGTCAAGCGCATGCCCGCGTCCGGGGCGCAGCGGGTCCGGGCCAAGCTGCGCAAGACCGACGCCGCCGGGATCGAGGAGCACGAGGTCACCGAACGGGAAGTACCGGGGGCGGTGCGGACGCTGCTGCGGCTGCACGAGAAGCAGTGGCGCGGGCGCGGGGTCACCCCCGAGCACCTCAAGCCGCGCTTCGCCGAGCACCTCACGCGGGCGACCCGGCGGATGGTCCGGGCGGGCGAGGGCCGGCTGACGGAGTTCCGGCTGGACGGGAAGGTGGTGGCCGCCAACGTCACGCTGCTGTCGGCGGCGCTGAGCGGCGGCTACCTGTACGGGGCCGATCCGGACCTGCGCAACCGGAAGGTGGACATCGCCACCCTGCTGCTGCGCTACGAGACCGGCCGCGCCCTCGCCGAGGGCCGCCCGGTGGTGAGTTTCCTGCGCGGCAACGAGCCGTACAAGAACCACTGGCGGCCCGAGACGGTCGTCAACCAGCGGCTCCTGCTGTCCACGAACGCGCTCGCGCCCCTGCTGCGGCTGCACGAGTCGCAGCTGACGGGGCGCGAGCGGGCGGTGGACGCGTTGCGCGAGGCGCTGCCGGCCGCCAGGGACTGGCGGGCGCGGCTGAACGAACTGCGGGTGCGATGACGGGAGGGACGCGCCCGCGACCGTGCCGGTGCCCCGGCCGGAGCCGGAGCCGGGGCCGGCGGCTAGAACGGCCAGAGCGAGCCCTTGCTCCAGTCGATCTTGATGCAGACGGCCTGGTTGCCGACGAGCTTGGACAGCCACTCGCCGAAGTTGATCGGCACGCACCACTGGGTGCTGTTCGTGCCGGGCGGCTTCGGCTTGGGCGGCACCACGGGGAGGTGGGGCGCGACGGGCACCAGCGGACTCGGCACGACGGAGGGGGCGGGCGTGGGTGTCGGCGTGGGTGTCGGCGTGGGCTCGGGTGTGGGCGACGGCACGGGGACCGGGACGGGCACCGGGTCGGGGACGACGGGGTCGACCGGCGGGACCGAGGGGCTCGCCGGGGCCGGATCCGGTGTGCTCGGCAGCGGGACCGGGCTCTCGGACACCGGCGCCTCGGGAGTGGGGGAGGCGGGTGTGGGCGTGGGAGTGGGTGTGGGCGTGGGAGTCGGAGTGGGCTTCGGCGACGGGACCTGTGGGCTCGGCGCCACCGGTTCGGACGCGACGGGTGCCGGCAGGCTGGGGCTGGGCACGACCGGCGGCGTCGGGACCGCGGGCGGCGTCGGGACGACCGGTGGCGTCGGGACGACCGGTGGGGTCGGGACCACCGGCGGCGTCGGGACCACGGGCGGCGTCGGGACGACGGGCGTCGGGGTGACCGGGTCCGGCTTGCGCGGGGTCAGCGCGGTACGGAACGCCTGGGCCGACCGCGGGTTCGCCTTGCACTGCCACACGCCGTGCGGGCAGTAGTCCGTGATGGTGTGGTAGAGCGGCTTGTGCTGCTCGATCCACTTGAGCATGCGCCGTACGTACTCGGGATTGTCCCCGCGCCGGAACAGCCCCCACTCCGGGTACGAGATCGGCTTGCCGTGTGCTTTCGCGAAGTCGACGTGCTGCTGGAGCCCGTACGACTGGCTGATCTGCTCGTCGAACGTCCGGCCGGGGCCCTGGTCGTACGAATCCATCCCGATGACGTCGACCACGTCGTCACCCGGGTAGCACCGGGTCCAGCCGATCGCGTCCGAACCCCGGTTCGGGGCGAAATCGAACTTGAACTTCTGTCCGGGCACGGAGCGCATCGTGTTGACCACGCGCCTCCAGTACGCCTTCCACCTGTCCGGGTCGGGACCGCAGCGGTGGGTGTACGTGGCCCCGTTCATCTCCCACCCGAGCACGATGACGGTGTCCGGCACGCCCAGGTCCACCAGCCTCTCGGCGAGCTTGCGGAAGTGGCCGTCGTACTCGCCCCGCGCACCGGCGGCGATCAGCCGGGCCACCTGCCAGTCCGACACCCGGTCCTCGTTGCGGGCCTGCATGGGCACGTTGAGCACGAACATCCGGTCGTCGCGGGCCTGGCGCCACTCGGCCCAGTCCTCCAGGAAGTCCACGGAGCCCTCGATCCCGGCCCACCGGTCGCCGGGCAGATAGGTGTGCCCGACCCGGATCTCCTTGCCGCCCAGCCAGCGCGACAGGTACGGGATCCGCGCGACACCGGGCGGCCCGAAGTCGAGGTAGGCGCCCATGGCGATGTCGGCGCCGGAACCGGAGCCGGACGGCGGCTGCGGTTCCGGCGCCGCCAGAGCCGCGCCGGATGCGAGGAGTCCGGCCGTGACCGTACCGATGCAGGTGCTCGCCAGTCGGCGGTGTGGTCTGCGCATGGCATCTCCCGAGCTTCCTGAACCGGTGCGGTCACCAACGACGTTAGACATCACATCCGACGAATGGCCTGTCCGATGACCCATCAGTAGGCCATTCGCAGGTGCGTACCATTCCCGCTTGGTCCGACTAGGTGAAAGACACCGCTGCCATGCACGCGTTCGCCAACCATGTGCCCGCCGTACTGCTCAGACTCGATCGCAATCCGTTCCACCACGGAACCCTCGGCGCCGTCAGATCCCTTGGCCGCAGGGGCGTGGAGGTCCATGCCGTCGTCGAGGCCGGGGGAGGTCCCATGGGACGTTCGCGGTACCTGCGCGCCGCGCATCCGGGGCCCGAGGGAGGGCTGGATCCGCAGGCACCGGAGGCGTTGCTGGAGTGCCTCGTCGGGGTGTCCGAGCGGATCGGGCGGCCGGCGGTGCTGGTCGCGATGGACGACCTGAGCGCCATCGCCGTGTCGCGGATGGCGCCGATGCTGACCGGGCGTTACCGGATCCCCCATCAGCCCGACGGCCTGCCCGCCCGGGTGGCCGACAAGGCGGAGCTGTCCCGGCTGTGCGCGCGCTGGGACATCCCGCACCCGGAGACGGTGATCCCGGCGAGCGCGACCGAGGCCGCGGAGGCCGCGTGGCGGCTGGGCCTGCCGGTGGTGGCGAAGTGGAGCCGGCCGTGGCTGCTGCCCTCGGGCGCCGGGCTGCGGAGCACCACGCTGCTGCACTGCGCCGCCGAGGCGCGTCGGCTGTACGAGCGCTCGGCGGAGGCGGGGAGCCGGCTGCTGCTCCAGCGGTTCCTGCCGGCCGGTACGGACACGGACTGGTTCTTCCACGGCGCCTTCGGCCGGGACGGCCACCCGCTGCTGGTCGGCTCGGGCCGCAAGGAGCTGTCCTGGCCGGTGCGGACGGGGCTGACGGCGGTGGGGCGGTGGCTGCCGGACCCGGCGGTGGAGGAGGCGGGGCTGCGGCTCGCCGAACGGCTCGGCTACCAGGGCATCTTGGACCTCGACTTCCGCCGCGACGAGCGGGGCTGCTTCCGGCTGGTGGACTTCAACCCGCGTCCCGGAGCGCAGTTCCGGCTGTTCACCGACGCGAGCGGGCTGGACGTGGTGCAGGCGATGTACATGGATCTGACGGGGCAACGGGTACCGCAGCCGTCGGGCGGTCCCGGCCGGGTGTTCCTCGCGGAGAACTACGCGCTGCTGGCGGCCGTACGGGGCCGTCGCCTGCCGTTCGGCCCGCGCGCCGGCCGGGGCACGGCGACGGCCGGCCCGGTCGCGCCGCGGTCCGGCCGGGTGGAGGCGGCCTGGTTCGCCGCCGACGACCTGGCGCCGTTCCTGGCGATGCTGGCCGCGTTCCTCGGGCGGGGCGCGGAGAAGGGCGCACGGGTGCTGCGCGGGGTTCCCGCGCGGGGCCGGCGCACCGCCCGGATGGTGGTCCGCGCGCCCCGCCAGCGGGGTCGGCAGCAGCCTCCGGCCGCCTCGGGCGGCTCGTCGCCCCGCAGCGCCGCGCCGCCGGAGGCGCCGGCGGAACCGGACGAGCTGGTGACGCGGTGATCCGGTGACCCGGTGAGTCCGCCGGACCCTCCCGCGCCGCCCGCCGGGCCGCGCGGAGGGTTCCGGCGGCCGGGGCGAGGGCCGCTCGCACCAGGGCGCGGCCGGGCATCCATGGGACGGGAAGGACAGCGATGACGCGGATGGACGATCTCGTGGTGGTCGGCGCGGGACCGTACGGGCTGTCGATCGCCGCGCACGCGGCGGCCGCCGGGCTCGGAGTACGGGTCCTGGGACGGCCCATGGCGTCGTGGCGGGACCACATGCCCGCGGGCATGTACCTCAAGTCGGAGCCCTGGTCCTCGAACCTGTCCGCGCCCGCGGGGCGGCACACCCTCGCGGACTACTGCGCCACCCGGGGGCTGGCCGCCGAGCACGGCAGCCCGCTGCCGATCCGCACGTTCAGCGCGTACGGGCTCTGGTTCGCCCGGCACGCCGGCGGTCCCGAGGTGGAGGAGGTCACCGTCACCGAGGTGGCCCCGCGCGGCGACGGCTTCGTGGTCAGGACCGCGGAGGGGCCGCCGCTGCTCACCCGTACGGTCGCGCTCGCCGTCGGGGTCATGCCGTTCGTGAACCTCCCCGCGGCACTGCGCGACCTGCCGCCCGGTCACTGCTCGCACAGCAGCGGCCACCGCGACCTCACCCGTTTCGCCGGCCGCGAGGTCGCCGTCCTCGGCGCCGGGCAGGCGGCCCTGGAGACCGCCGCGCTGCTGGCCGAGGCGGGGGCCCGGCCGTGCCTGGTGGCCCGGCGCCGGCGGCTGGACTGGAACACCGTCCCCCAGCCGCTGGAGCGGCCCCTGACCCGCGCCCTGCGCGACCCGCACAGCGGTCTGGGCACCGGCTGGCGCAGCTGGGTGTGGTCGGAGCTGCCCTGGGCGGTACGGCGGCTGCCCGCGGCCACCCGGGAGCGGATCGCCGCCACCGCGCTGGGGCCGGCCGGGGCGTGGTGGCTGAGGGACCGCTTCGAGCAGCGGGTCCCCGTACTGCTCGGGCACCACCTGCACCGGGCGGTCGCCGTCGGCGAGCGGACCCGGCTGGGGCTGACGACGGCGGCCGGGGAGTCCGTCGTCCTGGACGTCGCGCACGTCATCGCGGCCACCGGTTTCGCCCCGGAGCTGCGCCGGCTGGAGCTGCTGGACGCAGGGCTGCGGGCCGCGCTGGCGACCGTGGGCGACGGCGGCACGCCCGAGCTGGGCCCGCGTTTCGAGTCCTCGTGGCCCGGCCTGTTCTTCGCGGGGCTGCTGACCGCTCCCTCGTTCGGCCCTTCCATGCGATTCGTGCACGGCGCCGGCTTCACGGCGGGGAGACTGGTCAAGGGAGTCCTGGAGCGCCTCGGCGGCCGGGGCGCGCTGCCGGGCTCCCCCGGCGGGACCGGGGTCGACCGGGCGCCCGCGGGGTATCCCAAGACGTATCTGCGGTGAGCGACGTCGGTGCGCTGAGAAGGGGTCGTGATGGGCGCGGAGCGAGCACAGGGCGGCGGCCGTGGCTGGGTACGCATTCCGGCGAGCCGCGGGGAGCAGCCCCCGGCCGGGCCCGCCCCGGGCCCCGGCCCCGGATTCGGTTCCGGTTCCGGCCCCGGATTCGGCCCCGGTTCCGGCCCCGGATTCGGCCCCGGCCCCGGCCCCGGATTCGGTTCCGGTTTCGCGTCCGGCGAGCAGCACACGATCTACCTCGCCCTCCTCTCGCGCTGGCGAGAGGCCGGGCGGACCCTTCCGGGGCATCCTGACGAGGAGTGGGAGCGGCTGATCTCCCAGCCGTGCTGGCCGGGCCGTTAGGTGGTGTGAGTCTCTTGGCAGCGGCGGAGCGATCCGACGGACCCGGGCCGGACGGCCCGGCATCACGGGAGCCCCTGACCGGGCCCGGGGAACGGCTCGCCCTGAACGGTATGGGCAGCTTCGACTGGAACCTGGGCACCGGGGTGCTGGTGCTGGACGACGCCGGCCTGACCGTCTTCGACCTGGAGCGGGCGGAGTTCCACGACACCCCGGAAGGCCTCGGGCTGCGGATCCCGGCCGATGACAGCGCGCGCCTCGCGGACACCGTGCAGGGCGTCCTGGACAGCGGGGAGGAGACGTACGGCGCGTACTTCACGGTGCGCCGGCGCGACGGCCGCGACCAGTGGACGCACACGCAGGGCCGGGTGCTGCGCGATGCGGGCGGCAGGCCCGTACGGATCATCGGGATCGTCCGGGACGCGACGGCCGAACTCGCCCAGCTGACCGCCCTGCGGAAACTGGAGACGGCCCGCGCCCACCAGGCGACCATCGTGCAGCGCACCACGGAGGCCCTGTCCCGGGCGGTGACCGTGGACGACGTGACGGCCAGCCTGACCGGCGCGGGCGCGCTGGAGCGGCTCGGCGCGGACGGGCTGGCGCTGGGGCTGGTCGAGAACGACGCCATCAAGATCATCGCGTTGAGCGGGGAGAGCCTGGAGATCCTCAGCGAGCGGCAGTTCACCCGGCTGGACGGTTCGCTGCCGCTCTCGCACGCGGTGGTCACCCGGGAGGCGCGCTTCGTCACCTCGCTCACCGACCTCGCGGCCGAGTTCCCGCTGCTCGCGGACTACCTCGCCCGGATCCCGTACGACGCGGCCGCCTACCTCCCGCTGATCGCGCAGGCCAAGGCGATCGGCGGGCTGGTGCTGTTCTACCGGCGGCGCAGCGAGTTCAGCCCCGAGGAACGCAACCTGTGCCTGGGCCTGGCCGGCATCGTGGCCCAGTCGCTCCAGCGGGCCCTGCTCTTCGACCAGGAGCGGGAGTTCGCCACCGGCCTCCAGGCCGCGATGCTGCCCCGCCGCATCCCCGGGATCAGCGGCGGGGAGATCGCCGTGCGCTACCACTCGGCCTGGAGCGGGCGCGAGGTCGGCGGGGACTGGTACGACGTGATCGCGCTGCCCCGCGACCGGGTCGGCATCGTGGTGGGCGACGTACAGGGCCACGACACGCACGCGGCGGCCATCATGGGCCAGCTGAGGATCGCGCTGCGGGCCTACGCGGGCGAGGGGCACCCCCCGTCCACGGTGCTCGCCAGGGCCTCGCGCTTCCTCGCCGAGCTCGACACCGAACGCTTCGCGACCTGCATGTACGCGCAGGTGGACCTGGAGACGGGAGGCGTACGGGCGGTCCGCGCGGGCCACCTCGGACCGCTGATCCGGCACACCGACGGCCGAACCGGCTGGCCCAACGTGCGCGGCGGCCTGCCGCTCGGACTGGCTTCGGTGTTCGAGCAGGAGGAGTTCCCCGAGACCCGCCTCGACCTGGTGCCCGGAGAGACGCTCGTGCTGTGCACCGACGGGCTCGTGGAGGAACCCGGGACCGCCATCACGCAGGGCATGGAGGCGCTCGCCCACGCGGTGCGCAGCGGCCCCGAGGACGCCGGTGCCCTCGCCGACCACCTCTCGGACCGGCTCTGGGAGCGCTGGGGCTCCGGGGACGACGTGGCCCTGCTGGTGCTGCGCCGGGCCCCCGACCCGGGCACGCACCGCGCTCCCCGGATCCACCAGTACATCCACCAGGCCGACCCGGAAGGCCTCTCGGAGGCCCGCTACGCCCTGCGGCAGGCGCTGCGCGACTGGGGCATGCCGGAGCTCGCCGACGACGTGGAGCTGGCGGCCGGGGAGCTGCTGGTCAACGCCCTGCTGCACACCGACGGCGGGGCCGTGCTGACGATGGAGGTGCTGCCCGAGCCGGTCCGGCGGATCCGGCTGTGGGTCAAGGACCGCTCCAGCGTGTGGCCGCGCCGGCGCACCCCGGGGGAGTCGGCGACCACCGGGCGCGGGCTGCTGCTGGTGGACGCGCTGGCCTCGCACTGGGGGGTGGAGTCCCGGGGCGAGGGGAAGGCCGTCTGGTGCGAGTTCGAGGCGACGGGCGTGCCCCACGGCGGAAAGTGACGGGAATGTCACAGGTTGTGCGGTTCGGGGTGTGGGGTGATGATGCGGCCATGGAACCGACGTGTGACGCGGGGACCGTGACGTGCGCCGCCTGAACGGGCGTGCCGCCACCGGGATCCTCGCACTGCTCCTGCTGCTGGCCGGCGTCCCGGCCGTCGTGGACTGGACGACGGGCCGCCCGCACGCGGAGCCGGGCTGCCAGACGGTCGCCTTCATGTCGATGACCGGCGCCGCACCCCGTTGCCGCTGACGGCCCGGCTCGCGGGAGGACGCCGTCGCCGTCGGCCCGTTGCCGACGGCCTCGCGTATGACCCGGCCGCGGCCGTCCCTCCCGGTAGCGGCGGCTACCGGAGGGGCCGGCGCTATACCTGCCGGGCTCTCGGCCCCGGTCACCGGTGGTCGACCACCTCGGCGCCGTGGACGTCCTCCGCCAGGGTGTCGACCGACTTCGGCATGATGCCGCCGGCCCGGTTGACCCGCTGGAGCCGCGCCTCGACGCCCGCCTCACCGGCGTGCAGGCCGGGGGTCCAGGCGAGCCTGGCGTGGCTGTGCCAGCTGTGCTCCGCGCCGTCGCAGACGGGCTCCTCGTCCGCGTTGCCGCCGAGGCGGACCGAGTCCTGGACGACCACGGTCATCAGCTGCACCGCCCCCGCGGGTGAGGGGTCGTTGCAGACGTACGTCCCGGAAAGGGTGATCGTGCCCTCCGGCGTGATGTGGGCGTACGGGCGTACGGAAATCGAATTGTCGTAAGAGGTGGCGGTGGCCGGGGTGGCGCATACCGCTGCGGCGGCCAGTGCGGAGAACGCGGACAGAGCCATTCGGGGGCCGGTCAGGGCCATCATTCCTCCAGGTGGATGTGGGTGGCGGAATTCCGCCGGAACGCATTGTGCTGGCAGTCGGGCGCCGATGTGCTTCGCCGGCTCGTGTCGGTGTGTGCAATTTCCCGCCCGGCCGCGTGAAACTGGCCGGAATACATCCCCGAAGATCCCCGAAGGGATCCCGTATGCGCAGCCACTCCGCTTCCGCCCTCGCCGTCGCCGCCCTCCTGCCCTGCCTGCTGTTCGGTGCCACCGCCTGCCAGAGCGCGCCCGCGGGGGAGGCCCCGGCCCCCGCGGCGGCGCCCGGGGTCCCGGTGGACGACGGGGCGCCCGGCGCCGGTGAGGATCCGGCCGGGTCCGGCGCGCAGGCCCAGGCCGGCGCCGCGAAGGACGCTCATGTGGGTGAGTCCGTACGGGTGCGGGGGCGCCAGGTGGGCCGTCACCTCCAGGTGGTGCTGAACGCGTACGTGGACCCGGCCGTCAGCGTCGACAAGAACTTCGCGCCGGCCGCCGGGACGCGCTGGGCGGCCGCCTCGATGTCGTTCGTCAACGTGGGCGGCGCTTCGTACGGGGCGCTCGGGCGCATGTGGGCGTACGACAGTGCAGGCGGCCGGCACGCGGTGGTGCCCACCGGTGAACTGACGACGGGCAAACCGCTCGTCTTCGATTCCCTCGCGGTCGGCGAACGGGCCGAAGGGTGGGTGGTGTTCGAAATCCCGGAAAAGGTGCGCGTCGTACGGCTCCAGTACCAGGACGCGAACATCCAGGCGAATTCCGGCGGGGGATTCTGGGCGGTCTAGCGGCGTCGTAGCCCGCGCGGGTGAAAGGCCGTGAAAGGGCCGTGGGAGAGAGCACTAAGGTGCGGCGCATGACTTCAACCCAAGCCGAAATCGACCGGTCCGAACTCGGCACCCTCTCGGTGCTCGCCTGGATCGGCGACCCCTCCGAAGGCCACGACATCCCCTACCTCCTCGCCTACACCCTCGGCGACGGCCCGAAGGGCAAGGAGGCCGGTGAGGCGGCCGCCCGCGGGCTGCTGGAGGAGATCGGGCTGCCCATCGGCGACGTGGTCATGGACGGCACCCGCAGCCCCTCCACCTTCGCGGTGAAGATCCTGCTGGCGGGCAACCAGGTCGCGCTCACCCTGCCCGGCCTGAACGCCACCTGCACCGCCCCCGACGAGTGGGTGACGGCGGCCGGCGAGAGCGGGCAGGCGTACTTCCTCTTCGCCACCACCGCCTGGCCCGAGGCCGTCCCGGGCCGGCCGGTGAGCCCGGAGCTGCTCCAGGCGTTCGCGGGTGACGAGGCGGTGCTGACCAGCAGCGCCCACTGCGTCATCACGGTGCAGAGCCTGCGCCAGTAGCCCGGCGCACCTTTCTCCGGCCGCCGGGCCCCCAGCCCGCCCGGCGGCCGGCACCCGCCGCACCGCTTCGAACCGCCCTCTCGTCAGGGCTGGTCGAAGGAGAACCGGAGCGAGCGGACCCGGTTGTCGAAGCTGGAGCCCGCCAGATCGGGCAGGCCCGCCGCCCGCAGCCCCACCGGCCGGGTCAGGAGCTCCCGGAACAGCGCTTTCATCTCCACCCGGGCCAGATGCGCGCCCAGGCAGAAGTGCGGGCCGCCGCCCCCGAACCCCAGGTGCGGGTTGGGCGAGCGGGTGATGTCGAAGGCGTCCGGGTCGGGGAAGACGGCCTCGTCACGGTTGGCGGAGGCGTAGTACAGCACCACCTTGTCGCCCGGCCGGAACAGGTGGCCGCCCAGCCGGTGTTCGGCGATCACCGTCCGGCGGAACTGGATGATCGGCGTCGAGTGGCGGACCATCTCGTCCACCGCCCCGTCGGCGTACGTCTCGAAGTCGCCGAGCAGCAGGCCGCGTTGGTCGGGGAAGTCGGTGAGCAGGGTCAGGCCGTGCGTGATGGCGTTGCGGGTGGTCTCCACCCCCGCCACCATCAACAGCGAGAAGAACGCGCCCAGCTGCCGCGCCCCGAGCGCCTGGCCGTCCACGTTCGCGCAGATCAGCGCGGAGATCAGGTCGTCCTGAGGGTTCCTGCGCCGCTCGCGCCCGATGCCCGCGACCATCCGCTGCATCCGGGCCAGCGCCCGCAGCCCCCGGCCGGGCATCCGCAGCCGGGCCGCCAGGCCGCGCTCGACCCCGATGTTCTCGGAGGCGTGGTTGACCCGGTCGGCGATCTCCGGCCGGTAGCGCTCCGGGATGCCCATCATGTTGCAGATGACCTCCAGGGGCAGCCGGGAAGCCACGGCCGAGACGAACTCGTCGGGCCGGTGCGCCAGTACGTCGTCCACGATCCGGGCCGCCACCGCGTGGATGTCCGCCTCGGCCGCGGCCAGCAGCCGGGGCGTGAAGGCGCGCTGCACGATCTTCCGCAGCTGCGCGTGGTCCGGCCCGTCCAGATTGACCATGGAGTCCCCGAACAGTGCCCGCACCCAGCGGGCCGGTTCCGGGGTGGTGACCCCGGGCGCGCTGGCGAACACCTTCGGCAGCCGGCTCGCCTCCTGCACGTCCGCGTGCCGTACCAGCGCCCAGTGGCCGCGCCCCCGGCCCTCGGGGACGAACACCGGGGCGTCCAGCGCCCGCAGCCGGGCGAAAGCGGCCAGGCGGTCATCGGGGGGCAGTTGCCAGAAGGCCGGATCGGCCAGCTCCTGCCCGGGCCGGTCCGCGTACCGCTGTGCCGGGACTGTCATGGCCCGCACCTTCTTCCTCGTCGTCGGCGCAGTCGCCGTGCCGCCCCCGACCGTCTGTACTCACGCACCAGAACGCGTCCGCTCGGTCAAGGTCACGCCCACCGCCACCGAGGCCCCCATGACCAGGCCGGCCCACAGCACCGCGTCCTCCCCGCTCCAGGAGCAGGCCAGGATCGCCAGCGCGGAGAGCGGCAGCAGCAGTTGCTGGGCCGTCGTGCGCTTGAAGTGGCGGGCGTGCAGGAACCAGACGGCGACCAGATACAGGGCGGTGGGTACGGTGACCGTCAGATTCGCCGCCAGCTGCGAGATGTGGGCCTTGCCCACCGCCTGCTCGACCGCCACTTCCATCCCGGCGCCGACGGCCGCCGCCGCACCGAGGATCACGTAGTGCCCGTAACCCCAGGGGATCGCCTGGCGGTTGCCGGACAGCCGCTCGTGGGCGGGAACCGCGAAGTAGATCCACCAGGCGGAGAAGACGATCAGCAGGCCGCCGGCCGCGATCGGCAGCAGCACGCCCAGAGCCTCCTGCTCGTCGAGGGCGGACTGTACGGCGACGGTGCTCGCCGACACCGTCTCGCCGAGGACGATCAGCGTGAACAGGCCGTACCGCTCCACGATGTGGTGCGGGTGCCAGGCCGTCTGGTGACGCCTCTCGGCGATCAACGGGACGGAGAGCTCGGCGGCCACCAGCACCAGGAACAGCCAGCGCCGTGCGCCCGCGGGAGCCGCGAGCAGGGCGATCCAACCCGCCTGGCACACCACCAGACCGGCGGCGTACATCAGTGCCGAGCGCCGGGCCGGTCCGCTCTCGCCCGCGGCGGCGCGCAACCACTGCGCGGTCAGCGCGATGCGCATCACCACGTAGCCGAAGACCGCCACGGTCCAGTCCTGGGCGTCGAAGGCCCGCGGCACCCCGGCCGCGTAGATCAGCACGCCGGCGATCTGGACCAGGGTCGCCACCCGGTACGGGATGTCGTCGCAGTCGTAGGCGGAGGCGAACCAGGAGAAGTTGAGCCAGGCCCAGAACACCCCGAAGAAGACGAAGAGGTAGCCGGTGATGCCGGCGCCGAAGTGCCCCTCGGCCAAGGCGTGGACCAGCCGTGCCCCGGCCTGGGCGACCGCGACGACGAAGCAGAGGTCGAAGAACAGCTCCAGCGGCGTCGCGGTCCGGTGCGCCTCGTCCGGGCGCCGGGCGGTCATTCGTACGTACAACATGGCGCCCAGGACAGCAGCCGGACGCCGGCCGGCACCCGAGGCGCGCGGGTCCGCGGTGAAACGGGGTACCGCTCGCGGGCCCGCGTCCCGGGGTGTGCGCCGGTGGGGCTGTGCCGCCCCGCGGGCGGGGTCCGGCGGCTGACCGGTGGCCCCGGCGGGAGCGAACGTACCCTGGGGGCATGAGCACCGCCCCCGCCTCCGACCGCCAGGACCCCGCGGACCCCTCGGGTTCCCCCACGACCGGGCCCGGGGCCGCCGCGCCCGCCGCCGCGGCGGCGAAGCCCAAGCCCAGGCCCAAGCCGAAGCTCGACTTCGGTGACCCCCTGGACCAGCAGTCCTCGGACGACACGGACCGCGGCTGGGGCGAGCGGCCCCCCGCCGGCGGCAGCGCGGCCGACCTGGCCCGCTTCCTCGACGAGAAGCCCCCGCACCACGTGTGAGCGCCGGGGCTCAGACGGAGCCGTCGCGCCCCTGGCCGTAACCGGGTGCCTGGCCGTAGCCCGGTCCCTGTCCGTAACCCGGCGCCTGGCCGTAACCGGGCCCCTGTCCGTAACCCGGTCCCTGCGCCGCCTGGACCCCGGGGCCGCCGGCCTGGCCGGAGCCGGTGCGCTGGGCGACGAGGTTGTCGCGGATCTCCTTGAGGACCTCCAGCTCGGTGATCTCCATGGTCTCCTGCACGCCTTCCCGGGCCTTGCGCCTCTCCTCCATCCTGGCCAGGTACTTCGCCATCGGCAGCACCATCAGGAAGTAGACGACCGCCGCGGTGATCAGGAAGGTCAGCGTGGCGTTCAGCACCGAGCCCCACATGATGTTCACGCCGGTGGGGTCCCCCTTCGCGTCGACGCCGCACGGGGCCTTCAGGCAGGACGAGTAGACGTCCAGGTTCTTCGTGCCGAAGGCGCCCACCAGCGGACTGATGATCCCCTTCACCACGGAGTTCACGATGTTGGTGAACGCGGCGCCGATGACCACGGCCACCGCCAGGTCGACGACGTTGCCGCGCATCAGGAAGGCCTTGAAGCCCGCCAGGACGCTCTCGTTCTTCTTGCTCACGACTGAGCCTCATCTCGCATCTGCGGAACCATCTACGGAACACGGATCCAACGGTTGCGAAAACTACGGCAGCCGGGGCCCCGCCTGTCCAATCGAAGCCCTTCCGAAGACGGTGTGACAGGTCACCCGTCCGATTCAGCACAAGGTCACCGCCAGCCGTGACACGCTGCCGGCGCCGACGAGGGCCCGCGCGGTCTCCCGGGGGACGGACAGCACCACCAGGGCCCCGCCGTCGCCCGGCGTCCCCTCCGGCTCCGGCACCCGCGCGACCCGAGCCGCGGCAGCCACCACCCGGGGCGGCCCGGCGCGCTCCGCCGCCACCACGTCCACCCGGTCCCCGGGCCGCAGCAGCCGCACCGTCGCCGCGTCCGCGATGCGTACGGGGGCCGACACCATCCGCACCACCGTGGGCGGCGGTCCCGCCTCCGGCGGTCCGGCGCCCCGGGAGGCCCGCGCCTGTGTCCCGCCGACCGCCAGCGCGGCCGCGACGACGGCCAGCCCCGCCGCCCCGGCCCGCCTCCGACGTCGCACGGCGCGCCCGAGGCGGTCCCCGCCACGCCCCACCCGCAGCGGCGGGAAGAGCGGGACGGGGTGCGCGGGCAGGCCCGTGGGAGGCAGGCGCGTGAGAGGCAGGGCCCCGGGAGTCGGGCCCGTAGGAGAAGGGGGTGCCGTAGGAGAAGGGGATCCCGTAGGAGAAGGGGACGAGGAAAGCTGCGGGGAAAGGAACGCGGACATGCGGAACACCGCCCGGCTGTGGGTTCGGGGTCCGGACCCGGCGTCCGGACACCCCTCACGATCCGCCCCGGCGCCCGATCCCGCTCACGCCTGTGGACCGTCCCCAGGTTGTGGACAACCCCGTCACCCCCAGGGGTGAGTGCGGCGCTAGGGCAGCTCGATGCCCAGGTCCCAGCCGTCGTGCGCGTGCGTGCACAGGCAGTCCCGGGATTCCGTCGGCGGCAGGGCCGCGACCGCGTCGAACAGGACCTCGCGCAGCCGCCCGACGTTCTCGCCGAACACCCTCAGCACCTCGGTGTGGGAGACGCCCTCGCCCGTCTCGGCGCCCGCGTCCAGGTCCGTCACCAGAGCCATCGAGGTGTAGCAGAGGCCCAGCTCCCGCGCGAGGACCGCCTCCGGGTGCCCGGTCATACCGACCACCGACCACCCCATGGCCGCGTGGAAGAGCGATTCGGCGCGCGTCGAGAACCGGGGGCCCTCCACCACGACCATCGTGCCGCCGTCCACCGGCTCCCAGCCCCGCCCGCGCGCCGCGCCCATCGCCGCCGCCCGCCCGACCGGGCAGTAAGGGTCGGCGAAGGTGGTGTGCACGACGTTCGGGACGGATCCGTCCGGCAGCGGCTCCCCGTCGAAGAAGGTCTGCACGCGGGACTTCGTGCGGTCCACCAGCTGGTCCGGCACCAGCAGCGTGCCCGGCCCGTACTCGGCCCGCAGACCCCCCACCGCGCACGGCCCGAGCACCTGGCGCACGCCGACCGAGCGCAGCGCCCACAGGTTGGCCCGGTAGTTGATCTTGTGCGGCGGGACGGTGTGGCTGCGCCCGTGCCGCGGCAGGAACGCCACCGACCGGCCGGCCAGCTCACCCAGGTACAGGGAGTCGCTGGGGGGCCCGTAGGGGGTTTCCACCTGTATTTCGGAGACGTCCTCCAGGAAGGAGTAGAACCCCGAGCCGCCGATGACACCGATCTCTGCGTTCGCCATACGGTCACCCTAGCCGCGGACGCACACGGCCCCGCCGCCCAGGTGAGGGCGGCGGGGCCGGGCGGAAAGCGGACGGGTCAGGCGGCCGAGGTGGAGCTGCTGCTCGTGGTCGACGAGGACGACGTGGTCGAGGACGCGGCGGCCGGGGCGGCGGCGGTCGACGTCGTGGACGAAGCCGGCTTCGAAGCGGGCGTGCTGCTCGACGACGCACCACGGCTGTCGTTCCGGTAGAAACCGGAGCCCTTGAAGACGATGCCGACCGCGGAGAACACCTTCTTCAGGCGTCCGTCGCAGTTCGGGCACACGGTCAGTGCGTCATCGGTGAACTTCTGCACGGCCTCAAGGCCCTCACCGCACTCGGTGCACTGGTACTGGTAGGTCGGCACGAATTTCCTCCTGGCACTCTCACTCAATGAGTGCTAACGACGCTCCATGGTGACGTATTCCGGCGGAACAGTCCACCGATCTCGGCCGCGCGGTGACCGACACCACCCTCAGACGGTGCTGAGGTCCCGCTGCCGGCCCCGGTTCTCCCGGGCCTGCGGGGTCTCCGAAGAGCTGACGATCCGGCCGGCCGCCTTCGGCGCGAGCTTCGCCCGCAGGGAAAGCAGCGTGACCAGCGCCAGCGCGGTCGCGGCCGCCGGCACGAGGAACCCGTACGAGGACCCGTGCGCGTCCGTCAGGCGGCCGGCCACGATCACGGCGATGGCCTGCCCGAAGGCGACCGCACCGGTCAGCCAGGTGAAGGCCTCGGTGCGGGCGTTCGCCGGGATCAGCGCCTCGATCATCGTGTAGCCGGTGATCAGGGCCGGGGCGATGCACAGACCGACGAGCAGGCCGATGGCGGCGAGCAGGACCATCGAGTCGGCGGTCCACAGCAGCGACGCGGTGGCGGTCAGCCCGATGTAGCCGAGCAGCAGCCGGCGGCGCGGGCCGATCTTCCAGGCGATGGCGCCGCAGGCGATGCCGGCGAGCATGTTGCCCGCGGCGAAGACGCCGTACAGCAGGCCGTTCGCACCCGGGCTGCCCATCTCGCTGGAGAAGGCGGCCATCGAGACCTGCATGCCGCCGAAGACGGCGCCGATCCCGAGGAAGGCGACGATCAGGACGCGCAGACCCGGGAAGGACAGGGCCGAGGCGCGCTTGCCGCCGGTGGAGGTCTGCGCGTGCCCCTTGGGCTGGGTCGCGCGCTGGGCGGCGAAGAGCAGGCCGCCGAGCAGCGAGAGCGTGGCTTCGGTGATGAGCCCGGCCGAGGGGTGCAGGCCGGTGCACAGCGCGGTCGCGAGGACCGGGCCGACGACGAAGGTGAACTCGTCGGTGACGGACTCGAACGCGGCGGCGGTCGGCAGCAGCGGCGAGCCCTCCAGCTTGGCGGCCCAGCGGGCCCGGACCATCGGCCCGACCTGCGGCACCGAGGCGCCGGCCGGGATCGCGGCGGCGGCGAGGGCGAGGACGGGGGCGCCGAGCAGCGCGAGCGCGACCAGGGCGCTCACGGCGGCGGCGTGGAGGAGTACGACCGGCAGCAGGACGGCGCTCTGGCCGTGCTTGTCGGTCAGGTTGCCCATCAGGGGGGCGCACAGCGCCATGGAGATGCCGGTGACGGCGGAGACGATGCCGGCGTTGGCGTAGGAGCCGGTGGTGTGCTGGACGAGCAGCAGGATGCTGATGGTCAGCATGCCGAACGGCAGGCGGGCGGCGAAGCCCGGGAGCAGGAAGCCGAGGGCGCCGGGAGTGCGCAGGAGCTGTCCGTAGCCGGGGCGGGCGGACGAGTCGGTCGTGACCGCGGATGTCACGGCCTTGCCTTTCCGCTGCCTGGTAGAACTCCCCGTCTGCGGACGGTGCGGCACCTTGTGGGCGAGCCGCACCCGTACATGTGGGAGCCCCGAGAGCTGTCCTCTTGCGCAGAACCGAGTGATACCTGGGCGCCCACTGCGGGGGCCACGGCCGCTTTGCGGTCGCGCCAGCTCTGCGTCAGGCAGAGTTGGTTCGTTCTGGTGTGCCTTTATCGTACAGGCAGACCGTCGCTTACGCCCTGTGATTCCGACGACAATTTATGGGTTCACCTGCGATTAACTGGAAGTTCGCATTCCGCAAGCCGTCAAAGCAGGGCAGAAGTGCCCACCGGACCGCGAAATCACAGATTTAGAACGTCGCTCTAACGCTCCGAAGCCCCACCAAAGGCCCACCCGAGCCCCACCCGAGCCCCACCCGGGCCCCGCCTCAAGCCCCGTTCGAGCCCGTCCCCAGCCATCCCGCGAGCTTGCCGCCCCGCGCGACCGCCCGCAACCGTGCCTCCGCCGCGTCCCGTACCTGGTCCGTCGCCACCACCAGCAGCTCGTCCTGCCGACGCAGCACCGTCGACGGCGCCGGTACGAAGCTCTTCCCGTCCCGCACCACCAGCGTCACCGACGCCCCGGCCGGGAGCCGCAGCTCTCCGACCTCCACGCCGTGCATCCGCGAGGCCGGGGGTATGGCGAAGGACAGCAGGTGCCCGCGCAGCTTCTCCAGCGGAGCGGACTCGATGCCCAGGTCCGCCGCCTCGTCCGCGGCGCCGAGTTCGAGCTTGCGCGCCAGCCACGGCAGGGTCGGGCCCTGGACCAGGGTGTACACGACGACGAGGACGAAGACGATGTTGAAGACCCGGTCGCTGCCCTCGATGCCGGTCACCATCGGGATGGTGGCCAAGATGATGGGCACGGCGCCGCGGAGGCCCGCCCACGACATCAGGGCCTGCTCCTGCCACGGGATCCGGAAGGGCAGCAGGCTGACGAACACCTCCAGCGGCCGCGCCACCATCGTCAGCACCAGTCCGATGATCACCGCGGGCCAGAAGTCCTTGGCCAGCTCGTGCGGGGTCACCAGCAGGCCGAGCAGGACGAACATGCCGATCTGGGCGATCCAGCCGAGCCCGTCCGCGAACCCCCGGGTGGCGGGCCAGTGCGGCAGCTTCGCGTTGCCGAGGACCATCGCCGCCAGGTACACCGCGAGGAAGCCGGAGCCGTGCGCCATCGCGCCGGCGGCGTACGCGGTGATCGCGATGGCCATCACGGCGATCGGGTAGAGGCCCGAGGCGGGCAGCGCCACGTGCCGCAGGCCGTACGCGCCCAGGAAGCCCACCGTGAGGCCGATGGCGGTGCCGATGGCCAGTTCGAGGGCGATCTTGCCGATCAGGACGTACCAGTCGTCCACCGGTCCGACGGTCGCGAAGGACACCACCAGGATGACCACCGGGGCGTCGTTGAAGCCGGACTCCGCCTCCAGCACACCCGTCACGCGGGACGGCAGCGGCACCTTGCGCAGCACCGAGAAGACGGCCGCGGCGTCGGTCGAGGAGACGACCGCGCCGATCAGCAGGGCCTGGCGCCACTCCAGTCCGACCAGGTAGTGCGCCCCGGCCGCCGTGACCCCCACGCTGATCGCCACCCCGAGGAGGGAGAGCGTGATCGCCGCCGGCAGGGCCGGCCTGATCTGTTTCCACTTGGTGCCCAGACCGCCCTCGGCGAGGATCACGACGAGCGCGGCGTAGCCGATGACCTGGGTCAGTTCGGCGTTGTCGAAAACGACGTTGCCTATGCCGTCCTGGCCTATCGCTATGCCTATGCCGAGGTAGATGAGCAGGCTGGGCAGACCGCTGCGCGAGGAGACGCGTACCGCCGCTACCGCGACGAGCAGCACGAGCGAGCAGACCAGCAGGAGCTCATTGAGCAGGTGGACAGTCAGCGGGCGGCCCTTTCCCTCCATGTGCCCTGACGGATCGTTCCTCCGGAGGCACGTGACAAGTACTTCGTTACCTTACCTAATCTTTGACGGAGTCTTTACTCGACAACCACATTGTGAAACGTGCGCCCGCCCCTGTCCTACGGACCTCGACCCCTGGCGGATCATCGAGGGCGGTCCTGCGCCTATGGTGGCTTCCAGCAATCCCAGGACCACCCTGCCCCTCTAAGGACAGCGATGCCCGCCAACTCATCCGGCCCTTCCGTCAAGAAGAAGGGACGACGCGCACGTCTGATCGTGCTCGTCATGGTCCTGGCGCTCTTGGCGGGACTCGGCTACGGGGCGTACTGGAGCGTCGACGGCGTCCGTGCCTCCTATCCCCAGACCACCGGCTCCCTCAAGCTGCCCGGCCTGACCGCGGCCGTCGAGGTCAAACGCGACGAGCACGGGATCCCGCAGCTCTACGCGGACAACGACGAGGACCTCTTCCGCGCGCAGGGCTTCGTCCACGCGCAGGACCGCTTCTGGGAGATGGACGTCCGCCGCCACATGACCTCCGGGCGGCTCTCCGAGATGTTCGGCTCCGGCCAGGTCGAGACCGACGCCTTCCTGCGCACGCTGGGCTGGCGCCAGGTCGCGCAGAGCGAGTACGACACCAAGCTCTCACCGGAGACCAAGAAGTACCTCCAGGCGTACGCCGACGGGGTCAACGCCTACCTCAAGGGGAAGTCCGGCAAGGACCTCTCCGTGGAGCACGCGGCCCTCAAGCTGACCGGCGATTACACGCCGGAGCAGTGGACGCCGGTGGACTCGGTGGCCTGGCTCAAGGCGATGGCCTGGGACCTGCGCGGCAACATGCAGGACGAGATCGACCGTTCGCTGATGGCCGGCAAGCTCTCGCCGCAGCAGATCGACGACCTCTACCCGCCGTACCCCTTCGACCGGAACAAGCCGATCGTCGAGGGCGGCGCCGTCTCCGGGGGCAAGTACGTCCCCCAGGGCACGGCGTCCGCGGGCTCGACGGGCACGGGCAGCGGAACGGGCTCCACCGGAACCGGAACCGGAACCGGAACCGGCACGGGGACCGGCACCGGCTCCCAGGCCACCCCGAACGGCCAAATCACCACCGGCCTCGCCGACAACGCCTCCGCCCAGGGCGCGAGCGTCGGCCTGCGCACCCAGCTGTCCTCCCTCGCCAAGACCCTGGACGAGATCCCGGCCATCCTCGGCCCCAACGGCAGCGGCATCGGCTCGAACTCCTGGGTCGTGGCGGGCAAGTACACGACCACCGGCAAGCCGCTGCTCGCGAACGACCCGCACCTCGCGCCCCAGCTGCCCTCCGTCTGGTACCAGATGGGCCTGCACTGCCGCGCGGTCTCGCCCCAGTGCCAGTACGACGTGGCCGGCTTCACCTTCTCCGGCATGCCGGGCGTGGTCATCGGCCACAACGCCGACATCGCCTGGGGCATGACCAACCTCGGCGCCGACGTCACCGACCTCTACCTGGAGCAGATCAAGCCCGACGGCTACGTCTACGACAACAAGGTGGTCCCCTTCACGACCCGCGAGGAGGAGATCAAGGTCGCGGGCGGCAAGAGCAAGCGGATCACGGTCCGCACCACCAACAACGGCCCGCTGATCTCCGACCGCAGCGACGAGCTCGCCACCGTCGGCTCCCGCGCCCCGGTCAGCGGCTCCGCCCCCGACCGCGGCGACGGCTACGGCGTGGCCCTGCGGTGGACGGCGCTGGACCCGGGCAAGTCGATGGACGCCGTCTTCAAGCTCGACCGGGCCAAGGACTTCGCGGGCTTCCGCGCCGCCGCCCGCGACTTCGAGGTCCCGTCCCAGAACCTGATCTACGCCGACAACAAGGGCCCCAACGGCAACATCGGCTACCAGGCCCCGGGCCGCGTCCCGATCCGCGTCGGCGACGGCCGCATGCCGGCGCCCGGCTGGGACCCCAAGTACGCCTGGAAGGGCGGCAAGGACGGCACGAGCGGCTACGTCCCGCAGGACGAGATGCCGTACGAACTCAACCCGGCGCGCGGCTACATCGTGACGGCCAACCAGGCCGTCACCGAGAGCGGCACCGGCGCGGGCAAGTACCCGTACGTGCTGACCACCGACTGGGGCTACGGCGCCCGCAGCCAGCGGATCAACGACCTCATCGAGGCGAAGACCAAGGACAACGGCAAGATCTCCACCGATGACATGCGCACCATGCAGATGGACAACAGCAGCGAGATCGCCGCGCTGCTGACGCCGATGCTGGCCAAGATCCAGGTCTCCGACCCGGACGTGCGCTCGGCGCAGAAGCTGCTGGAGGACTGGAACTACACCCAGGAGCCCGACTCGGCGGCGGCCGCCTACTTCAACGCCGTTTGGCGCAACATCCTCAAGCGCGCCTTCGGCGACAAGATGCCGAGGGAACTGCGCGTCACCAACAGCTGCATGAACGTCCAGGACAGTGGCAACGGGCCCGCCGACGACCTCGCCGACATCGTCCGCGAGTGCGGTAGCCGCGGAGCCGACACGGCGCAGCCGGACGGCGGCGACCGCTGGTTCGAGGTGGTCCGCCGCCTGGTCAAGGACGAGAAGTCGGCGTGGTGGAAGTCGCCCGGCACCGTGCGGGAGAAGCCGACCACGACCCGCGACGAGCTGTTCGCCCGGGCCATGAAGGACGCCCGCTGGGAGCTGACCGCCAAGCTCGGCAAGGACCAGTCGACCTGGAGCTGGGGCCGGCTGCACCAGCTGACGCTCAAGAACCAGACGATCGGCACCGAGGGCCCCGGCTTCATGCGGTGGCTGCTGAACCGCGGACCGTGGAACCTGGGCGGCGGCGAGGCCACGGTCAACGCCACCGGCTGGAACGCCTCCAGCGGCTACGGCGTCACCTGGGTGCCGTCGATGCGGATGGTCGTCAACCTCAACGACCTCGACAAGTCCCGCTGGATCAACCTGACCGGCGCCTCGGGACACGCGTACAACTCCCACTACACCGACCAGACCACGATGTGGGCCAAGGGCGAGCTGCTGGACTGGCCGTTCGGCAAGGAGGCCGTGGACAAGGCCACGGCCGACACCCTGACGCTCAAGCCGTAGAGCTCAGAATCCTTCGAAGCGGACCACCCCCGACGGGGTGGCCACCGCCCGGACGGGGTGGTCGTGCGGTTCCTCCGGGACCCGCGCGACCACCTCTTCGTCGTAGAGGAGCACCACCAGCGCCGGATGCGCCCCGGCGCGCTCCAGCCGCTCCAGCACCCTGTCGTACGAGCCCCCGCCGCGTCCGAGCCGCATCCCGCGCGCATCGACGGCGAGTCCCGGCAGCAGGACGGCGTCCGCCCCGGTCACCGCGTCCGGGCCCAGCGGCGGCCCGGACGGCTCCAGCAGCGCCATCTTCCCCGCGTGCGCGGTGGCGGTGAGGCTGTCCGGGCCCTCGTACACCGCCCAGTCGAGGTCGTTGTCGGGCAGCAGCAGCGGCAGCAGGACCCGCTTCCCGGCCGCCCGGAGCGCGTCGAGCAGTTCGCGGGTGCCGGGTTCGGTGCCGACGGAGACGTACGCGGCGACCGTCGCCGCTCCGGCCAGTTCGGGCAGTCCCGAGGCGGAGCGGGCGAGCGCGCGGGCCGACGTACGGCGCGACTCGGCGGAGCGGGCGCGGCGGGCCGCGAGCAGCTCGCGGCGCAAGGCCGCCTTCTCGGCCACGCGGGCCGCCCTCCGGCCGGACGCGTCTGACTGGTTCCCTGCCACAGCTGGATCAGATTTCCTTCCGAAGCGGCACAGACCGGGAGCTTCTCCCCGGAATCTGACCTGGCGTTTCTGCGTAACCCACTATCGTTCTGCGCATGAATCAGTTGCACCCCGTGATCAAGAAGGCCGTCATCCCGGCCGCGGGCCTCGGCACTCGCTTCCTCCCGGCGACCAAGGCGACCCCGAAGGAAATGCTTCCGGTCGTGGACAAGCCCGCCATCCAATACGTGGTCGAAGAGGCCGTCTCGGCGGGGCTCGACGACGTACTCATGATCACAGGACGTAACAAGCGCGCCCTCGAAGACCACTTCGACCGCAATTACGAACTGGAGTCCGCCCTCATCGCCAAGGGCGACGACGACCGGCTCAAGAAGGTCCAGGAGTCGAGCGACCTGGCCACCATGCACTACGTCCGCCAGGGCGACCCGCGCGGCCTCGGCCACGCCGTGCTCTGCGCCGAGCCGCACGTCGGCGACGAGCCCTTCGCCGTCCTGCTCGGTGACGACCTGATCGACCCCCGCGACCCGCTGCTGCGCCAGATGGTCGACGTCCACGCCCGCACCGGCGGCACCGTCATCGCCCTGATGGAGGTCGACCCGGCGAACGTGCACCTCTACGGGTGCGCCGCCGTCGAGGCGACGGACGAGCCGGACGTCGTGCGGATCACCGGACTCGTCGAGAAGCCGGAGCCGGCTGACGCCCCCAGCAACTACGCGGTCATCGGACGCTATGTCCTCAACCCCGCGATCTTCGGCATACTGCGGGAGACCGAGCCGGGCCGCGGCAACGAGATCCAGCTGACCGACGCCCTGCAGAAGCTTGCCGCCGACGAGAGCGTGGGCGGCCCGGTGCACGGCGTGGTCTTCCGGGGCCGCCGCTACGACACCGGGGACCGCGGTGACTACCTGCGGGCCATCGTCCGACTCGCGTGCGAGCGGGAGGACCTGGGCCCCGAGTTCCGCACCTGGCTTCACCGTTACGTCACGGAGGAGATGTAGCACCTTGAGCAGCCCCGACGCACCGCAGGACACCGGCCCGCACCGTCTGTGGTCGGTGGACGAGCACCTCGCGGACGTCCTCGCCGCCGTCCGGCCGCTGGAGCCCATCGAGCTCCAGCTGCTCGACGCCCAGGGCTGCGTCCTGGTCGAGGACGTCACCGTGCCCGTCGCCCTGCCGCCCTTCGACAACAGCTCCATGGACGGCTACGCCGTCCGGGTGGCCGACGTCCAGGGGGCGAGCGAGGAGTTCCCCGCGGTGCTGACGGTGATCGGGGACGTCGCTGCGGGCAGCGGTGAACTGCCCACCGTGGGCCCCGGCCAGGCCGCCCGCATCATGACCGGCGCCCCGCTGCCGCCCGGCGCGGAGGCCGTCGTACCGGTCGAGTGGACCGACGGCGGCACGGGCGGCGGCGCGGCCTCCCAGATGACCCCGGCCAGCGCCGCACCCGAGGGCGCGGGCGGCGAGGTACGGGTGCACCGGCCGGCCGAGGCCCGGCAGCACGTCCGCTCGCGCGGCAGCGACGTACAGGCCGGTGACCTGGCGCTGGCAGCCGGTACGGTGCTCGGTCCGCCGCAGATCGCGCTGCTCGCCGCCATCGGACGGGGCAGCGTACGGGTCCGGCCGCGGCCCCGGGTGGTCGTCCTGTCCACCGGCAGCGAGCTGGTCCAGCCGGGGGAGGCCCTGGGCGCCGGGTCGATCTACGACTCCAACAGCTTCGCGCTGGCAGCGGCCGCGCGGGACGCCGGCGCCCTCGCCTACCGGGTCGGCGCCGTCGCGGACGACGCGGACACCCTGCGCGCGACCATCGAGGACCAGCTGGTCCGGGCCGACCTGCTGGTCACCACGGGCGGGGTCAGCGTCGGCGCGTACGACGTCGTCAAGGAGGCGCTGACGGCGGTCGCCACCGGCTCCGACGCGGTGGACGGCGCCGGGATCGACTTCCGCAAGCTGGCCATGCAGCCGGGCAAGCCGCAGGGCTTCGGCACCATCGGCCCCGACCACACCCCCCTGCTGGCGCTGCCGGGCAACCCGGTGTCGTCCTACGTCTCCTTCGAGCTGTTCGTCCGCCCCGCGATCCGGGCGCTGATGGGCCTGCCCGACGTCAGCCGTCCGGCCGTACGGGCCGTGCTCAAGGCGGACCGGGCCATCGGCTCCCCCGCCGGCCGCCGTCAGTTCCTGCGCGGCGCCTACGACGCGCAGAGCGGGACCGTCAGCCCGGTCGGCGGATCGGGGTCCCACCTGATCGCCGCCCTGGCGCACGCCGACTCGCTGATCGTGGTACCGGAGGACGTCACCACGGTGGAGCCGGGGGCCGAACTGGAAGTGGTCCTGCTCGGCTGAGGACCGGCCGGTGCGGGTAGCGTGTTGCACCACACAGGCCCCTCGCGGGCCCGGAGCGGGAGCGGCACGAACCTATGGCAGCGTTTTCCCGGGCGGAGACCCCCGGACCCCCTGAGCACAGCAGGCTGACGCACATCGACGAGGCCGGTGCGGCGCGGATGGTCGACGTCTCGGAGAAGGACGTCACCACCCGCACGGCCCGGGCCAGCGGGCGCGTCCTCGTCTCCCCCCGGGTGATCGAGCTGCTGCGGGGTGAGGGCGTGCCCAAGGGCGACGCCCTCGCCACCGCGCGGATCGCCGGGATCATGGGGGCGAAGAAGACCCCCGACCTGATCCCGCTCTGCCACCCGCTGGCCGTCTCCGGGGTGAAGGTCGACCTCGCGGTCGCCGACGACGCCGTGGAGATCTTGGCCACCGTCAAGACGACCGACCGCACCGGCGTGGAGATGGAGGCGCTGACCGCGGTCGCCGTCGCCGGGCTCACCGTGATCGACATGGTCAAGGCCGTCGACAAGGGCGCGGTCATCACGGACGTCCGGGTAGAGGAGAAGACCGGCGGCAAGTCCGGCGACTGGAGCCGCGCGTGAACGCCCCGCGCGGCGGCGAGGCGTTCAGCCACAGCCACCTCCCCCCCGCGCAGGGCCGGGCGTGGACGGCCGAGCCGGTCGCCGCGGAGCCGGTGCGCACCCCGCGCGCCCTGGTGGTCACCGCCTCGAACCGCGCCTCGGCGGGCGTGTACGCCGACAAGGGCGGCCCGCTGCTGGCGGAGGGGCTCGGCCGGCTCGGCTTCGCCGTGGACGGGCCGCGCGTGGTGCCGGACGGGGACCCCGTCGAGGAGGCGCTGCGCGAGGGCGTGGCCGCCGGGTACGACGTCATCCTGACCACCGGCGGTACCGGCATCTCGCCGACGGACCGCACCCCGGACGCCACCGCGCGGGTACTGGACTACGAGGTCCCCGGCATCCCGCAGGCCATCCGCGCCGAGGGCCTGGCGAAGGTACCGACGGCCGCGCTGTCCCGGGGCCTGGCGGGCGTGGCGGGCCACACCCTGATCGTGAACCTGCCCGGTTCGACGGGCGGGGTGCGCGACGGCCTCGCGGTGCTGGAGCGGATCCTGCTGCACGCCGTCGACCAGATCCGGGGCGGCGATCACCCCAGACCTTCCGGGAGCGCGAGCTGAACGGCCCTTCCTGGCCCGTGGTGCTGACGGACGGTGACGTCACGCTCAGGCCGATAAAGCTGCGGGACCAGCGCGCGTGGCGCGAGGTCAACCGCCGCAACCGGGACTGGCTGCGGCCGTGGGAGGCCACGATCCCGCCGCCCGCGCCGTGGGGGCCGGTCATCCACCGGCCGACGTACCGCCAGATGGTCCGTCACCTGCGGGCGGAGGCGAACGCGGGGCGGATGCTGCCGTTCGTCATCGAGTACCAGGGGCGGCTGGTCGGCCAGTTGACGGTCGCCGGGATCACCTGGGGGTCGATGTGCGCGGGTCACGTGGGCTACTGGGTGGACCGCGACGTCGCGGGGCGCGGGGTGATGCCGACGGCCGTCGCGCTCGCGGTGGACCACTGCTTCGCGAAGGTCGGACTGCACCGGATCGAGGTGTGCATCCGGCCGGAGAACGGTCCGAGCCGCCGGGTGGTGGAGAAGCTCGGGTTCCGCGAGGAGGGGCTGCGGCCGCGCTACCTCCACATCGATGGTGCCTGGCGGGACCACCTCGTCTTCGCGCTCACGGCGGAGGAGGTTCCCGAGGGGCTGTTGCACCGCTGGCACCGCAGGGCGGCGGCGCGCCACCGGGACGGACCTACGGGCCCGCGGGGCCTCCCCAATTCATAAAAATCGCAAAAGCGTTCGAATTCTTTCGGGTTCGTCCATAACCTGATCCGAAGAATCACAAAAAAAGTCGGTGATATCAGCGAGATCGCGCGACACACCGGCTCAATTGGCCGATCCCCTCGCCCGCGTCCCTCTACGGTGTGGGGTGTGAGCAGCAGCGGCCTCATCTACGCAGTCATTGTCGGGGCCTGGGCCGCCTACTTGGTGCCCATGTGGCTCCGGAGGCAGGACGAGCTGAACGAAGCCCGTCCGACGGAACGCTTCTCCACTGCCATCCGGCTGCTTTCCGGCCGGGCGGGAATGGAGCGCCGTTACGCCAAGGGACTGCGTGAGCGCGGTGCCGAAGAGGTGGAACCCCAGCCCCACGCGGACCCGGACGCGGCGACGGAAACGGTGAATTCCGTGGAAGCCGACGCCCGGGCTTTCGTCGTGCCCCCGACCAGGGCGGAACCGAGGTCGGCCGGCGCGCAGCGGGCGGAGCGGGCCCGGCGCGAGCAGCGCCTCCAGGTCCTCGCCCGCCGCAGGCGCACCACCGCGCTGCTCTTCCTGGTCTTCACCCTGGGCGCGGTCGTCGCCGCGGTCGGCGGCCTGCGCTTCCTGTGGGCGCCGGCCGTCCCCGCGCTGCTGCTGAGCGCCTACATCGTGCACCTGCGGGTCCAGGAGCGGCGGCGCTACGAGTTCACCATGGACCGCCGGCGCGCGGAGGCGGCCGCCCGGCGGCTGCGCGAGCACCACTCGCGCCGACGCGAGTCGGAGGCCGCGGCCGGCGCCGAACCGGATCCCGCGCCGCCGGTGTCCCCGCAGGAGGCGGGGCGGCGCGCGGTGGTGGAGCAGACCGACCACGCCGAGTGGGTGGACCAGCAGCGCGAGCGCGAGCGGGGCCCGGCGCGCGGCGACAGCTGGGAGCCGGTCCCGGTCCCGCTGCCGACCTACGTGACGGCCCCGGTCGCCCCCCGCGCCACCGGTCCGGCGGCCCCCGACGCCTGGAGCGCGACCCGCTCCAGCACCGCGGAGCCGACCGAACCCCGCCTGCGCGCCCAGCCGGGCCCGCCGAAGCCCGCGGCGGCGGAACCGAAGCCCCCGCGCCCCCGCGGCCGCGAGCGCGGCCGCACCCCGCTCTTCGACCAGTACGAGGGCGAGTCCCGCCCCCGCGCCGCGAACGAGTGATCGGTGACCTGCGCGGACGCTCCCGAGAACCGGTTTTGGAGCACCCGCGCGGGGATGCTAATGTTTCACACGTCGCAAGGGCCTGTGGCGCAGTCTGGTAGCGCACCTCGTTCGCATCGAGGGGGTCTGGGGTTCAAATCCCCACAGGTCCACAGACGACAGTTCCCGGGTTGCTCCCGGGAACGTCACGAGATCCCGTCCGGTCGAAAGACCGGACGGGATCTCGGCGTTTGCGGGGTCGTACCGTCGGCCGGGGGCACGCCGGGGAGCCCCCGCCCGGCGGACCCGCGGAGCGTCAGCGGGTCAGGGGGGAGCGGGTCAGGGGCTTGGCCATGCAGACGCTGGACTCGTACGTGCGGTAGTAGCCGAACTTGGGGCAGTCGTCGTAGCCCGAGGAGCGGTAGAGGGCTATGGCTTCCGGTTGTTGGTCGCCGGTTTCGAGGACCATGCGCAGGCGCCCGGCCTCGCGGGCGTCGGTTTCGAGGAGCGCGAGGATGCGGCGGGCCAGGCCCAGGCCGCGGGCCTCGGGGATGACGTACATGCGCTTGAGTTCCGCGTCGCCGTCGCGGTAGCCCTCCGGGCTCTCGTCGCGGGCGCGCCAGCCGCCGCTCGCGACCGGGGCGCCGGTTGTGTCGTAGGCCACGAAGTACAGGCCGTTCGGCGGGGCGAACATCGCCGGGTCGAGGACGGTCGCGTCGCCCTCCCCCTCGTAGCGGGCCCGGTATTCGAGCTGGACCTGGTCGTCGAGCTTGACCGCGTCCGGGTGGTCGTACGGCACGGCGCGCAGGGTAATCCCGTGAGACATCGGAACATCGTACGGAACGCTCCCGCTATCGTGCGGGGATGCTCACCGTGACCACCGTGAATGTGAATGGGATCCGCGCCGCAGCGAAGAAGGGCTTCGTGGAGTGGCTCGCCGGGTCCGACGCCGACGTCGTGTGCCTCCAGGAGGTACGGGCCGAGGAAGAGCAGATCCCGGTGGAGGCGCGGGAGCCCGAGGGGTGGCACACCGTGTTCGCCCCGGCCGCCGTCAAGGGCCGGGCCGGGGTCGCGCTCTACACGCGCCGGGCGCCCGAGCGGGTGCAGATCGGCTTCGGGAGCGCCGAGTTCGACGGCTCCGGCCGGTACGTCGAGGTGGACCTGCCCGGGGTGACCGTGGCGAGCCTGTACCTGCCGTCCGGAGAGGCGGGCACGGAGAAGCAGGACGAGAAGTACCGGTTCATGGAGGAGTTCATCGCCCACCTCGCCGAGCTCAAGGTGCGGGCCGCCGCCGACGGGCGCGAGGTCGTGGTCTGCGGCGACTGGAACATCTGCCACCGGGAAGCGGACCTCAAGAACTGGAAGACCAACCGCAAGAACGCCGGTTTCCTGCCCGAGGAACGGGAGTGGCTCGGCAACGTGTACCAGGAGGCCGGCTACGTCGACGTCGTGCGCGTGCTGCACCCGGACACCGACGGGCCGTACTCCTGGTGGTCCTACCGCGGCCGCGCCTTCGACAACGACGCCGGCTGGCGCATCGACCTCCAGGTGGCCACCCCGGGGCTGGCGGGACGCGCGGTGAAGGCGTGGGTGGAGCGGGCCGAGACGCACCCGGAGCGGTGGTCGGACCACGCCCCCGTGACGGTGGTCTACGAGCTGGGGTCCTGAGCTCCGGAGGGCCCCGACGCCCCGGGTGCCCCCGGGGCCAGCAGGCGGTCCATCGCCATGGTGAGCTCCGCCTCGACCACGCTCTTGGCGAGCGGACGCAGCCGGGGCAGGGCGTCCTGCGTCAGGTGCGCGGAGATCAGCTCCGTGAACAGGGCCGCCATCGCGTCGGCGTGCGCGCGCACCCGGCGGCCGGTCTCCAGCACCGCGGCCAGCGGGACGCCCTCGCGGACCAGCGCCGAGGAGACCTCCAGCAGACGGCGGCTGACGTGCACGATCTCGTCGCCGTCGACGGCGAGGTAGCCGAGGTCCAGGGAGGCCGCCAGGTTCTCCGGGGTGACCTCCCCCTCGAAGTAGTCGGCCAGCGCCTCGGGCGTCAGCCGTACCGGGGTCTCCTCCGACCAGCCGATGCCGAGCAGCTCGCCGAGCTGGCCGACGTCGCGGCCGTGTTCGAAGGCGGCCGTGAGCTCGGCGATCCCGCCGAGGGTGTGACCGCGTTCCAGGAGGGCGGCGATGGTGCGCAGCCGGGCGAGGTGGTGCTCGTCGTACCAGGCGATCCGGCCTTCGCGGCGGGGCGGTGGGAGGAGCTTGCGCTCGCGGTAGAAGCGCAGGGTGCGCACCGGGATGCCGGCCGCCTCGGCCAGCTCCTCCGTACGGTATTCGTGTGTCTTTTCTTCCGCCACATGCGCAGCGTAGGGCGTACCCGCAGTAACTTTCCCGGCGAGACCCCTACCCATGGGTACGGGGCTGCTCTACCCTCCCGATTGTGCCAGTGATTGCTGGCAGTGTTCGATGACGGTGCGGGCTGGGACTGTGGAAGCGGAAGGCGGCGGGCATGGGCGGCATGGACGGGCGCGAGCACGTGCGGGTGGCGGTGATCGGCTCCGGGTTCGGCGGGCTGGGCGCGGCGGTACGGCTGCGGCGCGAGGGGATCACGGACTTCGTCGTGCTGGAACGGGCCGGCTCGGTCGGCGGGACGTGGCGCGACAACAGCTATCCCGGGTGCGCGTGCGACGTCCCCTCGCACCTGTACTCCTTCTCCTTCGCGCCCAACCCGGACTGGCCCCGGACCTTCTCCGGGCAGCCCGCCATCCGCGCGTACCTGGAACACGTCGCCGACACCTTCGGGCTGCGCCCGCACATCCGGCTGGACTCCGAGGTGCGGATGATGCGCTGGGACGCCGAGGAGCTGCGCTGGGAGATCGAGACCCCCGCCGGTGAACTGACCGCCGACGTGGTGGTGTCGGCGACCGGGCCGCTGTCGGACCCGAAGGTGCCGGAGGTCCCGGGGCTGGACACGTTCCCCGGGAAGGTCTTCCACTCCGCCCGCTGGGACCACGACTACGACCTGCGCGGCAAGCGCGTCGCGATGATCGGCACCGGCGCCTCGGCGATCCAGATCGTGCCCGCCATCGCCCCCGACGTGGAGCGCCTGACGCTGTTCCAGCGGACCCCGCCGTGGGTGATGCCCCGCACGGACCGGGCGATCTCCACCGCCGAGCGCTGGCTGCACCGCCAGCTGCCGTTCACCCGGGCGGCGCGGCGCGGGCTGCTGTGGGGGATCCGCGAACTCCAGGTCAGCGCCTTCACCAAGCGGCCCGGTCAGCTCGGGCTGATCGAGTCCCTGGCCAAGGCCAACATGGCGCGCTCGATCAAGGACCCGCAGCTGCGGGCCAAGCTGACCCCCTCCTACCGGATCGGCTGCAAGCGGATCCTGCTGTCCAGCGAGTACTACCCGGCGCTCGCCCGGCCCAACGTGGACCTGGTGGCCTCCGGGCTGGCGGAGGTCCGGGGCAGCACGCTGGTGGCGGCGGACGGGACCGAGACCGAGGTGGACGCCGTCGTCTTCGGCACGGGCTTCCACGTCACCGACATGCCGATCGCCGACCGGGTGGTGGGCGCCGGCGGCGAGACGCTGGCGGACGCGTGGAAGGACGGGATGCAGGCGCTGCGCGGGGCGACGGCGGCCGGCTTCCCCAACTGGATGACGATCATCGGGCCCAACACCGGGCTCGGCAACAGCTCGATGATCCTGATGATCGAGTCGCAGCTGAACTACATGGCCGACTACCTGCGCCAGCTGGACGTGCTCGGCGGCCGGGCCGCCCTCGCCGCCAGGCCCTCGGCGGTGGGTGCCTGGAACCGGCGCGTCCAGGCCCGGATGGAACGGACGGTCTGGAACACCGGCGGCTGCACCAGCTGGTACCTGGACGCCGGCGGCCGCAACACGACCGTCTGGCCGGGCACCACGGGCGAGTTCCGGCGCGAGACGCGCTCGGTCGACCTCGCGGAGTACGAGGTCGTACGCGTCCGGGAGCGGGACCGCGAGCGGGTCCCGGCCGTCAAGGCGGCGGTCCCGGCGCCCGCGGTCCCGGCGCCCACCGCCCCCGCCGCCGCTCCCGTCGAGGAGGGCGCGGCATGAGGCGCCCGGCGTACGTCACCTCCGGCCGGTACGCGCCCCCGCCCGCCCGGCGCGAACTGGTCGCCGTCTCCGCCGACGGGGCCCGGCTGCACGTCGAGGTCCACGGCGACGAGGACGCCCCGCCCGTGGTCCTCTCCCACGGCTGGACCTGCTCCACCGCCTTCTGGGCCGCCCAGATACGCGACCTGGCCCGGGACCACCGGGTCATCGCCTACGACCAGCGCGGCCACGGGCGCAGCCCCGCCGGGCGCTGGTACACCACCTCCGCGCTCGCCGACGACCTCCTCGCGGTACTGGAGGCCACCCTCGCCCCCGGTGAACGGGCCGTCGTCGCGGGCCACTCCATGGGCGGCATGACGATCATGGCCGCCGCCGGGCGGCCGGGGTTCGCCGAGCGCGTCGCGGCCGCCCTGCTGTGCAGCACCGGCAGCGCGCGGCTCGTCGCGGAGGCGCTGGTCCTGCCGGTGCGCGCCGGGCGCGCGCGGACCCGTATCACCGGCGCGATCCTCGGATCCCGCGCCCCGCTCGGACCCGTCACGCCGGTCGGCAAGCGCGTGCTGAGGTACGCCACGATGGGCCCCGCCGCCACGCCGGACCAGGTCGAGGCCTGTGCGCGCATCGTGCACGGCTGCCCCACCGGCGTCCGGTACGCCTGGTCGCAGGTGCTCGCCGGGCTCGACCTGGAGGCCGACCTGGCCTCGCTGACCGTGCCCACCGCCGTCATCGGCGGCACGAACGACCGGCTGACCCCGATCCTGCACGCCCGTGCCCTCGCCGCCGCGCTGCCCGACTGCGCCGGCCTCACCGAGCTGCCCGGCATGGGCCACATGACCCCGATCGAAGCGCCGGAGGCCGTCACCCGCGTGATACGCGAGCTGGCCGCCCGCCGCCCGGCGCAGCACCGACCCGACACCACGCAGGCCACCCTGAAGGAGAAGACGCCGTGAGCGCTCGCAGGAGTCTGGAAGGCCAGGTCGCCGTCGTCACCGGCGCCGCCCGCGGGGTCGGTGAGCTCCTGGCCCGCAAACTGTCCGCGCGCGGCGCGAAGGTCGCCCTGGTCGGGCTGGAGCCGGAGGCCCTCAAAGAGGTCTCCGAACGGCTGCACACCGACAGCGACCACTGGCACGCCGACGTCACCGACCACGAGGCGATGGCCCGCGTCGCGCAGGAGGTCAAGCAGCGCTTCGGCAAGGTGGACGTCGTCGTCGCCAACGCGGGCGTCGCCTCCGGCGGGCCGTTCGCCGACTCCGACCCCGACGCCTGGCGCCGGGTGATCGAGGTCAACCTGATCGGCGGGGCCGTGACCGCCCGCGCCTTCCTGCCGGTACTGACGGAGAGCCGCGGCTACTTCCTCCAGATAGCCTCCCTCGCGGCGATCACCCCGGCGCCGATGATGACGGCGTACTGCGCCTCCAAGTCCGGGGTCGAGGCGTTCGCGCACTGCCTGCGCGCCGAGGTCGGCTACAAGGGCGTCAAGGTGGGCGTCGGCTACCTCTCCTGGACCGACACCGACATGGTGCGCGGCGCGGACCAGGACGAGGTCATGCGGGAGTTGCGCGGCCGGCTGCCGTGGCCGGCGAACCGCACCTATCCCCTCGGGCCGGCCGTCGACCGGATCGTGGCCGGCATCGAGCGGCGCTCGGCGCACGTGTACGCGCAGTGGTGGCTGCGGGGCACGCAGGGCGTACGGGGATACCTCCCGGCGCTGATCGCGGCCGGCGGCCGTCGGGAGATGCGGCACTTCGAGCCCCGGCTGGCCGGCATCCCGCGGGGGCTGGTCGGCGCCGGGGGCGCCGCCGACGAGCAGGAGCGGACGGCGGACGCGCCGCGCGGCTGACCGGGCCGGCCCGAGGGGCGCGGAGACACAGGGGCGCAGAGGGCTGTGGGGCCCGGGGGCGCGGCCCGTTGCGGCGGGCCGCGCCCCCGCGCCCGGGCCCTCGGTGGAGCCGTGCCCGCGCGCCTACGCCCTCGGTGGAGCCGTGCCCGCGCGCCTACGCCCTCGGCGGTAGCTTCGGCCGGCGCAGGTCCGGCACGTCCTCGTAGCCGGGCGGGACCGCTGCCGGGTCCTGCTCCAGCAGCTCCAGCGCCAGGTGCACGGCGTCGTCCAGCTGCGCGTGCCGCCCCTCCGCCCAGTCGAGCGGGGTGCGCAGGATCGCGAGGTCCGGCTCCACGCCGTGGTTCTCCACCGACCAGCCGTACTCCGGGAACCACGCCGCGTTCATCGGGACGGTGATCACCGTGCCGTCGCCCAGGGTGTGCCGGCCGGTCATCCCGACCACCCCGCCCCAGGTGCGCTGGCCGACGACCGGCCCGAGCCCCAGCAGCTTGAACGCCGCCGTGATCATGTCCCCGTCGGAGGAGGTCGCTTCGTCGGCCAGTGCCACGATCGGACCCCGGGGCGCGTTCGAGGCGTACGAGACCGGCTGCGCGCCCCGCGTGAGGTCCCAGCCGAGGATCGACCGGGTCAGCTTCTCCACCACCAGCTCGCTGATGTGCCCGCCCGCGTTGCCGCGCACGTCCACGATCAGCGCGGGCCGCGACATCTCCATCCGCACGTCCCGGTTGAACTGGGCCCAGCCCGAGCCGCCCATGTCGGGGATGTGGAGGTAGCCGCACTTGCCGCCGCTGAGCTCCCGGACCACCGCCCGCCGCTTGGAGACCCAGTCCTGGTAGCGCAACGGCCGTTCGTCGACGAGCGGGACGACCGCGACCCGGCGCGCCCGGCCCTCCCCCTCGGCCGGCTCGAAGGTCAGCTCGACCGTGGTGCCGCCCGCCGCCGACAGCAGGGGGTACGGCCCCGCCACCGGATCGACCGCGCGGCCGTCGACGTGGGTGAGGACCGCGCCCTCGCGGATGCCGGTGCCGGCGAGCGGGGAGCGGGCCTTGGAGTCCGAGGACTCGCCGGGCAGGATCCGCGACACGGTCCAGGCGCCGTCGCGGGGGACGAGGTTGGCGCCGAGGAGGCCGATGGCCCGCTGGTAGTGCGGGGGGCCCTCGTTGCGGCGCGCGGGGGAAACGTAGGCGTGGGAGGTGCCGAGCTCGCCGAGCACCTCGCGCATCAGGTCCGCGAACTCGTCGGGGGACGCGACCCGTTCGACCAGGGGGCGGTACTGGCGCAGCACCCCGTCCCAGTCGATGCCGCACATGTCCGGCTCCCAGAAGTAGGCGCGGATCAGCCGGCCCGCCTCCTCAAAGGCCTGGCGCCATTCGGCGGCCGGGTCGACCTCGTGCAGGATGCGCCGCAGGTCCAGGTAGACGGTGGAGTCGCTGTCGCCCGACTCGGTCGCCGGGACCGCGCGGAGGTCGCCGTCGTCGTTGACCACCAGCCGGGTGCCGTCCCCGCTGACCGCGAACCAGTCCAGCCCCGAGGCCAGCTCGGTCTTGCGCGCCTTAGTGATGTCGAAGTACTCCAGAGTCGGCTTGCCGGTCATGTCCGCCGGGTTGGCGAAGGTCTCGCCGAGCGCGCCCGAGATCGGCCAGCGCAGCCAGACCAGCCCGCCGCCGTGCACGGGGTAGAGGGCGGAGTACTTCGACGCGGCGACCGGGAAGGGCGTCACCCGGCTCTCCAGCCCCTCCACTTCCACCGTCACGGCGCCGTCGCCCTCGCCCGACTCGCCCTCCACCGGGTCGAGTCCGCCGGCGGCGGGCCTGCCGTCGGGGGTGAACGCGAACGGGGAAGGAGTGGCCGAGGACAGGGGCACCAGGTACGGGCGGCAGCCCAACGGGAAGGACAGGTCGCCGGTGTGCACGTCGTACACCGGGTCGAAGCCGCGCCACGACAGGAAGGCGAGGTAGCGGCCGTCCCGGGTGAAGACCGGGTTCTCGTCCTCGAAGCGGCCGTTGGTGACGTCGACGACCGTACGGGGGCCGGGGCCGGCGATCCGCGCCATCTTGATCTGGCGCAGCGACCGCCCGATGCCGGGGTGCGACCAGGTCAGCCAGCAGCCGTCGGGGGAGAACGCCAGGTCGTTGACCGGGCCGTTGACGGACCGCACCAGCTCGGTGACCTCGCCGCCGGAGCCGCCCGATCCGCCCGAGCCTTCGGACTCCTCCGCCTCCTCCGGCTCCTCCGTGGCGTCGATGAGCAGCAGCCGCCCGTCGTTCGAGGCGATCGCCAGGCGCTCCCCGTCCGGGTCGGACACCAGTTCCAGGACCCGGCCCAGTTTCCCGGAGGCCAGCCGGCGCGGCTGCCGGGGCCCTGAGGCGCGGGGCAGGTAGGCGATCTCGATGGCGTCCTCGCCCTCGGCGTCCGTCACGTACGCGACCTGTCCGCCGCTGCCGAGCATCTCCGGCAGCCGCACGCGCACGCCCGGGGTGTCGGCGATGGTGCGGGCCGGGCCGTCGCGGTGGGTGAGCCAGTACAGGCTGCCGCGCACGACCACGGCGCTGGCCCGCCCGGTCGTGTCGACGGAGAGCGAGTCGACGTGGCTGGCGGCCGGCACCTGGTACGTACGCCGCCCCGCGCGCGGGCCGCCGAGGCGGACGTCGAGCCGCCGCGGCGAGGCGTCGGGGGCCAGGGAGTCGACGAGCCACAGGTCGCCCGCGCACTGGTAGACGACCCGGGTGCCGTCGCTGGAGGCGTGGCGGGCGTAGAACTCCTCGTGGTCGGTGTGGCGCCGCAGGTCGGTGCCGTCGGGCAGGCAGGAGTAGAGGTTGCCGATCCCCTCGTGGTCGGAGAGGAAGGCGATCCGGCCGTCCACGAACATGGGCGAGTCGAGGTGGCCCTCGATGTCCTCCAGCAGCCGGGTCCCGTGCAGCCAGAGCCGGCCGGTGGCACCGCCCCGGTAGCGCTTCCAGGCCGCCGGCTCGTGCGGCGGCTTGCCCGTGAGCAGCAGGGTGCGCCGCTCGGGGGTGCCGTTGGCGCCCGGGACGTCCTGGACGGCGATGTCGGAGACCGGGCCCCAGGGGAGCCGGCCGCCGGGGCTGCCGTCGGTGGGCAGGCAGTAGGCCCAGGAGTAGTAGGAGAAGGGCTGGCCGTGCGAGGAGACGGCCAGGATGTCGCTGCGGCCGTCCTTGTCCGGCGGGGTCCAGCAGCAGACCCGGGTGTCGGTGGAACCCCAGTAGCTCAGTCTGCGGGCGGGCCCGCCGTCCACGGGGGCGAGGTGGATCTCCGGGTCGAGGCTGCGCCAGGTGGTGAAGGCGATGTGGCGCCCGTCGGGGGAGAAGCGCGGGTGCCCGACCCGCGTCCGGTCGACGGTGATCCGCCAGGCCCGGCCGGCGGTGGCGCCGGGCGGGACGAGGGGCGCCACCCAGAGGTCGTCTTCGGTGGCGAAGCACAGGAGGTCGTCGTGCAGGTGCGGGTATCGGAGGTACGCGCCGTCGTGACTCACCCCCCAATGCTTTCCGCGCGGCGGGGCCCTGGCAACTCGTACAGGTGATCCATGCCACGGGCTCGAGCGAAACGGAACGGTTTCGTTTCGATCGGCGCCGGGGTATGGTTCGAGGAGTACGAAACGGTTCCGTTCGGATGGGAGGAAGCGGAGATGCTCGAAGAGGTCTCGTCGCGGCGCACCCGGATCACCCCCGAACGGGAAGCCGAACTCCACGGAGCGGTCCTGGACCTGCTGCGCGAGGTCGGCTACGAGGCGCTGACCATGGACGCGGTCGCCGCCCGTACGAGGTCCAGCAAGGCGACCCTCTACCGCCAGTGGGGGAGCAAGCCGGAGCTGGTCGCGAAGGCCCTGCGGTGCACCAAGCCGGTCTCCCTGCGGGAGATCGACACCGGCAGTCTGCGCGGGGACTTCGCCCTCATGGTCGAGCACTCCGACGACGCGCAGATGGCCAAGGACACCGCCCTGATGCGGGGCCTGGCCCACGCCGTCCACGAGAGCCCGGAGCTCCACAAGGCGCTGCGGGACCTGCTGGTGGACCCCGAGATCAACGGTCTGCAGATGATGCTGCGGCGGGCGGTGGACCGGGGGGAGATCGCCCCGGACTGCCCGGCGCTCGACTTCGTACCGCACATGCTCATCGGGGCGTTCATCGCGCTCCCGCTGATCGAGGACCGCCCGGTGGACCGGGCTTTCCTCGGTTGCTTCATCGACGCCGTGGTGTTCCCCGCCCTCGGCGTCTGATCCTTCCCCCACCCTCCCCGGGGTGGGTCCGCTGCTCCTGACACGCCGCTCTCGTCGTCGGGTCGGCTCTCCATGCCCTCGGGGGGCGCCCACGGCGCCCCCACCCACTCCACGACCCGAACGGGAGAACCACCGACGTGGCCACCTTCCTCTACCGACTCGGCAGGGGCGCCTTCCGGCGCCGTCGCTTCGTCGCCCTCGTCTGGGTGGCACTGCTGTTCGCCGCCGGTTTCGGCGCGGCGTCGGCGTCCGCCCCCACCTCAGGCTCGTTCTCCATACCCGGCACGGAGGCCCAGAAGGCCTTCGACCTGCTGGAGCAGCGCTTCCCGGGCATGACCGCCAACGGCGCGACCGCCCGCATCGTCATCAAGGCCCCGGACGGCGCCAAGGTCACCGACCCGGCCCCCAAGGCCCAGGTCGAGAAGATCGTCTCCGGGCTCAAGGGCGGCGCCGGCGCCGACCAGATCGCCTCGGTCGACGACCCGTACCAGTCCAAGGCGATCAGCCAGGACTCCCGTACTGCCTACATCAGCACCAAGTACAAGGTCAGCGGCATGGAGCTGACCGACGCGACGCGCGAGGCGCTCAAGGAGTCCGGGAAGGACGCGCAGGCGGCCGGGCTGACCGTCGAGATCGGCGGTGACGCGCTGATGACGGCGCCCGAGACCGGCTCCGGCGAGGTCATCGGCATCCTGATCGCGGCCGTCGTCCTGGTCATCACCTTCGGCTCGCTGATCGCGGCCGGACTGCCGCTGCTGACCGCGCTGATCGGCGTGGGCATCGGCGTCTCCTCCATCACGGCGCTCGCCAACGTGCTGGACCTCGGCTCCACCACCTCCACCCTCGCGATGATGATCGGCCTCGCCGTCGGCATCGACTACGCCCTCTTCATCGTCTCCCGCTACCGCGCGGAGCTCGCCGAGGGCCGTGAGCGCGACGAGGCTGCGGGCCGGGCTGCCGGAACCGCCGGTTCCGCCGTGGTGTTCGCCGGTCTGACCGTGGTCATCGCCCTCGTGGGTCTGGCCGTCGTCAACATCCCGATGCTGACGAAGATGGGCTTCGCTGCCGCCGGCACCGTCGTCATCGCGGTCCTCGTCGCCCTCACCCTGGTCCCGGCCATCCTCGGCTTCGCGGGCAAGAAGGTCCTGCCTGCCGGTACGAAGAGCCGGCTGTTCGGCAAGGGCAAGCCGGCCGGCGCCGAGCCCAAGGCCAACGGCGGCACCCGCTGGGCACGCTTCGTCCTGCGCCGCCCGGTCCTGGTGCTGCTGGCCGGTGTGATCGGCCTCGGCGCCATCGCGATCCCGGCGGGCAAGCTGGAGATGGGCCTGCCGGACGACGGCGCCCAGCCGGTGTCCACCAGCCAGCGCCGGGCGTACGACCTGCTGTCCGACGGCTTCGGCCCGGGCTTCAACGGCCCGCTGATGGTGGTCGTGGACGGCGACAAGGCGCTCGCGGACAAGACGGTCGACCGGATCAAGGGTCTGGACGGCGTGGCCGTGGTCACCCCGCCGATGCCGAACAAGGCAGGCGACGCGGCGATCATCAACGTGATCCCGAAGGACCGCCCGTCCTCCACCGCGACCGAGGACCTCGTCCACACCATCCGCGACGGCAGCGGCGACGACGTCCTCGTCACCGGCGCGACCGCGATGAACATCGACTTCTCGCAGAAGATGAACGACGCGCTGGTGCCCTACCTCGCGCTCGTCGTCGGTCTCGCCTTCCTGCTGCTGATGCTGGTGTTCCGCTCGATCCTCGTGCCGCTCAAGGCGGCCCTCGGCTTCCTGCTGTCGGTCGTCGCGGCCCTCGGCGCGGTCGTCGCGGTCTTCCAGTGGGGCTGGCTCGGCTCGCTCTTCGGGGTCGAGCAGACCGGCCCGATCATGTCGATGATGCCGATCTTCATGGTGGGCGTCGTCTTCGGCCTGGCGATGGACTACGAGGTCTTCCTGGTCACCCGGATGCGCGAGGCGTACGTGCACGGCGAGCGCCCGGGGCAGGCCGTGGTGACCGGCTTCCAGTACAGCGCGCGGGTGGTCGTGGCCGCCGCCGTCATCATGATCGCGGTGTTCTCGGGCTTCATCGGGGCCAGCGAGCAGATGGTCAAGATGATCGGCTTCGGCCTGGCCGTGGCGGTCTTCTTCGACGCCTTCGTGGTCCGCATGGCCATCGTCCCGGCGGTGCTCGCGCTGCTCGGGCACAAGGCGTGGTGGCTGCCGAAGTGGCTCGACCGGATCCTGCCGAACGTGGACGTGGAGGGCGAGAGCCTGCGCAAGCACCTCGGGGAGTCCGCGCACGGTCCGGACAAGGACCGGGAGCTCGTCAACGCCTGACGTTGCGCCGCACGGGTGAACGACCGGCCCCGCACCGCCTGATCGCCAGGTGGTGCGGGGCCGGTCCGTCGTGCGTGTGCGGCCCGGACGGGCCCCGGGCCGTCTCGTCTAGCGGGCGGCGGCGAACGTACGGCGCAGGAAGCGGCGCAGCGCGGCGCAGTCGAACTGGACGACGGCCACACCCTCGGGCGAGTGGAACTCCACGATCACCTGCACCCGGCCGCAGGGCCAGACGCGTACGTCGCCGGTCCCGCTCGGGGCCAGCAGGCCCGCCTCCAGCAGGGCGCGGGGGAAGACCCACTCGTTGTCGGTGCCCTCGGGGGACACCCCCGCGGGGAAGACGATCCGGACGGCGAGCGGCTCATCGGGTACGAAGCGCAGGGCGACCGGAATGGCACGGTAGAGCGGATCGTCGGTGATCACGCGGGCGCGGACCCGTTCCTCGACTGCGGTCCTGGTGGCGGTCGCGTGGGGATTCTCGGCGGTGGCTGACATCTCCAAGACTCCTCCATATTGGGACATATGGGTCCGTATTTCCCCCAGCCTCGCACACTTCCACGAAACCGCCCGCTTCTCTTCGTACGCTGCGCGCTCTTGCCAACGGTTCGCAACTGGGCATTAGTCTTGAACGGTTAAACACTGTTGCGAGTCAACCGCAGGAAGCGGAGCGAAACCCATGCACGTGCCCGACGGCTTCATCGATGCCCCCGTCTCCATAGCCGCAGGTGTCGCAGCCGCCGGAGCGGTGGCCGTCAGCCTGCGTGGTGCCCGCCGTGAGCTCGAGGACAGCGCCGCGCCGCTCGCCGGACTGGTGGCGGCCTTCATCTTCGCCGTGCAGATGCTGAACTTCCCCGTCGCCGCCGGCACCAGCGGACACCTGCTCGGCGGCGCGCTCGCCGCGATACTCGTCGGCCCCTACACCGGTGTGCTCTGCGTGTCGGTGGTGCTGCTCATGCAGGGCGTGCTCTTCGCCGACGGCGGTCTGACCGCCCTCGGCGTCAACGTCATGAACATGGCCGTCGTCACCGTCCTCGTCGCCTACGCCGTCTTCCGCGGCCTGGTGAAGGTCCTGCCCAAGACCCGCCGCTCGGTCACCGCCGCCGCCTTCACCGGCGCACTTGTGTCCGTACCCGGCGCGGCCGTCATGTTCACCCTCGTCTACGCCCTCGGTGGCACCACCGACGTACCGCTCGCCAAGGTGTTCACCGCCATGGTCGGCGTGCACGTCCTCATCGGCATCGGCGAGGCGGTCATCACCGCCGCGACGGTCGGCGCGGTGCTCGCCGTACGCCCCGACCTGGTGCACGGCGCGCGCGGACTGAGCACGCCGCTCAAGCTGCGCGTCGGCGGTGAACTGGTCGACGCCCCCGCCGCCGCCCCTGCCGCGCCCGTCTCCGGTCCCCGCTCCACCAAGCCGGTGTGGATCACCGGGCTGGTCACCGCCCTCGTGCTCGCCGGTTTCGTCTCCTACTACGCCTCCGCCAGCCCGGACGGCCTGGAGAAGGTCGCCGCCGACAAGGGCATCGACCAGAACGAGCGGGAGCACGCCGCCGCCAACTCCCCGCTCGCCGACTACAGCGTCAAGGACGTCGCCGACACCCGTCTCTCCGGCGGCCTCGCGGGCGTCATCGGCGTCGGCGCGACCGTCGCCGTCGGCACCGGGATCTTCTGGAGCGTGCGCCGCCGCCGCGCGGAAGACCTGACGGCCACCTCGACCTCGGCCGCCGGCTGACATGGGCGCGGGCCACAGCCACAAGCTCTACCGCCACGGGCACTCGGCGGTGCACGCGCTGCCGCCGCAGTGCAAGCTCGTCGCCGCCTTCACCTTCGTGGTGGTCGTCGTCTCCACACCCCGCGGGGCGGTGTGGGCGTTCGCCCTCTACGCCGTCCTGCTCGCCGCGGTCGCGGCAGCGGCCCGGATCCCGGCCGGCTTCCTGCTGCGGCGGCTGCTGATCGAAGTACCGTTCGTCGCCTTCGCGGTCCTCATGCCCTTCGTGGCGCAGGGCGAGCGGGTCGAGGTGCTCGGCGTCCCGCTGAGCGTCTCCGGCCTGTGGGGCGCCTGGAACGTGCTGGCCAAGGGCACCCTGGGAGTGGCCGCCTCCGTGCTGCTCGCGTCGACGACCGAACTGCGGGCGCTGCTGCTCGGCATGCAGCGGCTGAAACTCCCGCCGCTGCTGGTCCAGATCGCCACCTTCATGATCCGGTACGGCGACGTGATCACCGGTGAGCTGCGGCGGATGTCCATCGCCCGGCGCTCGCGCGGCTTCGAGGCGCGCGGCGTGCGGCACTGGGGGGTACTGGCCAAGACCGCCGGCTCGCTGTTCATCCGTTCCTACGAGCGCGGCGAGCGGGTCTACCTCGCGATGGTCAGCCGCGGCTACGCCGGTTCGATGCCGGTGATCGACGACATCGCGGCCTCGCGCGCCCAGTGGGCGCACGCGGCCGTACTCCCGGTGACGGCCCTCGCCGTCTGTCTGATGGGATGGACGCTGTGACCACCGAAGCACCCTCTCTCGAAGTCTCCGGCCTCGCGTACGCCTATCCCGACGGGCATCAGGCCCTCTTCGGGGTCGACCTGACCGTCGGGCGCGGGGAACGGGTGGCGCTGCTCGGCCCCAACGGCGCGGGCAAGACCACCCTCGTACTCCACCTCAACGGCATCCTGGGCGGTGGCGTCGGCAAGGTGAGCGTGGCCGGGCTGCCCGTGGAGAAGCGGAACTTCGCCGAGGTCCGGCGGCGCGTCGGGATCGTCTTCCAGGACCCCGACGACCAGCTGTTCATGCCGACGGTGCGCGAGGACGTGGCCTTCGGCCCGGCGGCGGCCGGGATGCGGGGCGCGGAACTCCAGGCGCGGGTGGCCGAGGCGCTGGAGCAGGTGGGGATGGCCGCGTTCGCGGACCGGCCGCCGCACCACCTGTCCTTCGGGCAGCGCCGCCGGGTGGCGGTGGCGACCGTACTCGCGATGCGTCCGGAGATCCTCGTACTGGACGAGCCGTCCTCCAACCTCGACCCGGCGTCGCGGCGCGAGCTGGCGGACATCCTGCGCTCGCTGGACGTGACGGTCCTGATGGTGACGCACGACCTGCCGTACGCGCTGGAGCTGTGCCCGCGCGCGGTGGTCCTCAGCGAGGGGGTCATCGCGGCCGACGGGCGCACGCAGGACCTGCTGTGCGACGAGGAGCTGATGCGGGCGCACCGGCTGGAGCTGCCGTTCGGCTTCGACCCGCGGTCGGTGACGCTGCCGGCGGCCGCGGCATAAGTGCCCGCGGCCGGTTGTTGGACCGCTCGTGGACATCCAGGGTGAGGTGACGGAGGGCTTCGAGCCCGTCCGGGACGCTTTCGTACGCAACTTCGAGGTGCTCGGGGACCGGGGCGCGGCCGTCACCGTGTACCGGGACGGGCGCCGGGTCGTCGACCTGTGGGCCGGGACGAAGGACGCGGACGGCGGCGGGCCCTGGGAGGCGGGGACCGCGCAGGTGGTGCGGTCCGCGACCAAGGGCGTGGCGGCGGCGGTGCCGCTGCTGCTCCACCAGCGGGGGCTGCTGGACCTCGACGCGCCGGTGGGGGCGTACTGGCCGCAGTTCAAGGCGGGCGGCAAGGACCGCGCGCTGGTCCGGGACCTGCTCGCCCACCGGGCGGGGGTGCCCGCGCTGGACCGGCCGCTGAGCCCGGCCGAGGCCGTCGACGGGGTCTCGGGGGCGCGGGCCGTCGCCGAGCAGCAGGCCTTCTGGGAGCCGGGCACCGAGCACGGCTACCACGCACAGACGTACAGCTGGCTGCTGTCGGAACTGGTGCTGCGGGTGACCGGGGAGTCGATGGGCACCTGGCTGGCCCGGGAGGTCACGGGCCCGCTGGGGCTGGACTTCTGGATCGGTCTGCCGGAAGCGGAAGCGGAGGCGGGCCGCGTCGGGCGGGTGGGGGCCGTGGAGCCGCCGGAGCCGGCGGGGGGCCTTCGCACGCGCCCGCGGCGAAACGTTTCGCAGGCGTACGCGGACCCCTCCTCCCTGACCCGGCGCGCCTTCGGGGCGATAGCCCCGCTGCCGGACGAGAACGCCCCCGAGTACCGCGCGGCGGAGCTGCCCGCCTCGGCGGGGATCGGGACGGCGCGGGCGCTGGCCGGGTTCTACGCGGCGCTGCTGGGGGACACCGAGGACGGCGCGCGGCTGTTCACCCCCGAGACGGCGGTGCTGGCGTCCCGCGAGCTGTCGTCGGGGCCGGACCGGGTGCTGGTGGTGAACACCCGCTTCGGCCCGGGTTACATGCTGCACGGCCCGGCGTCGCCCCTGCTGTCCCCGGCGTCGTTCGGCCACCCGGGCCGGGGCGGTTCCCTGGCGTTCGCCGACGCGGAGGCGGGCATCGGCTTCGGCTACGTCACGAACTCCCTGGCCAAGTCGGTCACGGCGGACCCCCGCCCCCAGGCCCTGATCCGCGCCCTCGGCGCATCGCTGTCGGCCTGACGCCCCGCGGGGGGGCCGGGCGCCGCCCGGCCGGCCGGGCCGGCGGTGGCCGGCCGACGTGACCCCGGCGGCCCTCGAAAGGACCGCGTCGCGGCCGAGGGGGGCCTGCCTGCCCCTACGCGCCTGCCCCTACGCGCCTGCCTCGCACGTTCGGCCGGGACGACCCTGACGCCTACGGGGCGGGCCGAAGGGGCCGGCCGGGCCGGGCGGGCTGAGGGGGCGGAGCGAGCCGACCGGGCTGGACGGCCTGAATGGCCTGAGCAGGCTGCCGGGCACCTGGGCCGCCTGGGCCGGCTGGGCTGAGCCGGCGCGCCGTCGCGCGCCCTTGCCCGAGCCGACCGGGCGCGCCCCGGTACTGCCGGGCACCTGGCCGCGCTGCGGGCGGGCCGGTTCCAGGCGAGCTGGCTGACGGAGACGCGGGCCCGCTCGCCGGCTCCCGGGTGGTCCGAGTCGGGCAGGTGGGGGGCGTCACGGTGCTGGGCCCGGTCAGGCGAGCCGCTCTCGCCGTGGCACGGGCAGAGACCCGGCGGCTGCCCCTACCCGGCACGCGGCGCAACCCGTCCTGGTCCTGGACCTCCACCCGTGACCCAGGCCCGCTCCGGGCCCCGAGGCGGGTACGACGACCGGGGCGGCGCCCCCAGCGGTCGGGCCTGGCGACCGGCCGCGCACGGCCGAAGGGCGGCGGTGGCGCCGCCCCGCCGGAGTCCGCCCGGCGTCCGCCGGACGGAGTCCGGCGCAGCGGCGCGAAGCCCGGGAGGCCCGCCAGGGCCGATCGGCGCGAGCGGCGCGTGAAGAGTCACGTGGCCCGCCAGGGCCGATCGGCGCGAGCGGCGCGTGAAGATCAAGAGGCCCGGAGCACCGCTGCGACGATGGGGCCCGCCGCGTCCGCGCCGTGGCCGCCCGCTTCGACCATGGCGGCCGCCGCCACGTCGTCGCTGAACCCGGTGAACCAGCTGTCCGGGCTGACCCCGTCCACCTCCGCGGAGCCGGTCTTGGCGCCCTTGTCGCCGCCGACCGAGGACATCACGCCCGCCGCCGTCCCGCTCGACGCGGTCAGCCGCATCATCGACACCAGTTGCTGCCGCACCGACGGCTTCATCCCCCGCGCCGCCGCCGCGACCGGCCGCCCGTCCAGCTCCGCCGGGACCAGCAGCGGCTGGTGGAACTGCCCGCTGCGCGCCGTGGCCGTGAGGGAGGCGACGTTCAGCGGGTTCATGGTGATGTCGCCCTGCCCGATGTACTCGGCCGCCGCCTCCGCGCCCGAGGTGACGGGGACCTTGCCGTCGACCGACTTGACGCCCGTCTTCCAGTCCAGGCCTATGCCGAAGACCTCCTTCGCCTCCTTCGCCAGCGCCGCGTCGTCCTTGACGTCGTCGATCTGCTTGATGAAGGCGGTGTTGCAGGACTTGGCGAAGCTCGTCGCGAAACTCGCGCCGGGCAGCTCGAAGTCGTTCAGGTTGTGGAACGTACGGCCGCCCCAGGCCGCCTCCTTGACGCACTCCGCCGGTTTGTCGGCGGCCGCCTTGCCCCGGTCGAGCAGCATCGCCGCCGTCACGATCTTCATCGTCGAGCCGGGGGCGCGGGCGCCCTGCATGGCCGCGTTGAAGCCGTCCTTGCGGTTGTTCGCCACGGCCAGGACGTGCCCCGTGCTGGGCTGGACGGCGACCACCGACGACTCCGGGTACCGGGCGACGGCCTTCTCCGCCGCCGCCTGCACCCGCGCGTCCAGGTAGGTCGTGAGCGTGGCGGGCTCGCCCTCCGCCAAGGTCAGCAGCGTCCGCTGCGGCGTGCCGGCGACGGCCGGCTCGATGAACAGCGCCGCACCGGGTTTGCCGCCCGCCTTCGCGCCGTACGTCCGCGTCAGCTCGGCGAGGACCGGGCCCAGCGAGGGGTACTTCTCCGCCGTCAGCTCCTCGCCCCTGTGGTCCACGGCCTTGACCGGTGCGCCCGCGGGCGCACCGACGCGCAGCCGTTCACCCTTCTGGAGCTGCGGGTGGACGACCGAGGGCTGCCAGTCGACCAGCGCCTTCCCGGTGGAGACGCCGCGTACGACGGTCAGCTGGGAGTCGTAGGCGAGGGGCTTGGTCGTGCCCTCGTACGTGACCTCCGCCTCGACCTTGAACGGCACGGTGGTGCCGTTCGGCGTGCCGGGGGTGATCACGGCCTTCGACACGTACGCCTTGGCCGCGAAGTCCGCGACCGCGGTCTGCGCCTCCAGCGCGTTGTTCGTCAGGTCGGCGGCCGCCCGGGAGTCCCCCGAGGCCCAGGCGGCGAGGAAGTCCTTCGCGGTCTTCTCGGTCTCCTTCTGGCTCGGCGGCCCGGTCTCCTTGGTGGAGGCCCTCATTCCCGTCGCCCCGCCGGCGTCCTCCCCGACCAGCGCGTACACCCCGTACCCGGCCCCGCCGACCATCGCGAGGAACACCCCGCCGACGATGGCACCCTTCGCCGCCCCGTTCACTTGCGTCCCCTCCCCGGGCCCCAGTCCCTGAACATGTTCAAGAACCCTTGGTGCGGACCTTACGCGCTGCGAAACCCCCGGACACGCCTTGTTACCGGACCGGAACGTCCTGGCCGATTCCCGCCCCCACGGACGAGGTCCGGCCCCCTGACGGCGCCGGACCCCGTCCGAAGTCGCTTCACCCAGGTCCCCCGGCTCTTCAGACCCAGGTGTCCAGCCACATGCGGCCGCGCCAGGAGTCCATCGGGATGCTCTCGCCCGTGTAGATCGGCCAGAAATAGATGAAGTTCCAGATGATCAGCAGGACCAGGACACCCGCGCCGATCGCGCCCAGGGCGCGGCGGCGCTCCGAGGAGCCCGCCGGGCCGAGGAGGGCGCCGATCATCATCGTCACCGCCAGGCACAGGTACGGGACGAAGACCACCGCGTAGAAGAAGAAGATCGTCCGCTCCTGGTAGTTGAACCACGGCAGCAGACCCGCGGCCAGTGCGCACGCGATCGCGCCCGCCCGCCAGTCGCGGCGGAAGAACCACCGCCACAGCACGTACAGCAGCGCGAAGCAGCCCGCCCACCACAGCAGCGGGGTCCCCATGGCCAGCACCTCGCGGGCGCACTTGGCCGTCTCGGTCGCCGGGCAGCCGTCCGTGCCGGGCGCGGGGGACTCGTAGAAGTAGGAGACGGGCCGGCCCAGCACCAGCCAGCTCCACGGGTTCGACTCGTACGTGTGACCCGAGGTCAGGCCCACGTGGAACTTGTACACCTCGGTCTCGTAGTGCCACAGGCTGCGCAGCCACTCCGGCAGCCACGACAGCGAACTGCCCTGGTCGTGCTTGGCGGCCCAGTCGCGGAAGTAGCCGCCCTTGCCGTCGTCCGCGCTCATCAGCCAGCCCGTCCAGGACGCCAGGTAGACGGCGATCGCCACCGGCACCGTCGACAGGAACCCCGGCAGCGCGTCCCGGCGCAGCATCGCCGCGTACGGGGCGCCCGCGCCCGCCGTGCGGCGCGCGGCCGCGTCCCACAGCACCGTCAGCAGGCCGAAGAAGGCCAGGACCACCAGGCCGTTCCACTTCGTGCCGAACGCCAGGCCCAGGCAGACGCCTGCCAGGAGCCGGTACGGGCGCCACCCCAGCCGCAGCGTCTGCGCGACGACCGCGTCCGGCCGGGCGCGGCCGTCGCCGTCCACCGGCAGCGCCGCCGCCAGCCGCGCCCGCGTCCGGTCGCGGTCGATGACCAGCGCCCCGAAAGCGGCCAGCACGAAGAACATCAGGACCAGGTCGAGCAGCGCGGTCCGGCTCATCACCAGGTGCAGCCCGTCCACCGCCAGCAGCGCACCGGCCAGGCAGCCCAGGAACGTCGAGCGGAACAGCCGCCGGCCGATCCGGCACAGCATCAGGACCGACAGGGTGCCCAGCACCGCGGTCATGAACCGCCAGCCGAACGGATCGAAACCGAACATCCACTCGCCGAGGCCGATCACCCACTTCCCGACCGGCGGGTGGACGACGTAGCCCGGCTCCAGCGGCAGCGCGACCCCGCCCGGGTCGGCGAGGATCGACTTGTCGACGTCCTTGGGCCAACTCGCCTCGTAGCCCTGCCGGATCGTGGCCCACGCGTCCTTCGCGTAGTACGTCTCGTCGAATATCACCGCCTTCGGGCTGCCCAGGTGCGTGAACCGCAGCACTCCCGCCACCAGCGTCACGAGCAGCGGACCCACCCACGCCATGACGCGCTGCCAGCGCTCGCGCGCCGCGACGGGCACGCCGAGCGCCGTCCACAGCTGCTCGGAGGGCCGCGCGTACGCAGGCACGAGGCGGGTGCGGACGTCCGCGCCCCGCGCGCGCGGGGCGTAGCCGAAGCCGCGCAGGCGGCGGAGCCAGACGGGCGGCTCGGGTTCGGGGCCGCGGCCGCCCGGCGGGACGGGCGGGGCCCCCGCGGGGCTGGGCGGCGGCGTCGCGGTACTGGTCACCGGATCATCGTAGGGAACGCGGCTGTGGGAACCCCAGTGCCTGCGCGAGTCCCGTGGGGCGGCTGAGAGGATGGACCGGTGACGACTGACCAGCCCCGCGCCGCCGTGACCCCCTCCACCACCGGCGTGCTCGTGCTCGCCGGGACCCCGATCGGCGACCTCGCCGACGCCCCGCCGCGCTTGGGGGCCGAGCTGGAGCGGGCCGACGTGATCGCGGCCGAGGACACCCGGCGGCTGCGCCGGCTCACCCAGGGGCTCGGCGTGCACACGACCGGGCGCGTGCTGTCGTACTTCGAGGGCAACGAGTCCGCCCGCACCCCCGAGCTGGTCGAGGCCCTGGAATCCGGCAAGCGGGTCCTGCTGGTCACCGACGCCGGGATGCCCTCGGTCTCCGACCCCGGCTACCGCCTCGTCGCCGCGGCCGTGACCAAGGACATCAAGGTCACCGCCGTCCCCGGCCCCTCCGCCGTACTGACCGCGCTCGCGCTGTCGGGGCTGCCCGTGGACCGGTTCTGCTTCGAGGGGTTCCTCCCGCGCAAGGCGGGCGAGCGCCTCGGCCGTCTCCGCGAGGTCGAGGGCGAGCGGCGCACGCTGGTCTACTTCGAGGCCCCGCACCGGCTGGACGACACCCTGGCCGCGATGGCGCAGGTGTTCGGAGAGGGCCGGCGGGCCGCGGTGTGCCGCGAGCTGACCAAGACGTACGAAGAGGTCAAGCGCGGCGCCCTCGCCGAGCTGGCGGCCTGGGCCGCGGAAGGCGTGCGCGGCGAGATCACGATCGTGGTCGAGGGCGCACCGGCCGCCGCACCGGGCGACGTCGACGACGAGGAACTGGTGCGCAGGGTGCGGGTGCGGGAGGAGGCGGGGGAGCGGCGCAAGGAGGCCATCGCCTCGGTCGCCGCCGAGGCCGGCGTACCCAAGCGCGACGTCTTCGACGCGGTGGTGGCGGCAAAGAATGCGGCACGGAACGAGGCGTAGGTCGGTAAAGAGATAACCTGAAAAGCAAAGCTCAGACCGCGCACCGGCCCTTTTGGGCATGAGTGGCCCAAAGTCCGTCCAACACTGGACAGGGCCTGATGCGCTCCTGCCCGAAGAGGCGTCCACTGGCAATGCACCAGTGGAACAAGAGGAGCTGGCATGAGTGAGATCGCTGAGACCCCGGCACCCGCACCGACCGCCGCCACCGCCGTACCCACCGCCCCGCCCAGGCCGTCCGTGCACACCGTGCACGAGGCCTACTCGTTCGCCTGCATGAAGTGCGGGTACGGCTGGGAGCAGGGGTACGAGATCGAACACCACGTGGACGGCAAGGGCCAGCCCTTCATCGTGTACACGGCGGGCAGCGAGCGGGTTCCGTCGCCCCTGTCCAACCCGACCTGCATGAACTGCGGCGGCCACATCGTCCGCATCATGCGCGAGGGACAGGTCAAGTCGGTCCTCGGCATGCTCGACCAGCTCTACCACCAGGCCATCCACCCCGGCATCGCCGGACCGGTCCCGGCCACGCAGGACGCCCCCCGCCCGCCCAAGCCGCGCAAGGCGCCGCTCACGCACGAGGGCCCCGGCCCGGTGCCCGCCGGGTCCCCCTCCGTACGGCGCGGACCGCTGGCCCGGCTGCGGGGCCTCTTCCGGGGGTGAGCAGCGGGTGAGCGGCCGGTGAGGAGCCGAGGGGCGGCGGGTCGAGCAGCCGAGGGGCGGCGGGTGAGCGGGCGGGACCGCCCGCCCGACCGGTCATAAGATCGGCCTCATGAGCCGTTCCCCTGACGACACGCCGCCCCCGCTGCCCGAACCGCTGCGGGTGGCGGTCGCCGACTCGCACACCCACCTGGACATGCAGTCCGGAACCGTCGAAGAAGGCCTGGCCAAGGCCGCCTCCGTGGGCGTGACCACCGTCGTCCAGGTCGGCTGCGACGTGAAGGGCTCGCGCTGGGCCGCCGAGACCGCCGCCGCGTACGAGAACGTCCACGCCGCCGTCGCCCTTCACCCGAACGAAGCGCCCCGCATCGTCCACGGCGATCCCGACGGCTGGTCGAGGCAGGGCGCGCGCAGCGGCGGCGGCGAGGGGGCGCTGGACGAGGCGCTGGCCGAGATCGAGGCCCTGGCCGCGCTCCCGCAGGTCAAGGCGGTCGGCGAGACGGGACTGGACTACTTCCGCACCGGCCCCGAGGGCACGGCCGCGCAGGAGCGTTCCTTCCGCGCGCACATCGAGATCGCCAAACGCCAGGGCAAGGCCCTGGTCATCCACGACCGCGACGCCCACGCCGACGTCCTGCGCATCCTGCGCGAGGAGGGCGCTCCCGAGCGGACCGTCTTCCACTGCTACTCCGGTGACGCCGCCATGGCCCGCGAGTGCGCCGCGGCCGGGTACTACATGTCCTTCGCCGGGACCGTCACCTTCAAGAACGCCGCGCCGCTGCGCGAGGCGCTCGCGGTCGCCCCGCTGGAGCTGGTGCTCGTGGAGACGGACGCCCCGTACCTCACCCCCGCGCCGTACCGCGGGCGGCCGAACGCGCCCTACCTCATTCCGCTGACGGTGCGGGCGATGGCGGCGGTCCGCGGCCTGGACGAGGACGCGATGTCCACCGCCCTGGCCGCCAACACCGCCCGCGCCTTCGGCTACTGAGGGACCGTCGGCTCCGACACGCTGGGTATCCGCGCGGCTTTGATGAGTGACGGCCGTTGCCGCTAGGGTGCCGTGCCCGAACCAGCGGGGCCGGACACGTGGAGCGACGTCGTGAGCGAGACACAGGGCAGTGGCGGCCGGGCCGCGCAGACGGCCGTGCCCCGGCCGGCCGGAGCCCGGGACGGATGGGCCGCGGGCTTCGACGCGGCGGAGCCGGCGGCCCGGCCACCGGCCGCGGACGCCCCGGCCCCGATCTGGACCTCCCCGGCGCCCTGGCCCGCGACCGCAGGGCACGCGGGCCACGGCGAAGGCCCGTACGACGGCCCCTACGCCGACCGGTACGGCAGCCATGGCGACGGCCCCTACGCCGGTCAGTACGGCATCCGTGGCGAGGAGCCCTACGGCGGCCACCGCGACGGCCCGTACGGTGACCAGGGCGGTGGCCGGGGCCGCGGCGACGGCCGGGCCGACGCCGGGGCCGGCGGCCCGTACGCGGACCACCGCCGAGCCCCGCTCGACGGCCCGTACGAAGCCCCCTACGACAGCCCGCTCCGCGACCTCCTCGCCCCCCGCGGCGAGCCCGGTCACCCCGCGCCGCCGGAGGCGGACCCCGCCGTCCCGGCCCCCCGCCCCGCGCGGCGCCGCAACGGCCGCGGGCGCACCGCCGCCCCCCACGAGGACCCGTACCGCACCCCGGCGGAGGAGCCCCCGGGCCCCGGTCGGCGCCGCCGCCCGGAAGGCGGCGGCCCCGCCACCGTCTGGCCCCCCGCCGAAACCGGCCCCGGGCGCCGTCGCCGGAGCGAGAACCCGCCGCCCGCCCCGGCACCGGCCGGCACCGGCAGACGCCGCGCGGCCCCCGCAGCCGCTCCCCCTCCCGCGACCGCCGTCGCAGCCGCTGCGCCCGGCCCCGACCACTGGCGCCGCATCGTCCCCCAGGCCCTGGTCGTCGCCTTCCTCGCGGGCGGCACCACCGCCTTCGTCGCGGCCGACAAGACGGTCCGCCTCACCGTCGACGGCGTCCCCCGCACCCTCCACACCTTCGCGGACGGCGTCGACGAACTGCTCGCCGCCGAACACCTCGGCGTCGGCTCCCACGACCTCGTCGCCCCCGGCCGGGACACCGCCCTCGAGGACGGCGAGGAGGTCGTCGTCCGCTACGGGCGCCCCCTCCACCTCACCCTTGACGGAACGTCCCGCCAGGTGTGGACCACCTCCCGCACCGTCGAAGGCGCCCTGCGCCAGCTCGGCATCCGCGCCGAAGGCGCCTACCTCTCCGCCGCCCCCGCCGCCGCCGTACCGCGCGCCGGACTCGCCCTCACCGTCCGCACCGAACGCGGCGTCACCTTCATGGCCGACGGCCACGAGACCACCATCCGCACCAACGCCGCCACCGTCCAAGAGGCCCTCGGCCAGGCCGGCATCACCCTGCGCGGCCAGGACACCACCTCCGTCGCCCCGGAGTCCTTCCCTCGCGACGGGCAGACCGTCACCGTGCTGCGCATCACCGGCACCCGCGAGGTCCGCGAGGAACGCATCCCGTTCGAGACGGAGCGGGCCGAGGACGACAGCCTGTTCGCCGGCACCGAGCTGGTGGAACGCGCCGGCCGGCCCGGGACCCGCCGGGTCACCTACAGCCTGCGCACCGTCAACGGCGTACAGGAGAAACCCCGCCGGCTCTCCGACGAGGTGATCCGCGAGCCCGTCACCCAGCTCGTCAAGGTCGGCACGAAGCCGCTGCCGGCCTCCGTGGCGGGCGCCGACGACCTCGACTGGGACGCGCTGGCCCAGTGCGAGTCGGGCGGCCGGCCCTCCGCCACCGACGCGTCGGGCACCTACGGCGGGCTGTACCAGTTCGACGTGACCACCTGGCAGAGCCTCGGCGGCAGCGGCCGGCCCCAGGACGCCTCGGGCGCGGAGCAGACGTACCGGGCCAAGAAGCTCTACGTGCAGCGGGGGGCGACTCCCTGGCCCCACTGCGGCCGTAGGCTTTACCGGTGAGCACCGCAGAGCAGCAGCCCCACGAGACACCTTCCGACGCCCTCCTCGGACCGGCCGACATCCGGGAACTGGCCGCCGTCCTCGGCGTCCGGCCGACGAAGCAGAAGGGCCAGAACTTCGTCATCGACGCCAACACGGTCCGCCGGATCGTCCGCACCGCCGAGGTGCGGCCGGACGACGTGGTCGTGGAGGTCGGACCGGGTCTGGGCTCCCTCACGCTCGCGCTGCTGGAGGCCGCGGACCGGGTCACCGCCGTCGAGATCGACGACGTCCTCGCCGCGGCGCTGCCCGCCACCATCGAGGCGCGGATGCCCGGGCGCAAGGACCGCTTCGCGCTCGTGCACTCCGACGCGATGCTCGTCACCGAGCTGCCGGGCCCCGCGCCGACGGCGCTCGTCGCGAACCTGCCGTACAACGTGGCGGTGCCCGTCCTGCTGACCATGCTCGACCGCTTCCCCAGCATCGAGCGGACGCTGGTGATGGTGCAGGCGGAGGTCGCCGACCGGCTCGCCGCCGAGCCGGGCAACAAGGTGTACGGGGTGCCCTCCGTCAAGGCCAACTGGTACGCGCACGTCAAGCGGGCCGGGTCCATCGGACGCAAGGTGTTCTGGCCCGCCCCCAACGTCGACTCCGGTCTGGTCTCGCTGGTCCGCCGGACCGAGCCGATCAAGACCACCGCCTCCAAGGCGGAGGTCTTCGCGGTCGTCGACGCCGCCTTCGCGCAGCGGCGCAAGACCCTGCGCGCCGCCCTCGCCGGCTGGGCCGGCTCCGCCGCGGGCGCCGAGGCCGCGCTGGTCGCCGCGGGCGTCTCCCCGCAGGCCCGCGGGGAGTCCCTGACGGTGGAGGAGTTCGCCGCGATCGCCGAGCACAAGCCGGCCGCCGAGAGGCCCGCCCTGTGAGCGGCGGCGTGACCGTACGGGTCCCCGCGAAGGTCAACGTCCGCCTCGCGGTCGGCGCCGCCCGGCCCGACGGCTTCCACGACCTGGCGAACGTCTTCCTCGCCGTGTCCCTGTACGACGAGGTCACCGCGGCCCCCGCCGACGCGCTGACGGTGACCTGCGAAGGCCCCGACGCCGGCCAGGTGCCCCTGGACCGCAGCAACCTCGCCGCCCGCGCCGCCGAGGCCCTCGCCGCCCGCAACGGCCTCGCCCCGTCCGTGCACCTCCACATCGCGAAGAACATCCCCGTGGCCGGCGGCATGGCCGGAGGCAGCGCGGACGGCGCCGCGGCCCTGCTGGCCTGCGACGAACTGTGGGGCCTGGACACCCCGCGCGCGGAGCTGCTGGACATCTGCGCCGAGCTGGGCAGCGACGTGCCGTTCAGCCTGGTCGGCGGCGCGGCGCTCGGCACGGGCCGCGGGGAGGTCCTCACCCCCGTCCCCGCCGAAACCTTCCACTGGGTGTTCGCGGTCGCCGACGGCGGACTGTCGACCCCGGCCGTGTTCCGCGAGTTCGACCGGCTCACCGCCGGGCAGGACGTCCCGGCCCCGCAGGCCTCCCGGGCCCTGCTGGACGCCCTCGCCTCGGGCGACCCCGACGCGCTCGCCGCGACCCTGGCCAACGACCTCCAGCCCGCCGCCCTGTCGCTGCGGCCGCAGCTCGCCGACACCCTCGCGGCGGGCACCCGCGCCGGAGCCCTGGCCGCACTGGTCTCCGGATCCGGCCCCACCACCGCGTTCCTGGTCCGCGACGCACGGTCCGCGGCCACGGTGGCCGCCGCCCTCGAAGCCTCCGGGACCTGCCGCACCACCCGTGTCGCCGACGGCCCCGCCCCGGGAGCCACCGTCGTCTGCGCGCCGTCCGGGAGGGTTAGGCTGAGGGGCTGATCCACACCCTCTCCCGGACACCGGCCGGGGGGACCCCGCACCTGGAGCGCGTCTGATGGCCGTCAATCTGGTCAATGTCGAGGCAGTCAGCAAGGTGTACGGCACCCGTACCCTGCTCGACGGCATCTCCCTCGGCGTGTCCGAGGGAGACCGCATCGGTGTCGTCGGCCGCAACGGCGACGGCAAGACCACCCTCATCCGGATGCTCGCCAAGCTGGAGGAACCCGACACCGGCCGCGTCACCCAGTCCGGCGGCCTGCGCATGGGCGTCCTCACCCAGCACGACTCCCTCGACCCGCAGGCCACCGTCCGCCACGAGATCATCGGCGACATGGCCGACCACGAGTGGGCCGGCGACGCCAAGATCCGCGACGTGCTGACCGGTCTCTTCGGCGGCCTGGACCTGCCCGGCTTCGGCCAGGGCCTCGACACCGTCATCGGCCCGCTCTCCGGCGGCGAGCGCCGGCGCATCGCCCTCGCCAAGCTCCTCATCGCCGAGCAGGACCTCCTCGTCCTCGACGAGCCCACGAACCACCTCGACGTCGAAGGCATCTCCTGGCTGGCCAAGCACCTCCAGGAACGCCGCTCCGCGCTCGTCTGCGTCACCCACGACCGCTGGTTCCTCGACCAGGTCTGCACCCGCATGTGGGACGTCCAGCGCGGAGCCGTCCACGAGTACGAGGGCGGCTACAGCGACTACGTCTTCGCCCGCGCCGAACGCGAACGGATCGCCGCCACCGAGGAGTCCAAGCGGCAGAACCTCATGCGCAAGGAGCTCGCCTGGCTGCGCCGCGGCGCCCCGGCCCGCACCTCCAAGCCGCGTTACCGCATCGAGGCCGCCAACGAGCTCATCGCCGACGTGCCGCCGCCGCGCGACACGTCCGAGCTGATGCGCTTCGCCAACGCCCGCCTCGGCAAGACCGTCTTCGACCTGGAAGACGTCACCGTCCAGGCCGGGCCGAAGATCCTGCTCAAGCACCTCACCTGGCACCTCGGCCCCGGCGACCGCGTCGGCCTCGTCGGCGTCAACGGCGCCGGCAAGACCTCCCTGCTGCGCGCCCTCGCCGCGGCCGCCCGCACCCAGGGCGAGGAGCAGCCCGCGGGCGGCAGCGTCACCGTCGGCAAGACCGTCCGGCTGGCTTACCTCTCCCAGGAGGTCGGCGAACTCGACCCCTCGCTGCGCGTCCTGGAGGCCGTCCAGCGCGTCCGCGACCGCGTCGACCTCGGCAAGGGCCGCGAGATGACCGCCGGTCAGCTGTGCGAGCAGTTCGGGTTCACCAAGGAGAAGCAGTGGACGCCGGTCGGCGACCTCTCCGGCGGCGAGCGGCGACGGCTGCAGATCCTGCGCCTGCTGATGGACGAGCCCAACGTCCTGTTCCTCGACGAGCCGACCAACGACCTCGACATCGAGACCCTGACCCAGCTGGAGGACCTCCTCGACGGCTGGCCCGGCTCGATGATCGTCATCTCCCACGACCGGTTCTTCATCGAGCGCACCACCGACACCGTGATGGCGCTCCTCGGCGACGCGTCCCTGCGCATGCTCCCGCGCGGCCTGGACGAGTACCTGGAACGCCGCCGGGCGATGATCGAGGCCGCCGCCCCGGCGCCCGCGCCCGCGGCCGTCAAGTCGTCGTCCTCGGGCGACGCGCGCGCCGCCAAGAAGGAACTCCAGAAGATCGAGCGGCAGCTCAACAAGATGTCGGACCGCGAGTCGAACCTGCACGCGCAGATCGCCGAGAACTCCACCGACTACGACAAGGTCGCCAAACTCGACGCGGAGCTGCGTGAACTCATCGCAGAACGGGACGAGTTGGAGATGCGCTGGCTGGAGCTCGCCGAAGAGGCCTGATCCGGCCACCCCCGGTCGCCCGGCCGACCGGATAACGGCCACGTCACGGGCCGGTCCTCCCTTGGGAACAGGGCACGGACCGGCCCGATGTATGTTCGGCGTCAGTGATAGAAAGGTCATCCTCCCGTCACGACCGTCCCACGCCGAAGGTATGCGCTGATGACCGAGCCGCCCCAGCCGCCGCCGAACCAGCCGCCACCGCCTTCCGGTTACGGCCACCTGCCCGGCCCGCCGCAGCCCGGGTACGTTCCCCCGCCGGCCGCGAACCCGTACGCCCAGCAGCCCGCGACGGCCCCGCAGCAGCACGTCCCGCACCCCTCGCAGCAGCAGTTCCCGCAGCCCGGTTACGGCTACCCGCCGCCCCCCGGCATGCCCCAGGGCCGGCCCGGCGCGCCCGGCGGCCCGGGCAACCGGAAACTGGTCGTCACCATCGCCGCCGTCGTGGCCGCCACCCTCGTCCTGGGCACCGGCGCGTACTTCGCCTTCGGCCGGGACGGCGGCGGCGCCCCCAAGCCGCCCGTCGCGCAGGGCAGTACGTCCGCCGACGACAAGCCCTCCGGCTCGCCGTCCGTCGACACCGGCGACGGAAGCGGCAACGGCAGCGGCGACCAGGAGGACTTCAACGCCGGGCGCAAGCCCGGCGAGGACAAGGTCCTCTGGTACAAGAGCGCGAAGATCGACGGACCCGGCGCCGGCATTCCCGCCCAGGGCCAGTGGGTCGTCGGCGACGTTGTCGTCAAGACGGTGGGCAAGTCCCTCGTCGGCTACCAGGTCACCGACGGCAAGCAGAAGTGGAAGCTCGACCTCTCCTCCGACATCTGCGGGAGCACCCACCAGACCACGGGCGACGGCAAGACCGTCGTCCTGCTCAAGCAGGACGACAGCAACACCGCCGACTGCAACCAGCTGAAGCTGATCGACCTCAAATCGGGCAAGGAGGGCTGGACGAAGACCGTCGAGCAGCAGAACCTCTTCGACACCGCCATCAGCGCCTTCCCGAGCATCGTCGGCGACACCGTCACCGTCAACCGCCTCATCTCCAGCACCGCCTACAAGATCAGCACCGGTGACAAGCTCTTCACCGGCAACGTCCCCGAAGGCTGCAAGCCGCACGCCTACATCGGCGGCGGCGCCAAGATGATCGGCATCGCCACCTGCGAGGACGCCGACCGCACCGTCGAAGTCCAGGGCGCCGACCCGGCCACCGGCAAGAAGAGCTGGACCTACCGCCTGCCCAAGGGATTCACCGTCAACAGCGTCTATTCCGTGGACCCGCTCGTCATCGACGTCGGCAACCGCGGCACCAAGGAACGGGCCGTCCTCTCCTTGGGCCCCGACGGGCACAAGCGCGCCAGCATGTCCGCCGAAGGCTCGTTCGCCATCTGCCCCGGGGGCGACGAAGGCCGGCAGGGCTGCGGAACCTCCGCAGTCGCCGACGACACGCTGTACCTGGTGACCGCGTCCGCGACGGGCGGCAAGTCCAACGAGATCGTCGCCTTCGACCTGGGCACCGGCAAGGCGAAGTGGCGCACCCCCTCCGGGGACAACACCCTCCTCGCCCCGCTCGGGGCCGAGAAGGGACGGCTGATCGCCTACCGCAAGAGCCTGTCCTCCGACAAGGGCGGCGAGATCGTCGCCGTCCCGGCCGCCGGCGGCAACCCCACCGTGCTGCTGCACAACCCGTCGGGAGCCGCCTCGAAGGTCGAGAGCGCGTTCTACTCCCCGGAGCTCGACTACGTGGACGGCCGGTTCTTCCTGTCCGTCACCCGTCTGCAGGCCGACGGCAAGGACGAGAAGCTCCTGATGGCCTTCGGCAAGTGAACGAGTCCACCGAGCCGCCCACCGAGAGGCAGTAGATCCCCCCATGAGCACGCCCAGTACCCCGCCCCCGCCGCCGAACCAGCCGCCGCCGGGCGGCTACGGCACGCCCCCGCCGGTGCCGCCCGTGCCGCCGACGGTCCCGCAGCAGCCCGCGGCCGCCCCGCCCGGGCAGCCCTCGTACGGCTACCCCCCGCAGGCGTCGGCCGGCTACGGCTACCCCCAGCAGCAGGCCGCCGGCTTCCCCACGGCGCCGCACCAGGCCGTCGGCCAGGGCGGAGCGGGCGGCGGCGACAAGCGCACCCAGCTGATGATCGTCGGGGCCGCGCTGCTGGCCATCGTCCTCATCATCAGCGGCGGCTTCTGGTACGTCTCCGGCCAGGACGGCGGCGGCGGTGCCCAGCCCACCGCCAACGGATCCCCCAGCGGCAACACGGGGAACAACAAGGGCCCGGCGCCCTCGGGCGGCACGGAGAAGGTCCCGGCCAACACCAAGTCGCGGACCCTGGTCAACGTGCCCAGCCCGGCGCCCGACGACGTCGTCTCCGTCGACGGCTCCTGGCTCACCGACACCACCTACGTCAAGTCCGACGTGGCCAAGGTCGTCGGCTACAACCTCGTCGACGGCGGCAAGAAGTGGGAGATCCCGCTCCCCGCCCAGATCTGCGGCGCGACCAAGCACGTCAGCGGCAACAAGACCGCCATCCTCTTCCAGGAGGGCATGGCCAGCGAGAGCAACAAGTACCCCCGGTGCACCCAGGTCGGCGTCATCGACCTCGACGCCGGCAAGCTCGTCTGGTCCGGCACCGCCAAGTCCCAGACCAACGGTGACAAGCCCGTCCCCTTCACCGAGGTCACCGTCAGCGGCCAGACCGTCGCCGCGGGCGGCCTGGGCGGCGGCGCCGCCTGGAACCTCGCCGACGGCGCGTCGCTGTGGACGCCCAAGCCCGACGCGGAGGGCTGCTACGACCTCGGCTACGCGGGCGGCGAAGCCCTCGCCGTGCTGCGCAAGTGCGGCCGCGACCCCAACGTGACCCTGTACGCGCAGGCCCTCGACCCCGCCACGGGCGCGCCGAAGGCCTCGTACAAGCTGGCCCCCGGCATCGAGTGGGCGGGCATCATCTCCACCAAGCCGCTCATCGTCGCCGCCAACGTCGGCAACACCGCCAAGAACGCCACCAACGTCAGCGACCTCTTCGTCATCGACGACGCCGGCCAGCTCAAGTCCCGCATCGGCCTCTCCAGCGGCAACTACGGGCCCGACTGCCCCGCGACCGAGGTCGAGCAGTGCACGGGCATGGTCGTCGGCAACGGCAAGGTCTACCTCCCCACCTACGAGCACCAGGGCGCGGCGGGCTCCATCGGCCGTACCAACGAGCTGGTCTCCTTCGACCTGGAGACCGGCAAGGGCACCACGGACCGTGCCGACGCCGGTGAGCGGTACACGATGTACCCGCTGCGCATGGACGGGTCGAACATCATCGCCTACAAGGAGCCCCCGTACGACGGAGGCGGCCAGATCGTCAGCATCGACGGCAAGACGATGAAGCAGACCGTCCTGATGCAGAACCCGTCCGACAAGGCCGTCCACAGCGCCGAGACGCAGTTCGTGGTCGACCACGCGGAGTTCCGCTACCACAACGGGCACCTGTTCATCGCCCGCACGATGGTCCGCAAGCCGTACGGCAGCGCAGGTGACCCCGAGCACCTGTTCGTGTCCTTCATCGCCAACTGACCCCGGACCCCACGCGCGTACGAGCCCCCGGACGACCCCACGCTTCCGGGGGCTTTCGCGCGGTAACCGGCACGCCCCGTCGAACAAGCGTGTAGCTTGCCGGGTCAGGAGGAACGGGGAGGGTGCCCTGATGGGCGTACGGGTCATGGTGGTCGACGAGCACCGCCTGCTGGCCGAGGCGCTCGCCTCGGCCCTCAAACTGCGCGGCCACCGGGTCCTCGCGGCCGCCGCGCCGGCCGCCGGAGCGGCCGAGCTGGTCATCAGCCGCGCTCCCGAGGTCTGCCTCTTCGGTACCGCCACCCCCGCGGAGCCGGCCGTCTTCGAACCCGTCGTCCGCATCAGGCGCGAGCGCCCGCAGATCGCCGTCGTGGTCCTCGGCCCCGTGCCGAACCCGCGCGGGATCGCCGCGGCCTTCGCCGCGGGCGCCTGCGGGTACGTACGCCACGACGAGCGCATCGAGGGCGTGGAACGGGCGCTGGCCAAGGCGCGGGCGGGGGAGGTGGCCATCTCCCCGCAGCTGCTGCAGAGCGCCTTCGCGGAGCTGCTCAACCCCGCCGCCCAGCCCGACGACGAGGGCAGCCGGCTGCTGCGGCTGCTCACGCCGCGCGAGGTGGAGGTACTGGTCCGGGTCGCGGAGGGCGAGGACACCCGGCTCATCGCGGCCGGCATGGCCATCGCGCCGAGCACCGCCCGTACGCACGTCCAGCGGGTCCTGATGAAGCTGGGCGTGGGCTCGCGGCTGGAGGCGGCCGCGCTGGCCGCCCGTACCGGCCTCCTCGAGCGGGCCGCGCCGCCGGTGTGGCCGCCGACCGCCGGGACCTGAGGTTCCCGGGGCCACGGGGCCCGCGTTACGGGCGATTGCGGGCACGGCGCCCCCCGGATTTCCCCGGAGGCGTGCGATCCGGTAAGCCGGACCCTGCACGCTTTCCCGCGTGCGTTCCCCCGCGAGAGGCAGCAGCAGTGAGCAAGTACCTGGTCACGGGCGGCGCCGGATACGTGGGCGGCGTCGTCGCCGCCCACCTCCTGGAAGCCGGCCACGAGGTGACCGTCCTCGACAACTTCTCCACCGGCTTCGGCGAGGGCGTCCCCGCGGGCGCCACCCTGATCGAGGGGCGGATCCAGGACGCCGCCGAGCACCTGGACCCCTCCTTCGACGCCGTGCTCCACTTCGCGGCCTCCTCGCAGGTCGGCGAGTCCGTCGTGAACCCCGGCAAGTACTGGGACAACAACGTCGGCGGCACCCTCGCCCTGCTGACCGCGATGCGCGGGGCGGGCGTGCGCAAGCTCGTCTTCTCCTCCACCGCCGCCACCTACGGCGAGCCCACCGAAGGCCTGCTGACGGAGACGTCGGTGACCGCGCCGACCAACCCCTACGGCGCCTCCAAGCTCGCCGTCGACCACATGATCGCGGGGGAGTGCGTGGCGCACGGCCTGGCCGCGGTGTCGCTGCGCTACTTCAACGTGGCGGGCGCGTACGGGGAGTTCGGTGAGCGGCACGACCCCGAGACGCACCTGATCCCGCTGGTCCTGCAGGTCGCGCTCGGACAGCGCGAGTCCATCTCGGTGTTCGGGGACGACTACCCGACCCCCGACGGCACCTGCGTGCGCGACTACATCCACGTCGCGGACCTCGCGCAGGCCCACCTGTCGGCGCTGCGCGTCGCCACCGAGGGCGAGCACCTGATCTGCAACCTGGGCAACGGCAGCGGTTTCTCGGTCCGCGAGGTCATCGAGACCGTCCGCAAAGTCACCGGCCGGGAGATCCCCGAGGTCGTCGCCCCGCGCCGCCCGGGCGACCCGGCGGTGCTGGTGGCCTCCGCCCGCACGGCGCACGAGCGCCTCGGCTGGACCCCCTCCCGCTCCGACCTCACCGGCATCGTGACCGACGCCTGGAACTTCGCGCGCCGCAACCACTCCTGACCGGCCCCGCCCTCCTGACCGGCCCGCATCTCCGGACCGGCTCCGCCCTCGCGACCGGCCCGGCCCTCCTGACCGGCCCGCATCTCCGGACCGGGCCGGCGGCGTCCACCCGGCAGGGGCGCGCGCCGGGTCGCCGCGCGCTGCCGCCGGGCGCCCTACGCGGGCGCCCGGCGTGCGTACGCCGGGTGAACCGCCCACCGCGCAACTGCCCGTGGCACGCACCGAGGGCCCGGCCCGTCCGCCGGATCACGCGGATAGGTGAATTCCGGCCAGGGCGGCGGCCGTTCGGGGCCTCCGGGCCGGAAAAGCCGTCGAAAAACTTCTGCTATTCGGCCATCCGCCGGAGCCCGGCCGCTCTACGCTGATGCGTGACACCGGTGGGGGCCGGTGTCGATTCAGGGGTCGAGATACGCCGGGTACGGCGTCCGCTCCGGGGTAGTGCAGAGATGTCTCGGCGGCGGCCGCGGCTGCTGCGGATCACCACCCGGTCCGGGCGCCGTACCCGCCGTCGTCCGTTCCCCGACCCGTGGGGGTTTTCGTGGTTCGTATCCGCGTTCTCGTCGTCGACGATCACCGCATCTTCGCCGAATCTCTCGCGGCCGCACTCGCGGCCGAGCCGGACGTGGACGTGTCCGCGGCCGGCAGTGCTCCCGCGGCCGTGCGCTGCCTCGAACGCGCCGCGGCCGAGGGCCGCCGCTTCGACGTCATGCTCGTGGACGCCGACCTGGGCGCCGCCGCGGGGACCGTGCCCGTACAGCGCGCACCGGGTTCCGCGCCGCCGCCCGCGCCCCCCGGCGCGGACGGGATCGCGCTGGTCGCGAGCGTGCGCACGGCGCATCCGGGGGTGCGTACGGTGGTCCTCGCCGAACGCGACGACCCCCGCCGGGCCGCGCTCGCGCTCCAGGCCGGGGCCTCCGGCTGGGTGGCCAAGGACTGCTCGCTCTCGCGGCTGCTGGCCGTCATCCGCGGGGTGCTGCGGGAGGAGACGCACCTGCCGCCCGCCCTGCTGACCGGGGTACTGCGCGAGCTGACCGCGGCGCGCAAGCACCGTACGGACAGTGAGCGGCTGGTGGAGTCGCTGACGCCGCGCGAGCACGAGGTGCTGCGGTGCATGGTGGCCGGGCTGGGCCGCAAGGACGTGGCCGCTCGGCTGTTCCTGTCCCCGCACACCGTCCGCACCCACATGCAGAACGTCCTGGGCAAGCTCGGGGTGCACTCCACGCTCGCGGCGGTGGCGCTGGCCCGGCGGGCCGGGGTGCGTCCGGCGGAGCTAGCCGGGGATGTTGTCGAACGGAGCGGTCAGCCTGCGTAGCAGCGCCGCGAGGTCACCGCGCTGGTCCTGGGAGAGCTGGGCGAGGATGGCGCGTTCCTGCGCCAGCAGCCCGGCCAGGGACTGGTCGGCGCGGTCGCGGCCCTCGGGGGTCAGCCGGACCAGTACGCCGCGCCGGTCGCTGGGGTCGGGGAGCCGCTCCACCAGGCCCTTCTTCGCGAGCCGGTCGATGCGGTTGGTCATGGTGCCGGAGGTGACCAGGGTCTGGGTCAGCAGCTGGCCGGGCGAGAGCTGGTACGGGGCGCCGGCGCGGCGCAGCGAGGTGAGGACGTCGAACTCCCAGGGCTCCAGGCCGTGCTCGGAGAAGGCCAGCCTGCGGGCGCGGTCGAGGTGGCGGGCGAGCCGGCTCACCCGGCTCAGCACTTCGAGCGGTTCAACGTCGAGGTCAGGGCGTTCTCGCCGCCATGCCGCGACCAGTCGGTCGACCTCGTCCTCCATGCCGATCAGTGTAAGGGGTCTGTCGACGTGAAGTCTCTTCAATTCAAGGGTCTTGGACACTGGATACCTTGATGTCGAGTATCTTGACATCAAGATATATATTCGGCCAGGATGGGAATGGAGGGGGCCGGACGGCTTCCGCTTCCAACCGCCCCATCAGCAGGGAGGCTTCGTACATGCACTCCGACACCGCCCCGGCCCCGACGCCCGTCGTCACCTCTTCCGTGGCGCCCGTCTGGGACCCCCAGCAGTACCTCCGGCACGCCGGGCACCGCACGCGCCCCTTTCTCGACCTGCTGACGCGCATACCCGAGCTCCCCACCACCCCCGCACGCATCGCCGACCTCGGCTGCGGCCCCGGCAACGTCACCGCCCTGCTCGCCGACCGCTGGCCCCGGGCCCGCATCACCGGTTTCGACCTCTCCCCGGAGATGCTCCGCCGCGCCGCCCACGACCACGCCGGACCCACCCCGGGCGGCGGCCACCTGGACTTCGCGCACGCGGACCTCGCCGACTGGCACCCGGAGGAGTCCTACGACCTGATCGTCTCCAACGCCGCCCTCCAGTGGGTGCCCAACCACCCCGGCTCCTTCGCGGCCTGGATCACCGCACTGCGGCCCGGCGGCACCTTCGCCTTCCAGATCCCCGGCAACTTCACCGCGCCCAGCCACCGGATGCTCGCCGACCTGTGCGACACCCCGCGCTGGCGCGACCGCCTCGCCGGCCACGGCGCGCGCTACGTCCACATCCTCGAACCCGCCGAATACCTCGCCCGCTTCACCGAGCTCGGCTGCGCCGTCGACGTCTGGGAGACCACCTACCACCAGATGCTGTCCGGCCCCGACCCCGTCCTCGACTGGGTCAAGGGCACCGCCCTGCGCCCCGTCCTGACCGAACTCGGCGACGACAAGGAAGCCATCGACTCCTTCCTCGCCGAATACCGCGAAGCCCTGCGCGCCGCCTACCCCCCGGGCCCCCGGGGCACCGTGTTCCCCTTCCGCCGCATCTTCGCCGTCGCCCGCAAGGAGGCATGAGGTGCTCAGCGCACTGGACCACGTGCAACTCGCCGCGCCGCCCGGCTCCGAGGACCGCCTGCGCCGCTATTACACGGACGCCCTCGGCATGACCGAACTGCCCAAACCGCCCGCCCTCGCCGCCCGCGGCGGCTGCTGGTTCGCCGCGGGGCCCGTACAGCTCCACCTCGGCATCGAAGACGACTTCCGTCCCGCCCGCAAAGCCCACCCGGGCCTGCGCGTCACCGGGATCGAGGCCTACGCCGGCCGGCTCCGCGACCACGGAGCCGACGTCCACTGGGACACCGCCCTGCCCGGTCACAAGCGGTTCTTCTCCCACGACCCGGTCGGCAACCGCCTCGAATTCCTCGAACCCGCCCCGTGAGCACGACGGCGCCCCGCCACCGCAGCTGCGGTGGCGGGGCGCCGGGGCGTGGTGCGGGCGGGTCAGCCGATGCTGCGGTAGCTCATGTTGCCGCGGAACATGACCTGCGGGGTGAGGACCTGGCTGCCGAACAGGCTGTGGCCGCCCTCCATGCGGAACGCGTTGCCGCCGGCGTCGACGAGGACCAGGTCCGCCTTGCCGTCACCGGTGAGGTCACCGGGCGACATGATGTCCTTGTAGCCGCCCATGAACGCGTAGACCAGCCAGCGGGTGCCGAACGGTGCCGAGGCCTTGCCGGTGCCCGGGTGGAAGTACAGGCCGCCGTTGTTGTCGATGCCGACCATGTCCGCGTAGCCGTCACCGTTGAAGTCACCGGCGGCGAGCTGCTTGTACTGGTCCCAGCCGCCGCCGATGTTGAGCGGGGCGGCGAAGGCGTTGCCGGTGCCGTTGCCCTGGTGGACGTACAGGTTGCCCCAGATGTCGCGGGTCAGCAGGTCGCCCTTGCCGTCGCCGGAGACGTCGCCGCCGCCGAGGACCGCGTTGGTGACGCCCCACCAGTCGCCGGCGATGTTCTGGTTCGTGGTGCGGTTGGTCAGACCCCACTGGTTGAACTGGAACTTGTGGCCCCAGCTGGTCTTGTCCAGGCCGCTGACGCCGACCAGCTTGGAGCCGTCGTCCGGCCAGACGAAGTCGCCGGACTTGCGCGGCTCGAAGAGCGAGCCGTCGCTCTTGTTGTCGTACGACCAGTACTGGCCGGCGGCGTCGACCGTGCCGACGTTGTGCTTGCCGTAGACCGGGGTGATGCCCGCACCGAGGAAGAGCTCGGTGCTCTTCCAGTTCGAGCCGCAGTCGTACTGCTGGCTGAACAGGCCGTTGCCCTCGGAGAAGTGGCAGAACAGGTCACCGGTGGGGGTGACGCCCATCATGTCGGCCTTGCCGTCGCCGTCGATGTCGTCGGCGGCGATGATCTGCGTGTAGCCGGTCCAGCCGGTGGCGATCTGCGTGCGCCACTCGAACGGGCTGGCGCCGTTGCCGGTGCCCTTGTGGAGGAACAGCTCGCCCGTGTACGTACGGCCCAGCACGTCCGCGTCGCCGTCGCCGTCGATGTCGCTCAGGCCGACGATCTGGTCGTACTGGTTCCAGCCGCCGCTGACCTTCACCGCGGCCGCGAACGGGTTGGCGAGGTTGCCGGTGCTCTTGTAGTAGTACAGGTCACCGGCCGGCGTGCGGGCGATGACGTCGGGGCGGCCGTCCTTGTTCAGGTCGCCCGCCGCGATGACGCGGTTGTACATCTGCCAGCCGGAGCCGGTCCAGGTCGGCGCACCGGCGTAGCCGCCGGAGGTCTCGCGGAGCTGGAGCTTGCCGTCGAAGGTGAGCGTGAGGATCTCGGGGTTCCAGCCGCCGCCGACGTTGCCGAGGGCGATGATGTCCTTGACCGACTCGGTCTCGTCGCCCTGGATGCGGAAGTCGGTGGCGGGGTTGCCCGCGGGAGCGCTGGTCGCGAAGGCGCGGGTGAAGCCGCGCGTGTCGCGGAAGACCAGGTCGCTGAAACCGTCGCCGTCCAGGTCCAGGCGCGGCTGGGAGACGGCCCCCGCGGCAGCGGCGGCGGCGACGCCCTGGGGGGCGGCCGAGCGCGCGCCCTTGCCCGCGGGCTTGGCGTTCGGCGCCACCACGCCGGGGGCCGGGGCGGCGGCGTGCGGGACGGCGGCCTTGGGGCCGGCCCCCGGCGTGGCCGCGGCAGGTGCCGGGCGGTCCGAGGTCTTGCCGGCAGCGGTCGCCTGGCCCACGGAGAGCAGGGTGCCCGCGGAGAGGGCGAGAGCGGTGCAGGCCGCGATGCGGCCGAGGCGCGAAGAGCGCAAGTGGGTTCCCCAGTGATTCGCAGTGGAACCGGGTGGTCATCACGACGGTCGCCGGCGCAGGCCGGCACAGGCACAGGGCGTCGGTCGTACTTCCCCCCCGGGAGTGGCCCCACAGTACTGGCGCGTTTCCCGAGGTCAAAGTAGTTTTCCGTACAACCTTTCGACCTCGGGGTGGTCGGGGCGCCAGGACGCGTCGTCAGCTCCTGCGGTGGCCCACCAGGCGGGGCCGGGCCTCCAGGTTCTCCAGGCCGTGCCAGGCCAGGTTGACCAGGTGCGCCGCCACTTCCGCCTTCTTCGGACGCCGTGTCTCCAGCCACCACTGGCCGGTCAGCGCCACCATCCCCACCAGCGCCTGCGCGTACAGCGGGGCCAGCTTCGGGTCGAAGCCCCGGGCCTTGAACTCCAGACCAAGGATGTCCTCCACCTGCGTGGCGATATCACTGATCAGCGACGCGAACGTCCCCGTCGACTGCGCCACCGGCGAATCCCGCACCAGGATCCGGAACCCGTCCGTATAACTCTCGATGTAGTCCAGCAGCGCGAAAGCCGCCTGCTCCAGGAGCTCCCGCGGATGCCCGGCTGTCAGCGCACCCGTCACCCCCTCCAGCAGCTGCCGCATCTCGCGGTCCACGACCACCGCGTACAGGCCTTCCTTGCCGCCGAAGTGCTCGTACACCACCGGCTTCGACACCCCGGCCTTCGCCGCGATCTCCTCCACCGAGGTGCCCTCGAAACCCCTTTCGGCGAACAGCGCCCGGCCGATGTCCAGCAACTGCTGACGCCGCTCCGCCCCCGTCATCCGCACCCGGCGGCCACGCCGGGGCTTGTCACCGCTGGAACTGCTGCCGTCGATCGCCACGTCCCCCATCATGCCGCGTTCGAAGACATTTCCTTGCGCCGGGCGTCGATGCGGGACTCCGAAGGCCACCGCACGTCAGAGGCCCATCCCAGCTGTTCGAACCAGCGGATCAGCCGCGCACTGGAATCGACCTGCCCCCGCAGCACACCGTGGCGCGCCGACGTCGGCTCCGCGTGGTGCAGGTTGTGCCACGATTCGCCGCACGACAGCACCGCGAGCCACCACACGTTCCCCGACCGGTCCCGCGACTTGAACGGGCGCTTGCCCACCGCGTGGCAGATCGAATTGATCGACCACGTCACGTGGTGCAACAGCGCGACCCGCACCAGCGAACCCCAGAAGAACGCCGTGAAGGCCCCCCACCACGACATCGTCACCAGACCCCCCACCAGCGGCGGGATCGCCAACGACACCACCGTCCACAGTACGAAGTCCCGGGAGATCCGGCGGATCGCAGGGTCCTTGATCAGATCCGGCGCGTACTTCGCCTGGTTCGTCTGCTCCTCGTCGAACAGCCATCCGATGTGCGCCCACCACAGCCCCTTCATCAGCGCCGGGACCGTCTCGCCGAACCGCCACGGCGAATGCGGGTCACCCTCGTGATCGGAGAACTTGTGGTGCTTGCGGTGATCCGCCACCCACCGCACCAGCGGCCCCTCCACCGCCATCGAGCCCATCACCGCCAGCACGATCCGCAGCGGCCGCTTCGCCTTGAAGGAACCGTGCGTGAAATAGCGGTGGAAACCGATCGTGATGCCGTGGCACGCCAGGAAGTACATGAACACCATCAGGCCCACGTCCAGCCAGCTCACCCCCCAGCCCCAGGCCAGCGGGATCGCCCCCAGCAGCGCGACGAACGGGAGGATGATGAACAGCAACAACGCGATCTGCTCGACGGACCGCTTGCTCTCGCCGCCGCGCGTCGCGGACGGCTCACTCGTTCGGGACGGCGCCGCAGCGCCCTCGATCAGTTCGTCGGTGATGGCCACAGTGGATCCCCTGGGGGGTGAGGAGACGGAGGGCGCATGATCACGGACCCTACGGTCCCGTAACCTACGGCAACGTAAGTATGGCAAAGCTCCCGCCCCCGGCAAGAGGAGCACGCCCACCGGGCGGAGCAGCCCCGCGCTGCCGTCCCACGAGCACCGGCCACCTATCCTGGTCCCGTCGGACAGCGCGGTCCGCACGGGCAGCCCGGGCTGCGCAGCGGCACCGCCGCGCCCACCCCGGGGAGCCCACCGCCCAGTAGCGCTCGAACACTGCAAGGAGCCGCACCTGTGAGCAGTGCTGACCAGGCCGCCCAGGCCCCCGTCACCCAGGCCCCGGCCACCAAGGCCACCCTCACGCAGGCCGCCACCGCCAACGCGGAACTGCGCGCCGACATCCGCCGCCTCGGCGACCTCCTCGGCGAGACCCTCGTACGCCAGGAAGGCCAGGACCTCCTCGACCTCGTCGAACGCGTCCGCGCCCTCACCCGCACCGACGGCGAAGCCGCCGCCCGGCTCCTCGGCGACACCGACCTGGAAACCGCCGCCAAGCTCGTCCGCGCCTTCTCCACCTACTTCCACCTCGCCAACGTCACCGAACAGGTACACCGCGGCAAGGAACTGCGCGCCCACCGGGCCGCCGAAGGCGGCCTCCTCGCCCGTACCGCCGACATGCTCAAGGACGCCGACCCCGCACACCTGCGCGAAACGGTCAAGAACCTCAACGTCCGGCCCGTCTTCACCGCCCACCCCACCGAAGCGGCCCGCCGCAGCGTCCTCAACAAGCTGCGCCGCATCGCCGCCCTCCTCGAAGAGCCCGCCACCGGCGCCGGCGAACGCCGCCGCCACGACCTGCGGCTCGCCGAGAACATCGACCTCGTCTGGCAGACCGACGAACTGCGCGTCGTACGTCCCGAACCCGCCGACGAAGCCCGCAACGCCATCTACTACCTCGACGAGCTGCACGCCGGCGCCGTCGGGGACGTACTCGAAGACCTCGCCGCCGAACTCCAGCGCGTCGGCGTCGAGCTGCCCCCCGGCACCCGCCCCCTCACCTTCGGCACCTGGATCGGCGGCGACCGCGACGGCAACCCCAACGTCACCCCCGACGTCACCCGCGACGTCCTGATCCTCCAGCACGAACACGGCATCACCGACGCCCTCGCCGCCATCGACGAACTGCGCGGACTGCTGTCCAACTCCATCCGCTACACCGGAGCCACCGAGGAACTCCTCACCTCCCTCCAGGCCGACCTCGAACGCCTGCCCGAGATCAGCCCCCGCTACAAGCGCCTCAACGCGGAAGAGCCCTACCGCCTCAAGGCCACCTGCATCCGCCAGAAGCTCCTCAACACCCGCGAACGCCTCGCCCACGCCACCCCCCACCAGGACGGCCGCGACTACCTCGGCACCGCCGAACTCCTCGCCGACCTCACCCTCATCCAGAACTCCCTGCGCGAACACCGCGCGGCCCTCTTCGCCGACGGCCGCATGGACCGCACCATCCGCACGCTCGCCGCCTTCGGCCTCCAGCTCGCCACCATGGACGTCCGCGAACACGCCGACGCCCACCACCACGCCCTCGGCCAGCTCTTCGACCGGCTCGGCGAGGAATCCTGGCGCTACGCCGACATGCCCCGCGACTACCGCGGCAAGCTCCTCGCCAAGGAACTCCGCTCCCGCCGCCCCCTGGCCCCCACCCCCGCACCCCTCGACGCGGCCGGCGCCAAGACCCTCGGCGTCTTCTTCGCCATCAAGGACGCCTTCGAGAAGTTCGGCCCCGAAGTCATCGAGTCCTACATCATCTCGATGTGCCAGGGCGCCGACGACGTCTTCGCCGCCGCCGTCCTCGCCCGCGAAGCCGGCCTCATCGACCTCCACGCCGGATGGGCCAAGATCGGCATCGTCCCGCTCCTGGAAACCACCGACGAACTCAAGGCCGCCGACGTCATCCTCGACGCCATGCTCGCCGACCCCTCCTACCGCCGCCTCGTCTCCCTGCGCGGCGACGTCCAGGAGGTCATGCTCGGCTACTCCGACTCCTCCAAGTTCGGCGGCATCACCACCAGCCAGTGGGAGATCCACCGCGCCCAGCGCCGCCTGCGCGACGTCGCCCACCGCTACGGCGTACGCCTGCGCCTCTTCCACGGCCGCGGCGGCACCGTCGGCCGCGGCGGCGGCCCCTCCCACGACGCGATCCTCGCCCAGCCCTGGGGCACCCTCGAAGGCGAGATCAAGGTCACCGAGCAGGGCGAGGTCATCTCCGACAAGTACCTCGTCCCCTCCCTCGCCCGCGAGAACCTCGAACTGACCGTCGCCGCGACCCTGCAGGCCTCCGCCCTGCACACCGCCCCCCGCCAGTCCCACGACGACCTCGCCCGCTGGGACGCGGCCATGGACACCGTCTCCGACGCCGCCCACGCCGCCTACCGCGCCCTCGTCGAAGACCCCGACCTCCCCGCCTACTTCTTCGCCGCCACCCCCGTCGACCAGCTCGCCGACCTCCACCTCGGCTCCCGCCCCTCCCGCCGCCCCGACTCCGGCGCCGGCCTCGACGGCCTGCGCGCCATCCCCTGGGTCTTCGGCTGGACCCAGTCCCGCCAGATCGTCCCCGGCTGGTACGGCGTCGGCTCCGGCCTCAAGGCCCTGCGCGAAGCCGGCCAGGACGACGCCCTCGCCGAGATGGGCAAGCGCTGGCACTTCTTCCGCAACTTCCTGTCCAACGTCGAGATGACCCTCGCCAAGACGGACCTGCGGATCGCCCGCCACTACGTCGACACCCTCGTCCCCGACCACCTCAAGCACGTCTTCACCCGCATCGAAGCCGAGCACGAACTCACCGTCCGCGAAGTCCTGCGCATCACCGGCGGGGAGAAGCTCCTCGACTCCCACCCCGTCCTCCAGCAGACCTTCGCCGTCCGCGACGCCTACCTCGACCCCATCTCCTACCTCCAGGTCTCCCTCCTCGCCCGCCAGCGCGCCGCCGCCGAACGCGGCGAAGAACCCGACCCGCTCCTCGCCCGCGCCCTCCTCCTCACCGTCAACGGCGTCGCCGCCGGCCTGCGCAACACCGGCTGACCGGCACGCGGCACAACGAAAAGGGGGTCCCCCGTGCCCACAGGCACGAGGAGACCCCCTTTTCCGTTCCGCTACGCGTTGTACGCCGACTGCGCCCGCTCCAGACCCTCCTGGATCAGACACTCCACCGCATCCGCCGACCGGTCCACGAACCAGTCCAGCTCCTTGCGCTCCGTCGACGAGAAGTCCTTCAACACGAAGTCCGCCACCTGCATCCGGCCCGGCGGCCGCCCGATACCGCACCGCACCCGGTGGTAATCCGGCCCCATCGCCTTCGTCATCGACTTCAACCCGTTGTGCCCGTTGTCACCGCCACCCAGCTTCAACCGGAGCGTCGGATAGTCGATGTCCAGCTCGTCGTGCACCGCGACGACCCGCTCCAACGGCACCTTGTAGAAGTCCCGCAGCGCCGACACCGGCCCGCCCGACAAGTTCATGAACGACATCGGCTTCGCCAGCACCACCCGCCGGTTCGCCGGACCCGGAGCACCCATCCGGCCCTCCACCACCTGCGCCCGCGCCTTGTGCGCCTTGAACTTCCCGCGCATCCGCTCCGCCAGCAGGTCCACCACCATGAACCCGATGTTGTGGCGGTTGCCCGCGTACTCCGCCCCGGGATTCCCGAGACCGACGATCAGCCAGGGCGCCGCGTCGTCCGACATCAAAAGCTCCTTACGTGCCTGGAACGAAGACGACCGCCGTCCCGCTCCAGTGGAGCCGGACGGCGGTCGTTCAGCAAGTGCTGCGAATTGCTGAGGGGGAGAGGCGGAACTCAGGCCTCGGTGCCCTCGGCGGCGGCCTCGGCGGCCGGCTCCTCGGCCTGCGGGGCGACGACCTGCAGAACCGGGGTCTCACCGTCGACGGCCAGGGTGGTGCCCTGCGGCAGGACCAGGTCCGAAGCGTGAACGGTCGCGCCGGCCTCCAGGCCCGCGATCGAGACGGTGACCTCGGTCGGGATGTGGGTGGCCTCGGTCTCGACGGAGATCGTGTTCAGCAGCGTCTCCAGCAGGTTGCCGCCCGGGGCCAGCTCGCCCTCGGTGACGACCGGAACGTCGACCGTGACCTTCTCGCCCTTCTTGACGATCAGGAAGTCGACGTGCGAGATGGAGCGCTTCAGCGGGTGCTTCTGCACGGCCTTCGGGATGACCAGCTCGGTGCCGCCACCCGCGATGTCCAGGGAGATCAGGACGTTCGGCGTACGCAGCGCCAGCAGCAGGCCGTGGCCCTCGACGTTGACGTGCTTCGGGTCGGTGCCGTGACCGTAGATGACACCGGGAACCAGCGCGTCGCGACGGGCCTGGCGGGCAGAGCCCTTGCCGAAGGTGTCACGGAGCTGGGCGGAAAGCTTGACCTCGGACATGCTCACTCCTCGTGGGGTGACGGAAAGAAGGACGACGGTCACCCGGCCGGAACGGCCTGCTACGAAGAGCGCGTCGATAACGGAGCATCCGCACCCGAAAAACAGGTACGGCCTCCCTCGCCGAGCAACTCGAAGAGTCTACCCGGCCGGGAGGCCACACCCAAAAGGATCAGCGGCGCAGGACGCCGGCCGCTCCTGCGACGGCTCCTACTGCTGCTCTTCGAACAGGCTCGTGACCGAACCGTCCTCGAACACCTCACGCACCGCACGCGCGATCATCGGCGCGATCGACAGCACCGTGATCTTGTCCAGCTCCAGGTCCGACGGGTCCGGCAGCGTGTTCGTGAACACGAACTCGCTCACCTTCGAGTTCTTCAGACGATCAGCCGCGGGACCCGACAGGATGCCGTGCGTCGCCGTCACGATCACGTCCTCCGCACCGTGCGCGAACAGCGCGTCGGCCGCGGCGCAGATCGTGCCACCCGTGTCGATCATGTCGTCCACCAGGACGCAGACCCGGCCCTTGACCTCACCCACGACCTCGTGGACGGTCACCTGGTTCGCCACGTCCTTGTCACGCCGCTTGTGCACGATCGCCAGCGGCGCGTCCAGACGGTCACACCAGCGGTCCGCCACCCGCACCCGGCCCGCGTCCGGAGACACGATCGTCAGCTTCGACCGGTCCACCTTCGCGCCCACGTAGTCCGCCAGGACCGTCAGCGCCGACAGGTGGTCCACCGGACCGTCGAAGAAGCCCTGGATCTGGTCCGTGTGCAGGTCCACGGTCAGGATCCGGTCCGCACCCGCCGTCTTGAGCAGATCCGCCACCAGACGCGCGGAGATCGGCTCACGGCCCTTGTGCTTCTTGTCCTGACGGGCATACCCGTACGACGGCACGATCACGGTGATGGAACGCGCCGAGGCACGCTTCAACGCGTCGATCATGATCAACTGCTCCATGATCCACTTGTTGATCGGAGCCGTGTGGCTCTGGATCAGGAAGCAGTCCGCACCACGCGCCGACTCCTGGAAGCGGACGTAGATCTCACCGTTCGCGAAGTCGAAAGCCTTCGTCGGCACCAGGGCGACGCCCAACTGGTGCGCGACCTCCTCGGCCAGCTCGGGGTGGGCGCGGCCGGAGAAGAGCATCAGCTTCTTCTCGCCGGTCGTCTTGATCCCGGTCACAGCACAGTCTCCTCAGACGTGTTGAAAGCTGCTCGCCCCCGTGCGCGTCCGTCCCGCACACGGTGAGCCAGCCGAATTGCGTGCACCTATCACGGTACGCCGTCGCCGACGCACCTGTTTCCGGTCAGTTCACCCGGACAGCCGCTCAACGCGGCCCCGAGCCCTCCCCGACCGCCGACTCGGCCGCCGCAGCAGCGGCACTCCCCGGACGCTTACGCGCCACCCAACCCTCGATATTCCGCTGCTGGCCACGGGCGACGGCCAGCGCACCCGCCGGCACATCCTTCGTGATCACCGACCCGGCCGCCGTGTAAGCACCGTCCCCGACCGTGACGGGCGCCACAAACATGTTGTCCGAACCCGTCTTGCAGTGTGAACCGATCGTCGTGTGGTGCTTGTGCTCACCGTCGTAATTCACGAACACGCTCGCCGCACCGATGTTGGAGTACTCACCGATCGTCGCGTCCCCCACGTACGACAGGTGCGGCACCTTCGTACCCTCACCGATCGTCGCGTTCTTCATCTCGACGTACGTGCCCGCCTTGGCCTTCGCACCCAGGTTCGTCCCCGGACGCAGGTACGCGAACGGGCCGACGGTCGCCGACTCCCCGATCACCGCGGAATCCGCGACCGTGTTGTCCACCCGCGCCCCCGCACCCACCCGCGTGTCCGTCAGCCGCGTGTTCGGACCGACCTCGGCCCCCTCGGCGACATGCGTGCCCCCCAGCAACTGCGTCCCCGGGTGGACCACCGCGTCCTGCCCGAACGTCACCGTCACGTCCACGAACGTGCTCGCCGGATCCACCACCGTCACACCCGCCAGCATCGCCCGCTCCAGCAACCGCGCGTTCAACAACGCCCGCGCCTCCGCCAGCTGCACCCGGTTGTTGATCCCCAGGATCTGCCGGTGATCCGAACCCACGGCCGCCCCGACACGGTGCCCCGCCTCACGCAGGATGCCGAGGACGTCCGTCAGGTACTCCTCGCCCTGGCTGTTGTCGGTACGAACCTTGCCGAGCGCATCGCTCAGCAGCGCCCCGTCGAACGCGAAGACCCCGGAGTTGATCTCACGGATCGCGCGCTGGGCGTCGGTCGCGTCCTTGTGCTCCACGATGGCCGTCACGGCGCCGGTCGCCGCGTCCCGGACGATCCGCCCGTAGCCGGTCGAGTCGGGGACCTCGGCGGTGAGCACGGTGACGGCGTTGCCGTCGGCCTCGTGCGTGCGCGCGAGCTGCCGGAGCGTCTCGCCGGTCAGCAGCGGGGTGTCGCCGCAGACGACCACCACGGTCCCGGCGATCTCGCCGCCAAGCTCTTCGAGGGCCATCCGGACGGCGTGCCCGGTGCCGTTCTGCTCGTACTGGACGGCGGTGCGGACACCCGGGTCGATCTCGGCGAGGTGCGCGGCGACCTTCTCGCGGGCGTGGCCGACGACGACCACGAGGTGCGCGGGGTCCAGCTCGCGCGAGGCGGCGACGACGTGGCCGACGAGCGAGCGCCCGGCGATCTCGTGCAGAACCTTGGGAGTGGCCGACTTCATGCGGGTGCCTTCACCCGCTGCGAGTACGACGACGGCTGCCGGGCGGGTTGCGCTCACGGGGATGCCCTTCGGCTTCGGGGGTGGACCCGTGAAGGATACCGGTGGGCCGGGGGCCGGAAACGAGGCCGGGTCCCGACCGCGGAGGTCAGGACCCGAACCGGCTTGAGGCTCCCCCGTCAGGACTCGAACCCGAACCTAATGGCACCAAAAGCCATTGTGCTGCCAATTACACTACGGGGGACTATGTCCGACTAAACCGGACATTACGTCCTCATGGTCAAGTCGACGGCACCTACTATGCCGTACCAGGTGCCTTCAATGCGACGGTACAAATCAGAGCCCTTCAGGACGCGCACCGTGAGACAGCCGCGGTACGTGTCGCCCGTGTTCTTGCGGTTGGTGAGAGGGTTGTGCCGCTTCAACGTCGTCTTGCCGAAGTGGGAGGCGTCGAGGCCGACGACACCGGTCCAGTACTCTGCCGCCGCGGCCGCGTCGGCGGATTCGTGGATCTGCAGCGTGAACCTCAGGCGGTCGTCGTCCACGCCGAGGAGGCGCAGCCACGCCAGGAACGTCCTGATCATGCCCGGATCGCTGTTCACGAAGCTGATCTGCGGTTGTGGCCTGTGGGGCTTGGTCTTTCCGCCTTCGGCCCAGTAGAGGCCGACGCCGAGCAGGAACAATTCCCTGTCGGTGAGGGATCCGACCTCCTCCTGTGCCGCCCGGCGGTCTTCTTCGTACGCCGCCTGGCGACGCAAGTGTGCCTCCTTGCGCCCCTGCTGAGCCCGCACCATGTCGGTGCCGGGGGGTCGCACCTTCCGCTCCGGCTTCGGCAGGTCGCGGACCCAGAGGGAGATGGAGCTCTTCGAGCAGCCGAGCTCGACCTGTATCTGGTCGTAGGTCAGGCCCTGGAGGCGGAGTTCGCGGGCGCGGGCGCGGAGGTCGTCCTTGGCGTTGGGGCGCTTCGTCCATTCGGGGGCCGGTTCGCCCTCCAGCAGGCGGTTGAGGATGTCGTTGTTGTGGACGTGCAGGCGGTCGCGGATCTGGCGGCGGCTGAGGCCTTCGCGGCGGAGGGTGACGGCTTGCTCGCGAAGGGCGTCGAACGTGGTGGCGCCCGTGCGGAGGCCGCCGGTGCCGTCGCCCGGGCGACGTCGGATTTCGGTCATGTCGCCAATGTCGTCCGGAATGTGGGATTCAGGTATCGATGGGCGACACGTTCAGTCGTACGTGCGATTACCGGCGGTTTGCCGGAAAATCCCGCGGAGCCGTGGTGGGGGCGCTGCGTACGCTGGACGGCATGACCAGTACGGGGGAAGAGCAAGGCAGCGCTGGGCCGCCGTTGTGGTGGGAGCGGCGTCGGGACGTCGCGTGGGACGTGGGGATCGGGGTGGTGTCCGCCCTGGAGTGTGCGTGGGAGGGGGTGCCGTTCGCGCGCGAGGCCGGGGTGCCGGTGGTGCTCGGGGTGGTGTTCGGGTTCGTGGTGGGGGCCACGCTCGTGCTGCGGCGGCGCTGGCCGGTTGCCGTGGTGTTGGTGGCGGTCGCGGTGACGCCGGCGGTGATGGGGTTCCTGCTCGGGGTGGTGGGGCTGTACTCGCTGGCCGCGTGTGAGGTGCCCCGGCGGGTCACGGCGATCCTGACTTCGATGTCGCTCGTCGCGACGCTGGTGGTGATCTACCTGCGGACCGACGACGAGGCGGGGGTGACGCAGACCCTGTTGATCTCGCTGTCGGTGTTCGTGGCGGTGGCGCTGACGGTGCCGCCGGTGTTGCTGGGCATGTACGTGGGTGCGCGGCGCCGGCTGATGGAGAGCCTGCACGAGCGGGCGGATTCGTTGGAGCGGGAGTTGTCGCTGCTGGCGGAGCGGGCCGAGGAGCGGGCGGAGTGGGCGCGTACGGAGGAGCGGACGCGGATCGCGCGGGAGATGCACGACGTGGTGGCGCACCGGGTGTCGTTGATGGTGGTGCATGCGGCGGCGTTGCAGGCGGTTGCGGCGAAGGATCCGGTGAAGGCGGCGCGGAACGCGGCGTTGGTGGGGGACATGGGCCGGCAGGCGTTGACGGAGTTGCGGGAGATGTTGGGGGTGTTGCGGGCTCCGGCGGCGCAGAGGCCGGTGGCGGTGCCGGTGGTGCCGGTGGTGGTTGCGGGTCAGGAGGAGGGGCCGTCGTTGGCGGAGCTCGAGGTGCTGGTGGGGCAGTCGCGGGCGGCGGGGATGGTGGTGCGGCTTGATGTGCGGGGGGAGTGGCCGGGGTATGCGGCGGAGGTGGAGCAGGCGGCGTACCGGGTGGTGCAGGAGGCGTTGACCAACTGCCACAAGCACGCGCCGGGTGCGGAGGTCGTGGTGCGGCTGGCTCATCGGGAGGGTGAGGTGGCGATGCAGGTGGAGAACGGGCCGTGTGACGGTGATGTGGGTGGGGCGGGTCTGCCCAGTGGGGGGAACGGTCTGGTGGGGATGCGGGAGCGGGTGCTGGGGTTGGGCGGGGTGTTCGTGGCGGGGCCGACGGATTCGGGTGGTTTCCGGGTGTCGGCGGTGCTGCCGTGTGCGCCCGTGCGGGCTTAGCCGGTGGTGAGGCGGGTGGGCTGGAGGCCGGTGAGGAGGAGGGTGAGGGCTTCGTCGAGGGATGCGCCGAGGTACCAGTCGCCGGTGTGGTCGATGCCGTAGACGCGGCCTTCGCGGTCGATGGCGAGGTGGGAGCCGGTGTCCGCGTCGATGCCGAGGGGGCTGAGTTCGGTGGAGAGGGCTCGGCCGAGGTCGGCGAAGGTGCGGGCGAGGTGGAGGCCCGTGAGGGGGTCGAGGTGTACGGGGGTGGGGGCTATCTGGCGGCCGGGTCCGGGGGCGGTGAGGGTGAGGCCGCCGAATTCGGCCCAGGCTTCGACTGCGGCGGGGAAGACGGTGTGGCGGTGTCCGGCGGGGGTGGTGTGGTCGCGCAGGGCGTCGGCCCAGTATTCGGCCTGTTTGATGTCCCAGCGTCCGGGTTCCCAGCCGGCGGTGCGCAGGGCGGTGTCGATGGGGGTGGGGAAGCGGGTGGCTGAGGAGCGGTCGTAGGACGCGGAGGTGCTCATGGCGGCTACTCGGTGTGGGAGAGGTCGACGGGGCGTACGCCGAAGTGGGTGAGGAGGGCTTGGCAGGAGCGGCAGGGGGGTGCGTAGGTGCCGTGGAGGGGGTCGCCGTCTTCGCGGATGTGACGTGCGGTGATCTTGGCGTGTTTGAGGGAGCGGCGGGCTTCGCTCGCGCTGAGGGGTTTGCGGGAGGCGCGTCTGCTGCGGGCGGCTTCGGTGGCGGTGATGTGGCGGGAGAGGAGTATCGCCTCGGGACATCGGCCGGTGAAGCGTTCGCGTTGGCTGCTGGTGAGGGTGTCGAGGTAGTCCTGGACGAGTGGGTGGAGGGTGGGGGGCTGGTCGGCTTTGCCGGCGGTGCCGGTGAGGGTTTCGCCGCGTACGGAGAGGGCTGCGGCGATGGTGGGCAGGATGCCGTCGCGGCGGAAGCGCAGTACGGGGACGGTGTGGCCGTCGGTGGTGCTCCAGCGTAGGCGCGGGTCGCCGGTGGTGCCCGTGGTGCCGGTGGTGGCGCTGGTGGGTGCCGGTTCGGCGTGGTCCGTGCGTGTTGCCGTGTGCTGCATGGTCGCTCTTCCCTCCCGTGGCGGCGGTGGTGGCCGCGGTCGCGCACGCCCCCGTGCTGAGGGGACAGCCTGTCAAATGTCCCGTGTGGTGTGGAAGCGGGGTCGAATTTTCGTATCAATTCGGATGTTGCGGGCCGTGGTGTGGGTGGGCGGCCGGTGGGCGGGTGTCGCTCTTGCGGGAGCACATAGGCTGTGGTGAACCAGCCAGATCCAGCAGGGGGCTACCGCCATGACGACAGGTCGGCTCGGGCAGCAGGCCCCGCCACCCAACGCCGCTTATTCGGGGCAGGTCGTGCATTTTCCGGACCCGGTCCGGGCTGCCCGGCATCCTCACGGTGTCCGGATGAGTGGTGAGGGTCATCCCGATTTCTCTCCTTATGCTCGGGCGGCGGTGGAGATCGCGGAGCCGCCTGAGGGTTTCGGTGTGGACGAGCTGCGTTTGACGGATTACGTGTCCGCGAATGCGGCGATGCGCGCGGTGGGTCACGAGTTGTGGGACACGGTCGGTGCGGTGGCGACTCCGCACGGGTGGACGTGGCACCACGTGGCGGGTTCGCGCCGGTTGGAGCTGGTTCCGGTCGAGGTGAAGGCGTTGCTCCGTCATCACGCGGGGCTGGCGTCGGCGCCGGTGGATCAGGACAAGCGTGGGACGCGGCCCCTGCAGGAGGTGCGTCCGGTGCACCTGGGTCTGCCGAAGTCGGTGGTTTCGGTGTCGGAGCGGCAGGTGCAGGGGGTCGAGGAGGATCTCGGGTACCGGCTTCCGGAGGCGTACCGGTCGTTCCTCAAGGCGGCCGGGGGTTGTGCGCCGGTGGGTACGGGGCTGGACGTGGAGCTGGGCCTGCTGGTGGACCAGCCGTTCTTCACGGTGCGTGAGGAGGCGGCGGTCAATGACCTGGTGTACGTCAACAAGTGTTTGCGGGACCACCTGACGAAGGACTACCTGTGCGTGGCCTTCGTGCAGGGCGGGTTGCTCGCGGTGAAGGTGAAGGGTGAGGGGATCGGCTCCGTGTGGTTCTCCCCCTACGACGACGGACGGGACCGGGACGGCTGGTCGGTGCAGGAGCGCGTGGAGCGGTTGTTGCTGCCGTGCGGTGCTGATTTCGACGCCTTTCTGGAGCGGTTGGCGGGTAGTCCGCCGGAGTTGGAGACGGTGGCCGGTCTGATGGTGGACGGCGGATTCGCACGCTCGGTTCCCGTTGCGGGTGCCGCTCCGGTGGAGGGGTGACGGCGCGGTGGTGACGTTTGCGCAGGCGCAGGAGCGCGCCGAGGAGTGGATCAACGGGGACGTGCCCGCCTACCAGCACCGTGAGGTGCGGGTACGGGAGTTCGGACTCGGGTTCGTGGTGTGGTCGGAGGACCGGGCGGGCGGTCCGGTGTCCGGTGGTGGGCGGCATCGGCTGGTCATCGCGCGGGACAGTGGTGAGGTGACGTTGTGGCCCGGGTTGCCGGTGGGTGAGGTGATCCGGCGGTACGAGGAGGAGTACGGGGCGGCGGCGGCGCCGGTCGCGGAGGCTTCGGTGCCGTCGCCGCGGATCGACTCGGAGCAGACCTCGTTCATGTTGAGTCCGCCGGAGTGGTTGCAGGAGGCGGCGGACCGGGCGGGGATTGCGCGGGCGGAGCCGTCGGGGGGTGCGGGTTCCGAGGCTGCCGGGGTCCCTTCGGGCGCGGTGGCGTCCCGTGGCGGGGGCGAGGCGGCGTACGAGCCGACCGCCAATGACGGGGTGCCGGCCGGGGCGACGCCGTGGGCGGGGACGGATGTGAATTCCGGCGCGGACGAGCCGTCGGTGCCGTTGCCGGCGACGGTGTTCGCGCCGCCGCTTTCGGGGTCGGACGTGGAGGAGGGCGCGGCGGCGTCTTCGGGGGTGGCTCCGGAGGCGAAGACGACGTTGATGTCCGGGGGCAGTCAGCTGCCGAGGACGGCGATAGCGCCGGCGTTGGGGGAGGGTGCCGGGAGCATCGCCGACGCGCCGACGAGCAAGGCGCAGGTACGGCCGGGGGTTTCCAGGGCAGTGGCCGGTGCGCCGGCTGACGTGCCGTCCGCGCCTCCTGCGCCTCCCGCGCTGCCGGGGGCTTCTGGTGCGCCGGGTGGTGGGCTTGATCACGCTGCGACGATGCTGGCCGGTCCTGCTGTGGTGGGGCCGCCGGCTCCGCCCGGGCCGCCGCCGGCTCCTGGTGTGCCTGGGGGTGCGTCCGGGGGTGCCGGTGCGGGTGCCGGTGCTTCTGGTGGGCCGGGTGGTGGGCTTGATCATGCGGCGACGATGCTGGCGGGGCCTGCTGTGGTGGGGCCGCCGGCTCCGCCGGGGCCGCCGCCGGCTCCGCCGGGGCCGCCGCCGGCTCCTGGTGTGCCTGGGGGTGCGTCCGGGGGTGCCGGTGTTCCCGGCGCGCCGGGTGGCGGGCTTGATCACGCTGCGACGATGCTGGCGGGGCCTGCTGTGGTGGGGCCGCCGGCTCCGCCCGGGCCGCCGCCGGCTCCTGGTGTACCTCCGGGTCCGCCCGGGGTTCCCGGTGCTCCTGCGGCTCCTGGCGCGCCTGGTGTGGGCGCGCACCACGCCGCGACGATGCTGGCCGGTCCCGCTGTCCCGCAGCCGCCCGGCCCGCCCGGGCCGCCGCCCGGCGCGCCGCAGCACGGCCCGGCTCCCGTGGCGGCGCAGTCCGGCGTCCCCACGGTGGGTCCCGGCTACCAGGCCGTGTTGCGCTACCGCGCGCCCGACGGCTCCGAGCAGCAGCTGATCCGTCGTTCGGCGCCGGGTACGCCGCACCCGGAGTGGCAGATCCTGTACGAGCTGCGGGCGATGAACGTGCCGCCGCAGCAGGTGCTGGAGCTGCACACGGAGCTGGCGTCGTGTGAGCTGCCGGGTGGTTACTGCGCGCGGATGATCAGGGAGACGTGGCCGCAGGTGCGGATCACGAGCGTGGCCCCGTACGGCACGGATCACGCGAGCCGTCAGCAGGGCATGCGGCATCTGATCACCCACCAGAGTGAACTGCACCAGGTGGCGGACGGTCCGGCGCGCCCCGCGCCGGTGCGGGCGCCGCTGCCGCAGGTTCCGTTGCAGCCGGCGATCCCGCTGGAGGCGATCGCGCAGGAGCTGGCGGGGGCGTTCGGGCCGCAGGGCGTGTTCCGTTTCGAGCAGCGGGCGGTGTCCCGTCAGGGTGTGCCGGAGATCGTGGCGCAGACGCTGATGTGGTCGGGTCTGCCGGTGGACTTCGGGCCGTTCTTCTGGGCGCAGGCGGTGCCGGGTCAGCCGTTGCCGACGCTGGCGGAGCTTGCTGCGCAGCGGCAGGTGCAGGCGGCGTCGGACGCGGGTTCGTACCTGGTGGTCGGCAGTGACTTCGGCAAGGCGCTGTGCGTGCAGTACGGGACGGCGCACATCGTCGCGGTTCCGGTGGAGGCCGGTCCGGGCGGGGCGCCGGTGCCGCCGCAGTTCGTGAATTCGAGCCTGCCGCAGTTCGTGCGGTCGCTGGCGATGCTGGGTCAGATGTGGCGGCTGCGCCAGCATTTGACGCCGGAGCAGGCGGGGCGCTGGACCGTCGATTTCCAGGCGAATCTGGCGGGGCTGGACGGTGCGGCGCTGGCTTCGCCGGAGAGCTGGTGGTCGGTGCTGGTGGAGCAGATGTGGGACGGGCTGCTCTGATCGCAGCCGTCGGCAGGTGTGGCCGGGCCGGGACCCCCGCGAGGGGTTCCCGGCCCGGCCATTCCGGCTTCAGGGAGCAAATGGCGCATCCTTGACGGGAATCCCCGCGAGAGAGGCGCTTCCAGCATGAGTGCACCGATGACACCTCAGGGACCTCAGGGTTTGGCGACCGCGCGCGGTCGCGGTTACCGGACCGATCAGGTCGACCGGTATCTCGCGCGGCTGTCGGGCAGCCGGGACGAGGCCTGGGAGCGGGTGGCTCGGCTGACGGTCCTGGCGAAGCGGATGGAGGCGGAGGCGCAGCGGCTGCGGGAGGCGGTGGCCTCGCTGGCGCCGCAGACGTACGACGAGCTGAGCGAGCGGGCGCGGCGGATCCTGGCGCTGGCGCAGGAGGAGGGCGAAGCCGTACGGGGGGACGCGCGCGCGGACGCGGCGGCGACGCTGGGCGCGGCGGACGCGTACGCGGACCGGGTGGCGGAGCTGGCGCGGCAGGACGCGCACGCGGTGGTGGAGCAGACCGAGGTGCGGGCGCGGCAGGGGCTGGAGCGGGCGCAGCGCGAGGCGGACGAGGTGCGGGCCGGGGCCCGGGACGACGCGGCGCGGTGGCGGGCGGAGGCGCACGCGGCGCTGGTGGAGACGCGCCGGCGGGCGGACGTGCTGGTGGCGGAGCGGGAGCAGGAGCAGAGGGAGCGCCGGGAGGCGGCGGAGCGGGAGATCGCCGTACGGGAGGCGGACCAGGAGGCGCGGCTGTCGGAGCTGGAGCGGGACGCGCAGGCGCGGCTGGCCGAGGCGCGGCGGGCCTTCGCGGAGGCGGAGGAGGCGGCGCGGCACGGGCAGGAGGACGCCGAGGCCCGGGGGGCGGAGCTGGTCGCGGCGGCGCGGGCGCGGGAGGAGCGGGTGGGGCGGGAGACGGAGCGGGTCCTGCGGGAGCATGCGGCGGCGCAGGAGGAGATGCGGGCGCACATGAGTCATGTGCGGTCCAGCCTGGCGGCGTTGACGGGGCGGGCTCCTGCGGAGGGCTGACGGCTCCTGCGGAGGGCTGGCGCGGGTTCCCGTGCGGGGCGGGTGGGGTTGCCCGTGCGGGGCCGCCCCGCGGAGCGGCCCCGGCTGCGCCGGGCTTTGCGGGGCTCCGCCCCGCACCCCGCGCCTCAAACGCCGGCGGGGCTGGGGAGTGGTGCCTCAAACGCCGGCGGGGCTTGAGGGGGTGGCGGGACTGGTCGGGGCGGCGGGGCTTGAGGGGGCGGTCGGGGCTGGCGGGGTGGTCGGGTTGGCCGGGGTGGCGGGGCTGGTTTTGGCGGGGCCGGGTGGGGCGTCCGCGGCGGGGGCGTAGAGGTACGGGTCGCTGCGCAGGCCGTGGGAGGTGACCGTCACCGGGAAGGGGGCGGGCGGGGGGTTGGGGAGGGGGGTGGTGAGGGCGCAGGTCACGGGGTCGAGGACGGCCGGGACCGGGGTGTCGGCCACCGTGACGCGGGCGTCGTCGAAGCCGCCGCCCTCGATGGTGAGGATGCCGTCCGCGAGGGTGACGCGTGTGATCACCGGGTTGGCGCGGGTGGCCAGCTTGTTGACGAGGTAGGCACCCGCCGGGGCTCCGGTGAGGGCCCAGATCTCCCCGGGCAGGCGCGGGAGTCCGCCGCCCACGTCGGCGAGGAAGAAGAGGACGACGTAGAGCATCGTGACCGCGCCGAGTGCCACGTACTGGAGGTCGACCAGGTCCGTGCGGCCGCTGTCGTTCGCGATGAGTTCCCGCAGCGGCCGCCGGCCCGTGGTCGTGGGCCTGGCGGCCGGCTTGGCGAGGCTGCCGTTCTGCACGCGGATCCCGACGACCGTCTTGGCCCCGATCAGTGCCAGGTACGGGCCGCCCAGCAGCGGCAGGTACACCGTCGTCAGGTTGGACAGCGGGCCGTGTTCGCCCTGGAACCAGGCGACTCCGCCGCCCGCCGTCAGCCCGTAGGCGAGGCAGGTGAGCAGCAGCCACACCAGGATGACGGTCCAGGCCAGGGCGAGGGTGGTGGAGGTGGAGAGCCGGCCGTCGCGGCCGGTGATGAAGCCGGGGTGGTGGTAGAGCCGCAGGGCGGCCGGGCCGGCCAGGGCGGCGAGTAAGGCCAGGGCGAGGAGTGCGGATGTCATGGGTCCCCCGTGTGGTGGTGCCGGGCGGCGGGTCGCCCCCAGAGAGATACCCGTACGCCCCGAGCATGACAACTCGCGGGGGCTACTCCTGGCCCGGCAGGACGGGGAACCTGCGGGGCGCCACCGTCAGCAGGATCAGCAGCGCGGCCAGGGCGGCCACCGCCGCGCCGAGGAAGATGTGGTGCACGGCGGCGTTCACGGCGGCCCGCAGGTGGTCGGCGGCGGCCCGCGGGAGGAGTTCCGGCCGGTCCAGTGCCTTCGACACGTCGTCCAGGTGGTCCGGCAGTCCGGGAACGGGGGCCCGCGTCAGCCGGGCGGCGATGGTGGCGTTGGCGACGGCCCCCATGAGTGCCGCTCCCACGCTCTGGCCGACCTGACGGGAGAACAGGACGGAGGCCGTCGTGGTTCCCCGTTCCGCCCAGACCACCGTGGACTGGACCCCGGCGATCAGCGGGAGTTGGAAGAGCCCGAGGGCCGCGCCGAGCAGCAGCATGACCGTCGCGGCCTGCCAGGGCCGGGCCGGGTAGGGGAGCAGGGTGAAGGAGAACAGGACCACGGCGGCCAGGGCGACCCCGGTGGCGGCGGTGTCGCGGAAGCCGATGCGCCGGTAGACGTGCTGGGCGAAGGCGGCGGTGATGGGCCAGGTCAGGGTCATGGCGGAGGCGACCAGGCCGGCGTTGACCGCGCCGAGGCCGAGCACGGCCTGGGCGTAGGTCGGCATGAAGACCTGCGGGGCGGCCATGAGGAGGCCGAGGGCGGCCATGGCGAGGTTGACGGCGGCGATCGTGCGCCGGCGCCACACCCAGCCGGGCAGGATCGGTTCCTCGGCCCGGCGCTCCACCCGCACGACCAGGGCGGCCAGCAGTGCGCCGGTGGCCAGGAGTCCGAGGGAGGGCGCGGAGAGCCAGGGCCAGGCGACGCCGCCTTGGACGAGGGCGAACAGCACGACCCCGCCGCAGGCGAACACGCCGAGTGCGCCGGCCCAGTCGATGGGGCCCCGGCGCCCCGGCGACCGCACGGGTTCGGTGAGGTGGCGGGCGATGATCGCCAGTGCGGCGAGGGCGAGCGGCAGGTTGAGCAGGAAGATCCAGCGCCAGTCCGCGTAGGTGGCGATGACCCCGCCGACCGCGGGGCCGCCGACGGCCGAGGTGGCCCACACGACGGTCATCCGGGACTGGATGCGGGGGCGGTCCTTGAGGGGGTAGAGGTCGGCGGCCAGGGTCTGGACCGTGCCCTGGAGGGCGCCGCCGCCCAGTCCTTGGAGGATGCGGAAGGCGATGAGGGCGGCCATGTTCCAGGCGGCGGCGCACAGCAGTGAGCCGAGGAGGAACAGGCTGATGCCGATGAGCAGGACGGGCTTGCGGCCGTAGGTGTCGGAGAGCTTCCCGTAGACGGGGAGGGTGACGGTGCCGGCGAGTACGTAGCCCGCGAAGATCCAGGAGAAGACGGAGAACCCGCCGAGGTCGCCGACGATCTGGGGGACGGCGGTGGAGACGATGGCGCCGTCGAGGGCGACGAGGCCCATGGTCAGCATCAGCGCGGCGACGACGGCGGTCTTCGGCCGCCCGGGCGGGGCCGCCGCGGGCGCGCTTGCGGCCCCGGCCCGCCCCGCCTCGTCCGACTCCCCGGCCGCGTCCGACTCCCCGGCCGTATCCGGCTCTCCGGGCGCGTCCGACTTCCCGGTTCCGCCCGTCTCCCCGGGGTCAGCGGCCCTGACCGGTTCGCCGGCCGTGCCCGGCCGCCGGGGTCCCGCCGGTTCCCCGGCTCCCTCCGCCCGCCCCGCTCCCCCCGCCTCCCACGGATTGGCTGAAACGTTTCTCCTCAGACGGTTCCGCGCGCCCTCCCCAGGGCGGCCCCCCGCTCTCTCCCCCATGCCCACCGCAGTCCCCTCCACCATGCACGCGTGTGCGGGGAACACCCTCTCACCGGGCGTGCGCCGGCGGTATCCCCGAGACCCGCCGTCCCGAAGGATGAAAACCCCTAGGGGTTCCTCCACAGCCAGGGCGAGGGGTCTTTCGTCCCCGCGGAGGAGGTGCCGGTCTCCGGCAGGTCCTTAACTGAGTCATACGAGCGGGCCGGCCGGGGTGGGGGTAACCCCCGTACGGACACGGCGATGGGCACCAGTGCCCAGCGCACCCCCGTTCAACAGACTTGGGCCGGCGAGCTGCGCCGACCACCGACGAGGGGAAACACCGTGACAACGGCCATGACCGAAACCAGGCAGGGGGGCACTGGGGGGCATCCCGCCGTCGCGGCCCGGGCACGCGAGGTCGTCAAGGCGTACGGCTCGGGCGAGACCCGCGTCGTCGCCCTCGACCGGGTCGACGTGGACATCCACCGCGGCCGGTTCACCGCGATCATGGGCCCCTCCGGCTCCGGCAAGTCCACCCTGATGCACTGCCTGGCCGGTCTGGATACCGTGACCAGCGGCCGGATCCACCTGGACGACACGGAGATCACCGGCCTCAAGGACAAGAAGCTCACGCAGCTGCGCCGCGACAAGATCGGCTTCATCTTCCAGGCGTTCAACCTCCTGCCGACGCTGAACGCCCTGGAGAACATCACGCTCCCCATGGACATCGCCGGCCGCAAGCCCGACGCCCAGTGGCTGGCGCGGGTGGTGGAGACGGTGGGCCTCGCGGGCCGACTCAAGCACCGCCCGACCGAGCTGTCCGGCGGCCAGCAGCAGCGCGTGGCGGTCGCCCGCGCCCTCGCCTCCCGCCCGCAGATCATCTTCGGTGACGAACCCACCGGCAACCTCGACTCCCGCGCCGGGGCCGAAGTCCTCGGCTTCCTGCGCCAGTCGGTGGACGAGCTGGGCCAGACCATCGTGATGGTCACCCACGACCCGGTCGCCGCCTCCTACGCGGACCGCGTCATCTTCCTCGCCGACGGACGCATCGTGGACGAGATGGCGAACCCGAGCGCCGACCAGGTCCTGGACCGGATGAAGGACTTCGACGCACGCGGGCGGACCTCGTGACCGTCATGAAGACGGCGCGGCGCAACTTCGTCGCGCACAAGGGGCGCATGGCCCTCTCCGCCATCGCCGTACTGCTCTCCGTCGCCTTCGTCTGCGGCACCCTGGTGTTCACGGACACCATGAACACCACCTTCGACAAGCTGTTCGCGGTCACCAGTTCCGACGTCACGGTCAGCCCGAAGCAGCCCGACGAGGGCAAGGCGCCCGGTGACAGCGGCAAGCCCGAGGTGCTCGCCGGCCCGGTCGTCGAACGCGTCTCGAAGATCGAAGGCGTGAAGACCGCCGAGGGCGGTGTGATCTCGGCGGCCGTCACCGTCGTCAACGCCAAGAACGAGAACCTCGGTTCGGACGGCGGTGCCCCGACCCTCGCGGGCAACTGGACCGAGAACGAGCTCAAGTCCATGAAGATCACCTCCGGTCGGGCCCCGCGCGGCCCGACCGAGGTGATGATCGACGCCGACACCGCGAAGAAGCACCACCTCGCGCTCGGGGACGACATCCGCACGATCGCCGTCACCGGCGACAACCGGGCCAAGATCAGCGGTATCGCCTCCTTCACCGTGACCAACCCGGGCGCCACCGTCGTCTACCTCGACACCGCCACCGCCCAGCAGCTGCTGCTCGGCGCCCCCGGCGCGTTCACGCACGTCAACGTCACCGCCAAGGACGGGGTCGGCGACGAGCAGCTCAAGCGGAACATCGCGAAGGCCGTCGGCGCGGACACCTACAAGCTGCAGACCGCGAAGGAATCCGCGGACGCCAACCGCAAGAGCGTCGGCTCGTTCCTGAACGTGATGAAGTACGCGATGCTCGGCTTCGCGCTGATCGCCTTCCTGGTCGGCATCTTCCTCATCTTCAACACGTTCTCGATGCTGGTCGCCCAGCGCACCCGCGAGATCGGACTGATGCGTGCCATCGGCGCCGACCGCAAGCAGATCAACCGCTCCGTCCTCGTCGAGGCCTTCCTGCTCGGTGTCGTCGGCTCGGTCCTGGGCGTCGGCGCCGGGGTGGGTCTGGCCGTCGGCCTGATGAAGCTCATGGGCCAGATGGGCATGGACCTGTCCACCGACGACCTGACCGTCGCCTGGACCACCCCCGCCGTCGGCCTGTTCCTCGGCATCCTCGTCACCGTCGTCTCCGCCTACATCCCCGGCCGCCGCGCCGGGAAGGTCTCGCCGATGGCCGCGCTGCGCGAGGCCGGCACACCCGGCGACAAGCGGGCCGGCCGCATCCGGGCCGCCTTCGGCCTGGTCCTGACCGGGCTCGGCGGCGCCGCGCTCTTCCTCGCCTCGGCCGCCGACAAGGCCACCCAGGGCTCGCTGTGGCTGGGGCTGGGCGTCGTCCTGACCCTCATCGGGTTCATCGTGGTCGGCCCCTTCCTCGCCGGGATCGTCGTACGGCTGCTGTCCGCGCCGGTGCTGCGGCCCTTCGGCTCCGTCGGCAGGCTCGCCGAACGCAACGCGCTGCGCAACCCGCGGCGCACCGGCGCCACCGCCGCCGCGCTGATGATCGGTCTGGCGCTGGTCGCCTGCCTGTCGGTGGTCGGCTCCTCGATGGTGGCCTCCGCGACCGCCGAGCTCGACAAGTCGGTCGGCGCGGACTACATCGTCAGCTCCCCGTCCGGACAGCCGGTCGTGCCGCAGGCCGAACGGGCGATGCGCGCCGCCGCCAACCTGGACCACGTCACCGCCTACCGCGAGATCCCGGTGAAGATCACCGCTCCCGACGGGTCCAGCGGAGACTACGGCCTGGGCGCGACGGACCCCACGTACGCCAAGGACATCCGGCGCACGATGACGGCCGGCGAGCACGCGGCGGCGTACGGGGCGAACGCGATGTCGGTCGGCTCGCTCTACGCCACCGAGCACCACCTGAAGGTGGGTGACGAGCTGACGGTCGCCTTCAACGGCGGTAAGACGGCCAAGCTGAGGATCGCGGCGATCACCAGCGACGACGGCAACCTCGACAAGGGGATGAAGTACATCAGCACGGCCGTCGCCGAGGCGAACCTGCCGGCCGACGCGCTGCCGCGCCCCTTCATGCTGCTGGCCACCGCCAAGTCCGGGCAGGCGGACGCCGCCTACGACGGGGTCAAGGCCGCGCTGGCGCAGTACCCGCAGTACAAGGTGCTCAACCAGGCCGACTACAAGCAGGTCCTGCGCGACCAGGTGGGCCAGCTGCTGAACATCGTCTACGGGCTGCTCGCCCTCGCGATCATCGTCGCCGTGCTGGGTGTGGTGAACACCCTGGCGCTCTCGGTGGTCGAGCGGACCCGGGAGATCGGCCTGATGCGTGCCATCGGCCTGTCCCGGCGTCAGCTGCGCCGCATGATCCGCCTGGAGTCGGTGGTCATCGCCCTGTTCGGCGCGCTGCTCGGCCTCGGTCTGGGCATGGGCTGGGGCGCGACGGCGCAGCGGCTGCTGGCGCTCGAAGGGCTGAAGGTGCTGGAGATCCCGTGGCCGACGATCCTCGGGGTGTTCGCCGGCTCGGCCCTGGTGGGCCTGTTCGCCGCACTGGTCCCGGCGTTCCGGGCGGGGCGGATGAACGTACTGAACGCGATCGCCACCGACTAGGGACTGCCGGACAGGACCCGGTTCGGGAGGCGTTCGCCACGGGGGTACACCGGCCCCGGTCCCGCCCGCGAGGGCGCGGCCGGGGCCGGTGTCGTGTCCCGGTCCGGGGCCGCGTCACAGCCGTTGGAGGACGATGATCCCGCCGGCCTCGCCGAGCACCCCGAACCGGGCGCCGGGGTGCAGGCGGACGGCGCCGGCGACCGGGTCGTCGCCGGCCCAGCCGGAGGAGGTGTCGAAGGCGACGAAGGCCGGGAGCACGCCCGGGGCGGAGCCGATCCAGTAGACCCGACAGCGCGAGGTCAGCCGGGACAGCGGCGGGGTGTCGGCCTCCACGCTCGCCCCGTCCGGGATCCGGGCCAGGAGCCGGTCGGCCTCGGTGACGCGGGCGGGCGTGGTGTACGTGGACCGGTGCCCCAGCCGTTCCAGGGGGAGGGTGGTGGCGCTGAGGGTGAGGGCGGCCGCGAGGAGGGCGCCGGGCAGGTGGACGGCGTAGGCGCGCAGCCACGGCCGGGTGGCACGGCGGGACCTGTCGAGGGCGTCGGCCAGCGCGAGGGAGGCCACCGGCATGAGGACGGCGCTGTAGTGCCAGTCGGTGGACCAGTAGTGCTCGTCGCCGGACAGGAACCGCCAGCCGAGGGTGGGCAGGGCCACCAGCAGCAGCGGGGAGCGCAGGGCCAGCAGCCCGGTGGTGGGGACCAGCACCCAGGCGAGGGTGTCCACTTTGGTGGCGAGCCCGGCCGTCGGCGAGGCGCCCCCGACCTTCTCCCAGTAGGCGTAGCCGCTGCCGAAGGCCGGAATCACGACGGTGAACACGAGGACGGCCGCCAGGACGGCGAGGACGGCGGTCAGGGCGGCGGCCGCCGCGGCCCGCCGGTCGGTGCGCCGGGCCTGCCGGGCGACGAGCAGGGCCAGGGCGGCGAGGGTGAAGCCGAGGTCCTCCTTGACGAGGAGCAGGGGCAGCCCCCACAGCAGCGCGGCCCCGGGGCGGCCGGCGAGCAGCGCCTCCAGCGCGAAGGCGAGCAGCGGTACGGCGAAGCAGACCTCGTGGAACTCGAAGTCGACGGCCCGCTGGATGCCCCAGCCCAGTCCGTACGCGGCGCCCACGCACAGGCCCGGGGCCCGGCCGAGCAGACGGGTCGCGGCGCGGGTGACGGGTACCGCGGAGACGGCGAACAGGGCGGCCTGCGCGAGGAGCAGTGTGGCGGGGCCGGGGAAGACCCGGTACAGGGGTGCGAGCACGGCGATGACGGGGCTGAAGTGGTCGCCGAGGATGTTGGCGCCGGGGCCCTTGAGGTCGGCGACGGGCGCCTGGAGGTGCGCGTACGCCCTGACCGCCTGCTCGAAGATGCCCAGGTCCCAGGAGGTGGCTTCCATGCGCCGGTGGCGGGAGAGGGAGAGCACGGCGTAGGCGGCGAACAGCAGGGCGGCCAGTGCGTACGGCTCGGCGCGGCGGAGGTCCCGGCCCGCCGTGTCCCGGGGGACGGCGGCGGGCCCGGTTATGGCGTCAGTCGTCACGCGGTGGTGCTCCCTCTGCCGGTCGGGGTCAGGGGGATGAACCCTTGCGGCGGGGCGACGCGGCACGTTCGGTCGGTACTTCCGGGACATCGTAGAGGCGCGGCGGCGGCACGGGGCGGCGCGGGGCCGCCCCGGCGGCAATCCCTCGCGCGGGTGTCGGTCGCGCGTCGTACGCTGGGAGCCCCCGGCCCGTTCACGTGTCGGGTCCTTCGCGTTGCCCCTCCACCGGACGGAAAGCCTCCTTCATGAGCCTGCACGGACTGCTCGACGCCGTCACCCGGGACCCCGCCCTCGCCGAGGCGGTCGCGGCGGCCGGGGACGGCAACCGGATGCACGTCGACCTGGTCGGCCCGCCCGCCGCCCGGCCCTTCGCGATCGCGGCGCTGGCCCGGCGCACCGGGCGGACGGTGCTCGCGGTGACCGCCACCGGGCGGGAGGCGGAGGACCTCGCGGCCGCGCTGCGGTCCTTCCTGCCCGCGGACGAGGTGGCGGAGTACCCCTCCTGGGAGACGCTTCCGCACGAGCGGCTGTCGCCGCGCAGCGACACCGTGGGCCGGCGGCTCGCGGTGCTGCGCCGGCTCACGCACCCCAGCGAGGACGACCCGGCGGCCGGTCCCGTCAGCGTCGTGGTCGCGCCGATCCGCTCGGTGCTCCAGCCGCAGGTCAAGGGGCTGGGCGAGCTGGTGCCGGTGAGCTTGCGGCAGGGCGAGAGCGTCGATCTGGGGCAGGTCACCGGGGCGCTGGCCGCCGCCGCGTACGCGCGGGTCGAGCTGGTGGAGAAGCGCGGCGAGTTCGCCGTGCGCGGCGGCATCCTCGACGTGTTCCCGCCCACCGAGGAGCACCCGCTGCGCGTGGAGTTCTGGGGTGACGAGGTCGAGGAGATCCGTTACTTCAAGGTCGCCGACCAGCGGTCCCTGGAGATCGCCGAGCACGGGCTGTGGGCGCCGCCGTGCCGGGAGCTGCTGCTGACCGACGAGGTGCGGGAGCGGGCGGCGGCGCTGGCCGAGGAGCACCCGGAGCTCGGCGAGATGCTGAACAAGATCGCCGAGGGGATCGCGGTGGAGGGCATGGAGTCGCTCGCGCCCGTCCTCGTCGACGACATGGAACTGCTGCTCGACGTGCTGCCGGCCGGGTCCATGGCGGTGGTCTGCGACCCCGAGCGGGTCCGGACCCGGGCCGCGGACCTCGTGGCGACCTCGCAGGAGTTCCTGATGGCGTCCTGGGCGGCGACCGCAGGCGGCGGCTCCGCCCCCATCGACGTCGGCGCGGCCTCGCTGCGCGGCATCGCGGACGTACGGGAGCACGCGCGCGAGCTGGGCATGATGTGGTGGTCGGTGTCCCCCTTCGCCGCGGACGAGGAAGCGGCCGGGAGCGACACCCTCAAGCTGGGCATGCACGCCCCCGAGGCGTACCGCGGCGACACCGCCCGCGCGCTCGCCGACACCAAGGGGTGGATCGCCGACGGCTGGTACACCGTCTACCTGACCGAGGGCCACGGCCCGGCCGCCCGTACCGTCGAGGTGCTCGGCGGCGAGGGCATCGCGGCCCGTCTGGAGGCGGACCTGCGCACCCTGGAGCCGTCGCTCGTGCACGTGTCGTGCGCCTCGCTCGACCAGGGATTCGTGGACCCCGCCCTCAAGATCGCCGTCCTGACCGAGACCGACCTGACGGGCCAGCGCACCGCCAGCAAGGACCTGGGCCGGATGCCGACCCGGCGCCGCAAGTCCATCGACCCCCTCACGCTGGAGACCGGCGACTACATCGTGCACGAGCAGCACGGCGTGGGCCGCTACATCGAGATGGTGCAGCGCACGGTCCAGGGCGCCACCCGCGAGTACCTCCTGGTGGAGTACGCGCCCGCCAAGCGCGGCCAGCCCGGCGACCGGCTGTACATCCCCACCGACCAGCTGGAGCAGGTCACCAAGTACGTCGGCGGCGAGGCCCCGACCCTGCACCGGCTCGGCGGCGCGGACTGGACGAAGACCAAGGCGCGCGCGAAGAAGGCCGTCAAGGAGATCGCCGCCGACCTGATCAAGCTGTACAGCGCGCGGATGGCGGCCCCCGGCCACACCTTCGGCCCGGACACGCCCTGGCAGCGGGAGCTGGAGGACGCCTTCCCGTACGCGGAGACCCCCGACCAGCTCACCACCATCGCCGAGGTCAAGGAGGACATGGAGAAGTCCGTCCCCATGGACCGCCTGATCTGCGGCGACGTCGGCTACGGCAAGACCGAGATCGCGGTCCGCGCGGCCTTCAAGGCGGTCCAGGACGGCAAGCAGGTCGCCGTGCTCGTCCCCACCACGCTTCTGGTGCAGCAGCACTTCGGGACCTTCTCCGAGCGCTACAGCCAGTTCCCCGTCAACGTGAGGGCGCTGTCGCGCTTCCAGTCCGACACCGAGTCCAAGGCCACCTTGGAGGGGCTGCGCGAGGGCTCGGTGGACGTGGTCATCGGCACGCACCGCCTCTTCTCGCAGGAGACGAAGTTCAAGGACCTGGGCCTGGTCATCGTCGACGAGGAGCAGCGCTTCGGCGTCGAGCACAAGGAGCAGCTCAAGAAGCTGCGCGCCAACGTCGACGTGCTGACGATGTCCGCCACGCCGATCCCGCGCACCCTGGAGATGGCGGTGACCGGCATCCGCGAGATGTCGACGATCACCACCCCGCCGGAGGAGCGGCACCCGGTGCTCACCTTCGTCGGCCCGTACGAGGAGAAGCAGATCGGCGCGGCCATCCGGCGCGAACTGCTGCGCGAGGGCCAGTGCTTCTACATCCACAACCGGGTCGAGTCCATCGACCGGGCCGCCGCGAAACTGCGGGAGATCGTGCCCGAGGCGCGGATCGCGACGGCGCACGGACAGATGTCCGAACAGGCCCTGGAGCAGGTCGTCGTGGACTTCTGGGAGAAGAAGTTCGACGTGCTCGTCTCCACCACGATCGTCGAGTCGGGCATCGACATCTCCAACGCCAACACCCTCATCGTCGAGCGCGGCGACAACTTCGGCCTCTCCCAGCTGCACCAGCTGCGCGGCCGCGTCGGCCGCAGCCGCGAGCGCGGGTACGCGTACTTCCTCTACCCGCCGGAGAAGCCGCTGACCGAGACCGCGCACGAGCGGCTCGCGACGATCGCCCAGCACACCGAGATGGGCGCCGGCATGTACGTGGCGATGAAGGACCTGGAGATCCGCGGCGCGGGCAACCTGCTGGGCGGCGAGCAGTCCGGCCACATCGCGGGCGTCGGCTTCGACCTGTACATCCGCATGGTCGGCGAGGCCGTCGCCGACTACCGGGCCGCGGTCGAGGGCGCCGTGGAGGAGGAGCCGGCGCTGGAGGTGAAGATCGAGCTGCCCGTCGACGCGCACGTCCCGCACGACTACGCGCCCGGCGAGCGGCTGCGCCTGCAGGCGTACCGGTCCATCGCGTCGGCGAACTCCGAGGCCGACATCAAGGCCGTGCGCGAGGAGCTGACCGACCGCTACGGCAAGCTGCCCGAGCCGGTGGAGAACCTGCTGCTGGTGGCGGGGCTGCGGATGCTGGCCCGCGCCTGCGGGGTCGGCGACATCACCCTGCAGGGCAACAACATCCGGTTCGGGCCGGTGGAGTTGCGCGAATCGCAGGAGCTGCGGCTCAAGCGGCTCTACCCGGGAGCGGTGCTCAAGCCCGCCACCTCACAGGTGCTCATCCCGCGGCCGAAGACCGCGAAGGTCGGCGGGAAGCCACTGGTCGGGCGGGAGCTGCTGGGGTGGACCGGGGAGTTCCTCACCACCATCCTCGGCTCGTAACACCCGGCGCGAGGCGGTCCGGACCCGGTGTCCGGGCCGCCTCGCCGCCGATCGTGCGGCGACCGTACAACGGTTGGGCACATCCCCTCACCATGGCCGGAAACGCTGTATACGCTCATACCCGCAACCCTTCCGCACGGCCCGTCAGGAGCACCGATGCACGCCCCCGGCATCCCGCCGCAGCATCCCCACCGGCCCAGTACCGAGGGCGTGGTGGCGCTGCGCGTGCTGTTCGCGCTGCTGCCGGTCCTCAGTTGCGGATTCCTGGCCTGGGGCACGATGCTGCGGCTCGCGATAGTGACCCGCGCGGCCCGTGACTGGACGCTGCTGGCGCTCAGCTGCGTGCTGTCCGTGGCCTCGGTCGTGCTGATCGGCGCGGACCCGACCCCGGACACCAGCGGCTGGCAGGGCAACGCCGGCGCCGGCATCATCCTCCTCACCGGCTTCGCCACCTGCGTGTACTTCCTCGTCGCCGACATCCGCCACCACGAGAAGCGGGCCGCGGCCCCCGCCGCGCACTGGTACGCCGCGCAGAACCCGCCCTACCCGGGCCCGCAGCAGCAGACCACGCCCGCCTACGGCTACCCGCCCGTGCAGTCCCCCGGCCAGACGCCGCTGCCGACGCCCCCGCAGCCGCAGGTCCCGCCGCAGCCGACGCCGCCCCCGCGCATCGGGCAGGTCCGCGCCGAGCTCGACGAGCTGAGCGAGCTGCTGCGCAAGCAGACCCCGCCGCCCCCCGGCGGCCCCTACCAGGACCCGAACCGGACCGCCGTGCAGGGCCCCGAGCAGTGACCGACCGGCTCATCGGCGAGCGCTACCAGCTCGCCTCCCTCCTCGGCCAGGGCGGCATGGGCCAGGTGTGGACCGCCTACGACCGGCGCCTGGACCGCCGCGTCGCCGTCAAACTGCTGCGCCCCGACAAGGTCGCCGGTCCCGGCACCGTCGCCGAGGAGCTGCGCCGCCGCTTCGTACGCGAATGCCGGGTCACCGCGCAGGTCGACCACCCCGGCCTGGTCACGGTCCACGACGCGGGCAACGACGGCGACGAACTGTTCCTGGTGATGGGCCACGTCGACGGCTCCAACCTGGCCGACCACCTCGCGGAGCACAGCCCCTACCCGTGGCAGTGGGCCGTCGCGGTGGTCGCGCAGCTGTGCTCCGTGCTGTCGGCGGTGCACGCCGTGCCGATCGTGCACCGCGACTTGAAGCCCCGCAACGTCATGGTCCGCCCCGACGGCACCGTGCTGGTGCTGGACCTCGGCGTCGCCTCCGTGATGGACACCGACACCACCCGGCTCACCAACACCGGCACCCCCATCGGCAGCCCCGCCTACATGGCCCCCGAGCAGGCCATGGGCGGCGCGGTGGGCCCCTACACCGACCTGTACGCGCTCGGCGTGCTGCTGTACGAACTCCTCAGCGGCAACGTCCCCTTCGCCGGTTCGACGGCGCTGGGCGTCCTGCACCGGCACCTGTACGAGCCCCCGGCTCCGGTGCGCCCCGGGCGCCCGGAGGTCCCGCACGCGCTGGAGGCCGTACTCCTGCACCTGCTGGCCAAGGACCCGCAGGACCGGCCCGCCTCCGCGCAGGCGGTCTACGAGGCCCTCGCCCCGCTGCTGCCCCGCCAGGGCGGTGCCCCCGCCGGGCCGCTCGACCCGACCCGGCCGTTCCTGCGCCCCCAGGCCCCCTGGCCCGACCGCGCCACCACCCCCCAGGCCCCGCCGCAGCCCCCGGCCGCGCCCCGGCCGGACATCCCGGGAGCGGTGGACGAGGCGCGCAAGTTGCTGGACCAGGGGCAGCTCACCCAGGCCGGGGACATCCTCGGCGGCATCCTCCCGGCGGCCGCCGCCGAGCACGGGGAGCACTCGCCGGTGGTCCGCTCGCTGCGCAAGCAGTACGCGGCCACGCTGATGGACGACGGCCAGTACCGCCGGGCCCTGCCCGAACTGCGCTGGCTCGCCGAGCAGTTCCCGGCCGGGGACGCCCAGTCGCTGCGCTTCCGCTACGACGCCGCGCAGTGCCTCGAACAGCTCGGGGAACCGGCGGCGGCGCTCGCCGAATACCGCTCCCTGCTCCCGCTGTTCGAGAACCACTACGCCAACCCGGACCCCGGCCTGCCGCTGGAGGTCCGGCGCCGGATAGCGCACCTGCTGCTGTCCATGGGCGACCGGGCGGCGGCGCACGACACCCTGGTCCGCCTCCTGTTCGACGCGGACCGCCTCCACGGGCCGGCCCACCCGCTCCCCTCGGAGATCCGCCGCACCCTCCAGTGGCTCGGCCAGGTCCGCTGACTCACGCCAGGCGGCGCCCCCGGGCCGCCCGCAGGGCCACCACCAGCAGGGCCGCCGCCGCGAGGGCCGCCCCCGGCAGGAGTCCCGGGGGCCGGAAGGAGCAGCTCACCGTGGTGGTGCGGCCGTCCAGCGGGACGGCGACGAGCCCCAGGTGCGCCCCGGCCGGCCGCCCGTCGCAGGTCCAGCCGGCGATGGCGGGGGCGGCGAGGACCGCGGTGCCCCCGGTGCCCGGGCGGAAGGTGGCCCGGACCCCCGAGGCCCCGACCCGCACCTCCACCGGCGCCGACGCGCGCAGCGCCGCCACCGCCGCGTCCAGGCGGGCCCGGTCCAGGCAGGACAGCAGCCACCGCGCGGGCGCCGGGGCGTCGAAGCGCAGCGCCGAGGAGGCGCCCCGGGAGGGGCCCATGGGCTGGAGGGCGGCCCGGTTGCGCGGGGGAGTGGCGTTGAGGCGGAACGCCGGCCCGTCCGCGAGGCGGGCGGTCGCGTTGTACTGCGGCGCCCACAGGAACGCCTCGGTGCCCGCCCGGCACACCCCGGGCGCGACGGGGTCCTCGTATACCCGGGCACCCAGCAGGAGTTCCTGGTTGGTGAAGGGAGACTCCCCGTAGGACGGGGGCGGCCCCGGCGGGCGGAGCGTGACCAGCGGAAGGGTGGCGGCGCGGGCCACCGTGCCGTCGGGCCGCAGCCGGGCCCCGACCGAGAACAGGGCGTCCGTCACGGGGTTGTCGAGGCTCTGCACGTTGCGGCCCCGCGAGGTCCAGCCGGCGCCGAGGGCGACCATCGTGCGGGTGAACACGTCCGGGGTGTGGCTGCTGTAGTAGGCGCCGCCCTCCCCGCCCAGCAGCAACGGGTCGTTGCCCGTCAGGGCGGGCCTGCCCGGGTCGGTCCGGTACGCGGGCCAGCCCTCGGCGCCGGCCAGCGCCCGGGCACGGGCCGTGTGGGCGGGGCCCCAGGAGGGGTAGTCGTCCAGTCCGCCCAGCGTTCCCCGGTGCCCGTACGCGGTCGTCGCCGCGGCCTGTGCCACCAGGACCAGTGCCAGCGCCCAGGCCGCCGGCCGGGCGGACCACCCCCGGCGGCCGAGCACCGCCCAGGCGGCCGCCGCCACGGCGCCCCCGGCGCCGAACAGGGCGTACCCCCAGCCCGTCGCGAGCCCGCTCGCGCCCGCGCCGAGCGCGACGGCGGCCAGCACCCCCGCCCCCGCCGCCAGGGCCGCGAAGCCGGGCGGGCCCGCCGCCAGCGCCGTCCAGGCGGCGATCACCACGATCCCGGCGAGGACGAAGGTCTGCCGGTACGGGCTGCCGTTCGGCGTCGCGAAGACGTGCCAGGCCAGATGGGTCGGCGTCCACTGGAGCGACAGCAGCACCGCCACCACCAGGCCCGCCCACCACAGCCGGACCCGTTCCGGCAGCGCGCGGTGGAACGGCAGCGCGGCCGCCAGCAGCAGCGTCCCGGTGCCCACGAACAGGGCCGGGGAAGAGAAGGAGTAGGTGGCGGGCAGCAGCCGCGCCAGCAGGTCGGCCGCCGGCACCGGCCGGAACTCCCTGGACCAGCCCGGGTAGGCCTGCTCCGAGCTCAGGAACACCGGCAGCAGCACCGGCGCGGACAGGGCCGCGCCCGTCACGGTCGTCACCGCCGCCCGCCCCGACACGCGCAGCCGCTCCCGCACACCGTCCCGGGTCAGCACCACCCGTACCAGCAGCACCAGCGCGGCGCCCAGCGTCGCCATGTAGGCGGTGTAGAAGTTCGCCGTCCAGCACAGCGCCACCACCACCGTCCCGGCCACCGGCCGCCGCGCGCGCAGCGCCCACTCACCCGTCAGACACAGGAGCGGGAAGGCGATCAGGCCGTCCAGCCACATCGGGTTGTAGGACGCCTCGATCACCGACCAGCCGCACAGCGCGTACGAGGCGCCCAGCAGCCCCGCCGCCCACCACGGCCCGCGGCGCTGCGTGCGCAGCAGCCAGGCCATCGCCGCCCCCGCCACCGCCGTCTTGAGCACGGTGACGACGTACACCGCCAGATCGATGTCGGTGCGCGGGAAGAGCCCGACCAGCACGGCGAACGGGCTGCTCAGGTACGTCCCGTAGTCGGGCAGGAAGCTCGTGCCGTACCCGGACTGCCAGTTGAGCAGCATCCCGCCCTCGGCGCGCCCGTGCAGCAGGTCCCACAGGTGCGCGTGGAAGGGCACGAACTGGTTGCCGAGGTCGTTGACGCTGCGGTGGCGGTGCCCGTACGGGAAGACGCGCGCGAGGGCGTCCCCCGCGCACACGGCGGCCGCGGTGGTCAGGGCGGCGAGTACCGCACCCAGGAGTGAGGTGCGGCGCCGGGAGCGGTGCGGTGTCGACATGGTGGGCCGACCCTGACAGCCGCGCCGGTCCGCGCGGTGGCCGCCGGGTGGCGCCGGCGCGAACGGGCGCCGCACGGCCGTGCCGCGGCCGCAAGGCCGCTGCGCCCGCAGCGCACCCCGACACCCCGGTAATCGTTGGTCGAACCGGTGGCTCGGAACCCCCCGACTGCATACCATCGATCACCGCACGGCCTTCTTGTGCATTGCCGCACAATCTCCCGGCCCTGGAGGCTCCTTTGCACCGTCGCACAGCGCTCTCCGTCTCCGCCGCCCTGCTCGCGGCGGCCCCCCTGCTGTCCGCCTGCTCCGGCCAGGCACATCCCGGCACGGCGGCCGTCGTCGGCGGCGAACGCATCACCACCTCCGCCCTCCAGGCACAGGTGAACGAGGTCCGCAGCGCGCAGAACCGTTCCGATCAGGGCGCCCAACTCATCGAGGCGACGCCCCGCCTGGACCGGTCCAAGCTGAACCGGATGATCCAGTCCGCCGTCCTGGAGCGCGCCGCGAAGGACGCCGGGGTCACGGTGACGACCAAGGAGATCGAGGACGTCCGCAAGGCCCAGCTCCAGCAGGCGGGCACCCCCGCGGCGCTGGAGACGGCGGCCCTCCAGCAGGCCCAGCTCGCCCCGGACCAGATGGACGCGGACACCCGCTTCAAGCTGCTGCGGGACAAGCTGTTCGAGCACTACGGCAACCAGGACAAGGCGCTGGAGAAGCTCGGCGCCGCCGCGAAGGCGCTGCACGTCCAGGTCAACCCGCGCTACGGCCGCTGGGACGCGCGGCAGATCCTGCTCGGCGACGAAACGACGCCCTGGATCACCCAGCAGACCCGGCCCGAGCAGGCACCCGCCGGGGCGTGAGCCGTGGGGGCGGAGGTAGGTTCGGAGGGTGACTGAGCACGCGCCGCCCTCCGAGCCCACCGGCCGCATCGTCTTGCTGACCACCAGCCACCGGGTCGCCCCCGGACTGCTGTCCTGGCCGGCGTGGCAGACCCTGCACGCCGCCGACCGGGTGCTGTGCGCGGACCTGGGCCACCCGCAGCTGCCGTACCTGCGGGAGGCGGGCGTGGAGGTGGCGCACGAGAGCCCCGACGCCCACGCCCTCGTCGAGGCGTGCGCCGGCGGCCGCACCGTCGTCGTGCTGCCGGCCGGCGAAGGGGACCGGCGGCTCACCGACGGACTGGCCCGCCTGGCCGGCTCCGGCCGGGTCGCCATGCCCGACCTGGAGCTGATGCCCGGCTCCTACGACCTGCCCGGCGCCCGCCTGCTCGACCTGGTCCAGGTCATGGACCGGGTGCGCCGCGAATGCCCCTGGACCTCCCGCCAGACCCACGAGGGGCTGGTGAAGTACGCCATCGAGGAGGCGTACGAGCTGGTCGAGGCGATCGAGGCGGGCGACCGCGAGGAGCTGCGGGAGGAACTGGGCGACGTCCTGCTCCAGGTCTTCTTCCACGCGCGGATCGCGCAGGAGGACCCGGACGAGCCGTTCTCCATCGACGACGTGGCCGGGAACCTGGTCGAGAAGCTGATCCGGCGCCACCCGCACGTCTTCGGCGACGAGGCCGCCGAGACCCCCGAGGACGTCAGCGCGCACTGGCAGCGCACCAAGGCGGTGGAGAAGCAGCGGGAGTCGGTCACCGACGGAGTTCCCCTGGGCCAGCCCGGTCTCGCGCTCGCCGCCAAGCTGGCGGGCCGCGCCAGGGCTGCCGCCCTGGCGGTGGAGCTGCCCCGGGGCGAAGGCGTCGGCTACGAACTGCTGGAACTGGCGGCGCGCGCCGAGGCGGAGGGCATCGACCCCGAGACGGCGCTGCGCGCGGCGGCCCGCGCCTACCGGGCGGCGATCCGCGCGGCGGAGGGCGTCGCCGCGGAGTAGCGCCGCAGTGCGGTCAGGGCCGGCGGGGCGCGCGGGCCGCGGGGTTGTGCCAGTGCGGTGACGGCCGGCTCAGGAACCATTCGCCGAAGCCGAGGGGACGCCCGTCCGGGCCGTGGCCGCCACCGGCACCCGGGACGGGCACGGTGTCGTGGAAGACGTGCATGGGGTGTGCGCCGAGTCCCTCCAGGAGGCGGGCGGTCTCCTGGATGAACTGTGCCGGCCCGCTGAGGTAGACGTCCTGCTCCCACCACGGCCCGCAGTGCCCGAGCGCGGCCGCCAGCCGGGCGGTGGCCCCGTTGCGGTGCTGCCCGGGCGCCGGGGTGACGCAGGTGACGGTGAGCCACCCGAAGGCGGCGGCGTACGCGTCGATGAACGCTTGGTCGTAGAGGTGGGCGGCGTCCCGCGCGAGGACGAAGAGCCGTACGCCCTGATCGGGCGGATGCTGCGCGAGCTCCTCCAGCAGGGCCCGGACCGGGGCCCAGCCGGTGCCGGCGGCGATGAACGTGACGGGGCGGCCCTCGCGGCGCAGGGTCAGCCCGCCGCCGGGCGCGCCCAGCCGCAGCACCTCGCCCGGGTCGGTGCCGCCGACCAGGACGGTGCTGAGCCGGCCGCCCTCGATCCGGCTGACGTGCAGGTCCACCGTCCCGTCGGGGCGGGGCGCGTTGCCCAGGGAGTACGTGCGCCAGGCGGCCGGGGCCCGGTCGCTGCTCACGCTCACGTACTGGCCGGGCCGGTAACCGAGCGGGGCGTGCGGGCGCAGGGTAAGGACGGCGAGGTCGCGCCCGTACCGCAGGCGGCGCACGACCTCCGCGTCCCACCAGGGCGGGTCCTCGCTCTGCTCGGCCGCGGCGGTCATCACCCCGGCGATCACCCGGTACGCCTCGGCCCAGGCCCGCGCCACGGCCGGGGTCCACGCCTCGCCGGCGGCCTCCGCGAGCGCGGCCAGCAGGCTGGTGCCGACGGCCGCGTACTGCTCGGGACCGGCCATGAACTTGCGGTGGTCACGGCCGAGGTCGCGGAGATAGGGGAGGAGCGACTCGCTGTCCAGATGGGCGATGACATGCGTGAGGGCGGCGAACAGCCGGTCCCGCTGCCGCTCCATCTCCTCGGCGGAGGCGGGAAAGAGCCCGCGGAGCTCGGGGTGGTGCCAAAAGAGGTGGGAGTAGAAGAACCGGGTCGCGTGCTCGGCGCGTCTCTCCACCACCGCGAAGCTGCTCTTCAAGATCCTCACGTCCACAGGACCGAAGTAGGAACGGCGGAGGCGGGCCGGGTCAAGGGACGGCGTATATACGGCCAGCCCCGACGAACCGGCCATGAACCGGGCATAGCGGATGCGGGCCGGCGGCCGGGATACGGTCGACGGGTGCACGAGCCGACTCCCGCAGCCCCCGAAGACCCCGCCTCCCCCCAGGGCCCCACCCTGTTCGACTGGGAGTTCGCCACCGACCCGTATCCGGCGTACGCCTGGCTGCGCGAGCACGCGCCCGTGCACCGGACCAAGCTGCCCAGCGGGGTCGAGGCCTGGCTGGTGACGCGCTACGCGGATGCCCGTCAGGCCCTCGCCGACCAGCGGCTCAGCAAGAACCCGGCGCACCACGCGGAGCCGGCGCACGCCAAGGGCAAGACCGGGATCCCGGGTGAGCGCAAGGCGGAGCTGATGACGCACCTGCTGAACATCGACCCGCCGGACCACACCCGGCTGCGGCGGCTGGTGTCGAAGGCCTTCACCCCGCGCAGGGTCGCCGAGTTCACCCCGCGGGTACAGGAGCTGACCGACCACCTCATCGAGCAGTTCGAGAGCAGGGGTGAGGCGGACCTCATCCACGAGTTCGCCTTCCCGCTCCCCATCTACGCCATCTGCGAGATGCTCGGCGTCCCGCGCGAGGACCAGGACGACTTCCGGGACTGGGCCGGGATGATGATCCGGCACGGCGGCGGGCCGCGCGGCGGTGTGGCCCGCTCGGTCAAGCAGATGCGGACGTACCTCGGCGAACTCATCCACCGCAAAAGGGATGATCTGGGCGACGACCTCATCTCGGACCTGATCCGCGCCAGCGATCACGGTGACCACCTGACGGAGGCGGAGGCCACGGCGATGGCTTTCATCCTGTTGTTCGCCGGTTTCGAGACGACTGTGAATTTGATCGGCAATGGGCTGCATGCCCTTTTCATGAACCCCGGTCAGCGCGAGCGCCTGCAGACCTCGCTCGCCGCCGGCGAGAGCGCCCTGCTGGCCACGGGTGTCGAGGAACTCCTGCGCTACGACGGCCCGGTGGAGCTGGCGACCTGGCGCTTCGCCACCGAGCCGTTCCTCCTCGGCGGTCGGCACATCGCCGCCGGCGACCCGGTCCTGGTGGTCCTCGCGGCCGCCGACCGCGACCCCGAGCGGTTCGCGGATCCGGACACCCTGGACCTGTCCCGCAGTGACAATCAGCACCTCGGGTACGGCCACGGGATCCACTACTGCCTCGGCGCCCCGCTCGCCCGGCTCGAAGGGCAGACCGCCCTCGCGAGTTTGCTGATGCGTCTGCCAGATCTGGAACTGGCTGTTCCGCCTGCGGACCTGCGCTGGCGCGGTGGACTGATCATGCGTGGCCTGCGCACCCTTCCGGTCCGCTTCACACCCCGAAACAAGTGAGGGCGCCACCGGGCGCCGCCTGACCCGAAGTCAGTTACCGGCCGAACTTGTGACATGCGTTCGAAGGCGGCTAGGTTCTGCCGTTACCCCGCCGTTATGCGAAAGGTGCACTACATGCGTTCCGGGAACGGCCGCCACAGACGCCCCCGCCAGGTACCCGCCCTGGTCGTAACCGCCGGAGTCACGGGCTCCGCGCTGGCACTGCCGCTGCTCGCGGCCACCAACGCCTCGGCAGCGGACACCTCCACGTGGGACAGCGTCGCCGAGTGTGAGAGCGGCGGTACCTGGAGCGCCAACTCCGGCAGCGGGGCCTACGGCGGGCTCCAGTTCACCCAGGAGCAGTGGAACAACGCCGGCGGGCTCGAATTCGCGAAGCGCCCCGACCTCGCCAGCCGGTCCCAGCAGATAGCCGTCGGCGAGCGGGTGCTCGCCTCGCAGGGCCCCCAGGCGTGGCCGCTGTGCGCGGCGTCGTCCGGTCTCGTCAAGGACGGCCCCGCCGCCGACGTGGACCCGGGCGCCCTCGGCTCCCCGCGGCAGGTCGCCCCCAGCCCCTCGCGTCCCGAGGCCGCGGTGCCGGGCACCGGCTCGGCCGACCCCGCCACCGACTTCGGTGCGCCCACCCCGGCCGCCCCTGCCCCGGCAGCTCCGGGCCCGTCCGCCACGGCGCCGTTCACGCTGCCCATCGCGCCGCTCGCGCCCAACAGCGGACTGCCCGTCATGCCCGACCCGGACCCCGCGACGCCGACGCCGACGCTGCCGGGCGACCCGAACGCCACCGCGCCGGTGACGCCCGCTCTCCCGGGCACCCCGGCCACGCCGGGCACTCCGTCCACCCCGGCCACCCCGGGGGCCCCCGCCACGCCGTCCCCGTCCGCGACGCCCTCCACGCCCGCCGCCCCGGCGGCCGGGACCCCGTCCGCCACGCCGAACGCGCCCGCGGCCGACTCCGTGACGACGGGCGGCGGCAAGCACCGCGGCCCGGCCGCGGTCGAGACGCCCGCAGCGCCTGACGCCGCGTCGGAGCCCACGTACACGGTGAAGGCGGGCGACAGCCTGGCCGCCATCGCGGACGCCCAGGGGCTCAAGGGGGGCTGGAACGCGCTCTACGAGGCCAACGAGCAGGTCATCGGCAACGACGCCGACCTCATCAAGCCCGGTCAGAATCTGGATCTAACCAAGAAATAACGGGCACTTCGGGCGGCCGTAAAGACCTGAATGCCCGTTATCCGCAAGTGAGACATGCGTCTCTTCCGGTCAACTGGCGTGTCTCGTACCGAAGCTCCCGCAAACCCCGCCCTCACCTGCGAAAACGCCCCTAAGCGGAACGCAAGCAGGTCGATTTCTCCCCGATGTCCCTCGTTGAACATCGGGGAGAGACCTGTCTACCTTCTGAATCGCTCGCCACCGCGAGCCTCTTCGACCGCATCGCCGAATCCTGCCGGCGGACGGAGAGAACAGTCGTCGCGTAAAGCGCCGAAGGCAGGAGCGGGGGAACCAAGGTAGGCGCCGGGAACGGCCGTTGAGAGACGGTCATGGAACCGGCTAGGGGTTAAGCCGCGCGCTGGTCGCGCGGCCGGGCAACTCACTCGCCCGAACCCGACAGCTCACCTCGCAGGCGTCGGTGAGGAGAAACTCCATGCTGCTTTCCGGCAAGGGCAAGCACCGCCGCGCCACGGCCATTGAGCGGACCACCCGCATCGTCACGCTCGCCGGCGTCGCCGGTGTCGCCGTCGCCGCGCCGCTCATGGCAGCCGGCTCCGCGAGCGCCGCGACCGCCTCCGAGTGGGACCGCGTCGCGGCCTGCGAGTCCGGCGGCAACTGGGCCATCAACACCGGCAACGGTTACTACGGCGGCCTGCAGTTCTCGTCCTCCACCTGGGCCGCCTACGGCGGCAAGGCGTACGCCGCGCAGGCCAACCAGGCCTCGAAGTCCCAGCAGATAGCCATCGCCGAGAAGGTCCTCAAGGGCCAGGGCAAGGGCGCGTGGCCGTCCTGCGGCGTGGGCCTGTCGAACTCCTCGTACAGCGGCGGCGGCGCGGCCGAGGCCCCCAAGCCGAAGCCGAAGACCGAGACCAAGGCCGCCCCGGCGCCGAAGAAGGAGACCAAGCGGCCCGAGGCCCCGGTCACCCGCTCCGAGCGCTCCGAGGCCGCCCCGGCTCCGAAGGCCGCCCCGAAGGCCGCCCCGAAGACCGAGGCCCCGAAGACGGGCAACGGCTCGTACGAGGTCAAGGAGGGCGACACCCTGGGCACCATCGCCGAGGTGAACGGCGTCAAGGGTGGCTGGGAGAAGCTGTTCGAGCTGAACAAGGACATCGTGTCCGACGCCGACCTGATCTTCCCGGGCCAGAAGCTGAAGCTCAGCTGAACCATCGGGTAACACCGAATCCGACCACCGCCCGGCGCGTACCCCCCACGCGCCGGGCGGTGGCGCGTGCGCGTACGGGTGCGCCCGGAACCGGGGCCGAAGGGTGGTCCCTTTGTCCCGGAAAACGGGTGTCCGGCCGGTTTTTCGTCCCAGGGGCCGGGCGGTCGGCCGGTCCAGTGCCCGGAGCCGGTTAGGCTCTAGTCGGCAGGGCCGTCCCACGGTCCCCCGCCACCGCACACCCAGCGTCACATCCCAGAAGGAGATGCTCGTGCCGTCCATCGACGTCGTCGTAGCCCGGGAAATCCTGGACTCCCGAGGCAACCCCACGGTCGAGGTCGAGGTGGGCCTCGACGATGGCAGCACCGGCCGTGCTGCAGTCCCGTCCGGCGCCTCCACCGGTGCATTCGAGGCCATCGAGCTCCGTGACGGTGACCCCAACCGTTACATGGGCAAGGGTGTCGAGAAGGCCGTCCTCGCCGTCATCGAGCAGATCGGCCCGGAGCTCGTCGGCTACGACGCCACCGAGCAGCGGCTGATCGACCAGGCCATGTTCGACCTGGACGCCACCGACAACAAGGGCTCCCTCGGCGCCAACGCCATCCTCGGCGTCTCCCTCGCCGTCGCGCACGCCGCGTCCGAGGCCTCGGACCTGCCGCTCTTCCGCTACCTCGGCGGCCCGAACGCGCACCTGCTGCCCGTCCCGATGATGAACATCCTCAACGGTGGGTCGCACGCCGACTCCAACGTCGACATCCAGGAGTTCATGATCGCCCCGATCGGCGCGGAGTCCTTCTCCGAGGCGCTGCGCTGGGGCGCGGAGGTCTACCACACCCTCAAGAAGGTCCTGCACACCAAGGGCCTCTCCACCGGCCTCGGCGACGAGGGCGGCTTCGCCCCGAACCTGGAGTCCAACCGCGCCGCGCTCGACCTCATCGTCGAGGCCATCAAGCAGGCCGGCTACACCCCGGGCAAGGACATCGCGCTCGCGCTCGACGTCGCCGCGTCCGAGTTCTACAAGGACGGCAAGTACGAGTTCGAGGGCCAGTCCCGCTCGGCCGCCGAGATGACCGAGTACTACGCCGAGCTCGTCGAGGCGTACCCGCTCGTCTCCATCGAGGACCCGCTGTTCGAGGACGACTGGGCCGGCTGGAAGACCGTCACCGACCGCCTGGGCTCCAAGGTCCAGATCGTCGGCGACGACCTCTTCGTCACCAACCCGGAGCGTCTGGCCCGCGGCATCGAGGAGGGCTCCGCGAACGCCCTGCTCGTCAAGGTCAACCAGATCGGTTCGCTGACCGAGACGCTGGACGCGGTCGAGATGGCGCAGCGCAACGGCTTCAAGTGCATGATGTCGCACCGCTCCGGCGAGACCGAGGACGTCACCATCGCCGACCTCGCCGTCGCCGTGAACTGCGGCCAGATCAAGACCGGCGCCCCGGCCCGCTCGGACCGCGTCGCCAAGTACAACCAGCTGCTGCGCATCGAGGAGATCCTCGACGACGCCGCCGTGTACGCGGGCCGCTCGGCGTTCCCGCGGTTCCGCTCCGCGGACCAGTAGGCACGGCAGACAGGTGTGAGGGCGAGGGGTAATTACCCTCTTGCCTCCGTACGTCCCCGCACTCGGTCCCGTACCGTGTGCGGGGACGTATTGCGTAGTGCGGGCGCAGGGGAGGCGGGGCCATGGCCGGGAACCGGGATCGGTTCTCCACCTTCTCGACCGCGACGAGGCTCAAGCAGCTCGGTGAGCGGACCGCCGCCCACGTCTACCGCTCGCAGTCGCGCCGCCAGGTCCGCCGCAGCCGGCTCACCGGCCGGGCGGCGCTGCTGGTGCTCGTCCTCTGTACGCTGGTCGTCGCCCTCGCGTACCCGATGCGCCAGTACGTGTCCCAGCGCTCGGAGATCGCGGACCAGCAGCGGGCCGCCGACGGCGCGCGCAAGCGCCTCGAACAGCTGCGCGACGAGAAGGCCCGCTGGCAGGACCCGGCCTACGCCGAGCAGCAGGCGCGCAAGCACCTGCACTTCCTGCGGCCGGGCGAGATCGGCTACATCATGAACGACCCCGGGGCCGAGGCCGCCGAACACCGCCGCACCGGGCAGGCCGGCTCCGACCGGCCCTGGTACTCGAACGTCTGGGACGGCGTCGACAAGGCCGACCGGCCCGGCGACTGACCCAGACCACCCATACGAAACGAAGAGACGCACTCCAGGCATGCAGACGCCCCCGCCCCAGACCGACCGCACCGAGCCGACCGCCGCGGACATCGAGGCGTTCGAGCAGCAGCTCGGCCGCCCGCCGCGCGGCCTGCGCGCCATCGCCCACCGCTGCCCCTGCGGGCAGCCGGACGTCGTGGAGACCGCGCCCCGGCTCCCCGACGGCACCCCCTTCCCGACGCTGTACTACCTGACCTGCCCGCGCGCCGCCGGTGCGATCGGCACGCTGGAGGCCAACGGCGTGATGCGGGAGATGCAGGCCCGGCTCGCCGAGGACCCCGAGCTGGCCGCCGCCTACCGGGCCGCGCACGAGGACTACATCACCCGCCGCGACGCCATCGAGGTGCTCCAGGGCTTCCCGAGCGCCGGTGGCATGCCGGACCGGGTGAAGTGCCTGCACGTCCTGGTCGGCCACTCGCTGGCGGCCGGGCCCGGGGTGAACCCGTTCGGCGACGAGGCGCTGGCGATGCTGCCCGAGTGGTGGGCCAAGGGGCCGTGCGTCACGCCGTGCACGGGGGAGAAGGAGTCGTCGCAGTGACCCGGGTGGCAGGCATCGACTGCGGTACGAACTCCATCCGCCTGCTGGTCGCCGACTGCGACCCGGCGACGGGTGAGCTCGTGGAGCTGGACCGCCGGATGACCATCGTCCGGCTCGGCCAGGGCGTGGACGAGACGGGCCGGCTGGCCCCGGAGGCGCTGGAGCGCACGTTCGCGGCCTGCCGCGAGTACGCGGCGGTCATCGGGGAACTGGGCGCCGAGCGGGTGCGTTTCGTGGCCACGTCGGCCTCGCGGGACGCCGAGAACCGCGAGGAGTTCGTCCGGGGGGTGCTGGACATCCTGGGCGTGGAGCCCGAGGTGATCACCGGCGACCAGGAGGCGGAGTTCTCCTTCACCGGCGCCACCGCGGAGCTGACGGGCCGCACCGACCTGGAGCGGCCGTTCCTGGTCGTGGACATCGGCGGAGGCTCCACCGAGTTCGTGGTCGGCTCGGAGCACGTCGAGGCGGCCCGCTCCGTGGACGTGGGCTGCGTCCGGATGACCGAACGGCACCTGGTGGTGGACGGCGTCGTCAGCGACCCGCCGACCGGGGCGCAGGTCGCCGCCATACGGGCCGACGTCGAAGCGGCACTCGACCTGGCCTCGCAGACCGTGCCGCTGGGCCGGGCCCGCACCCTGGTGGGCCTCGCCGGTTCGGTGACCACCGTCGCCGCGATCGCGCTGGGCCTGCCCGAGTACGACTCCTCGGCGATCCACCACGCCCGGATCCCGTACGAGAAGGTCCGCGAGGTCACCGAACGGATGCTGACCTCCACGCACGCCGAACGGGAGGCCCTCGCGGTGATCCACCCGGGCCGCGTCGACGTCATCGGCGCGGGTGCCCTCGTCCTCCTCGCGATCATGGACCGCGTCGGCGCCTCGGAGGTCGTCGTCTCGGAACACGACATCCTCGACGGCATCGCCTTCGCCGCCGCGGGCGCGGGGGAGACGGCGAAGCGCCCTTCCTGACCCGTCGGCGCGTGCGGCTGCGGCGGTCCGTGACCTGAGTCGGCCTGGTCCGGGGGTGGTTCGGGCCTGGAGCGGGTGTCGATCCGACCTTGTGGCGGCCTGTTCGGGAGCCGGAAGAGCCTTCGAATGCACGAGCTTCGTGAAGTTCTTCACAAGGAAAAGAGGTCCGCAGGGTGACGCGGAGGGTCCCAAGGGGCGCTCGCGGGCCCTGCGGGCCCTTTTTGTGCGCGCGTTCGTGCGATTGCCGGAGGCCGGGCGTGCGGGTCGGTAGGTATCCACGAACCCGGTGGTCTACTCCGTTTTCGGCCTTACAGGCCAGTTCAGGACGGGTGAACAACGTGTGGCGTTACACCGTGGTTCCCGTTCGGCGCCATGACGTGGGTCACGTGGGCGGCGCAGTGTAGCAGAGGGTTCCGAGCACCTTGTGAAGGGGCTCACGAGCGTCACCCCTGTGGGTGCTGGATACTCGTTCCATGAGCACCACGGAGCGTCCCAGGATCCTCGTTGTAGGAGGTGGGTACGTAGGCCTGTACGCAGCCAAGCGCATCATGAAGAAGATGCGCTACGGCGAGGCGACCGTCACGGTCGTCGACCCGCGCTCGTACATGACCTACCAGCCCTTCCTCCCCGAAGTGGCCGCAGGCAGCATCTCGCCTCGGCACGTCGTCGTCCCGCTGCGACGCGTGCTGCCCAAGGCAGAGGTCCTCACCGGCCGGGTCACCAGCATCGACCAGGACCGCAAGGTCGCCGTCGTCACGCCGCTCGTCGGCGAGGCGTACGAGCTGCCCTTCGACTACCTGGTGATCGCGCTCGGCGCCGTCTCCCGCACCTTCCCGATCCCCGGCCTCGCCGAACAGGGCATCGGCATGAAGGGCGTCGAAGAGGGCATCGGCCTGCGCAACCACGTACTCGAGCAGCTCGACAAGGCCGAGTCCACGACGGACGAGAACGTCCGTCGCAAGGCCCTCACCTTCGTCTTCGTCGGCGGCGGCTTCGCCGGCGCGGAGACCATCGGTGAGGTCGAGGACATGGCCCGCGACGCGGCCAAGTACTACTCCAGCATCAAGCGCGAGGACATGCGCTTCATCCTGGTCGACGCGGCGGACAAGATCCTTCCCGAGGTCGGGCCCAAGCTCGGCACCTGGGGCAAGGAGCACCTCGAGTCCCGCGGCATCGAGATCTACCTGAACACCTCCATGGACTCGTGCGTGGACGGCCACGTGGTGCTGAAGAACGGCCTCGAGGTCGACTCCAACACCATCGTCTGGACCGCCGGCGTCAAGCCGAACCCGGTCCTGGCCCGCTACGGCCTCCCGCTGGGTCCGCGCGGTCACGTCGACGCCTCCCCGACCCTCCAGGTCACCGGCACCGACTACATCTGGGCCGCGGGCGACAATGCCCAGGTCCCGGACGTCGCCGCCCGCAAGGCGGGCGTCGAGAACGCCTGGTGCCCGCCGAACGCCCAGCACGCGCTGCGCCAGGCCAAGGTCCTCGGCGACAACGTCATCTCGGGCATGCGGGGCTTCCCGCAGACCGAGTACTCGCACTCCAACAAGGGTGCGGTGGCGGGTCTCGGCCTCCACAAGGGCGTCGCGATGATCGTCATGGGCAAGATGAAGATCAAGCTCAAGGGCCGGCTCGCCTGGTACATGCACCGTGGCTACCACGGCATGGCCATGCCGACCTGGAACCGCAAGATCCGCGTCTTCGCCGACTGGACCCTCGGCATGTTCCTCAAGCGCGAGGTCGTCTCCCTCGGTGCGCTGGAGTCCCCGCGCGAGGAGTTCTACGAGGCCGCCAAGCCGGCCCCGGCCGCCGCCCAGGCCCCGGCGCAGAAGGCGAAGGCCTCCTGACGCGGCGCGAGCCGCATCACGCCTGAGTACGACCAGCACGTCCCCGAAGGGGCCGCCCGCCATCCGTGGTGCGGGCGGCCCCTTCGGCGTTCCCGCCGGGTCCGGCCTCGTCCGGCACCCCTCGTCGGCAGCCGGGGGGTGCCGGGGCGCACTCAGGGGCGGGGCCCCGGGCACGGCCGCCTCGTGCCGTCCTGGAGGGTTCTTTGAGCCGCCTCCGCGAAGATCGTCCGTAAAGGGCCTAACCCTCGCCGGAATTGGGTAGGCCGTCCGGTCGGAACTTCTGGAGGTGCCTGCCATGACCGACGCCGCGCCGCGGCTGGCCGCTCTCGCCGAAACCTTGCTGGGCGCCCCCGTGCCCGTGCGCATACGTGCCTGGGACGGCAGCGAGGCCGGCCCGTCCACCGGCCCCACCCTGGTCCTGAACCACCGCCGGGCGCTGCGCCGCATGCTGTGGAAGCCGGGCGAGCTGGGCCTGGCGCGGGCCTGGGTGGCCGGAGAGCTGACCGTCGAAGGGGACCTGTTCGAGCTGCTGGACCGGGTGGCCGGACTCCTCTGGGAGCGCGAGCCCGCCCCGGCCCCGAAGCCCGCGACCAGCGGCCTCGCCGCCCCGCGCCCGCACCGGCCGGCCGCCGCCTCCGGCGCCGCCGGGACGGCCGCCCTGCTGCGAGACCCCCACCTGCGTGCCGCCGTACGCGACCTGGTCGCCCTCGCCCGGCCCTGGCCGGCCCCCGCGCCGCCCCCGGAGGAGGCCGCCCGCCGCGGGGGCGCCCTCCACAGCAAGGGCCGCGACCGCCAGGCGATCAGCCACCACTACGACGTCGGCAACGCCTTCTACGAGCACGTCCTGGGCCCCTCGATGGTGTACTCCTGTGCGTACTGGAGCCCCGGCGGCACCCTGGAGGACGCGCAGCGCGACAAGCTCGACCTGGTCTGCCGCAAGCTCGACCTCGCCCCCGGCCGGCGCCTGCTCGACGTCGGCTGCGGCTGGGGCTCCATGGCCCTGCACGCGGCCCGCGAGTACGGGGTCCAGGTCACCGGCGTCACGCTCTCGCAGGAGCAGGCCGTCTACGCCCGCAAGCGGGTCGCCGAGGAGGGCCTGGCCGACCGGATCGACATCCGGGTCCAGGACTACCGGGACGTCAAGGACGGCCCGTACGACGCGATCTCCTCGATCGGCATGGCCGAGCACGTCGGCGCCGCCCGCTACCGCGAGTACGCCCACACCCTGCACGGGCTGCTCCGGCCCGGCGGCCGGTTGCTGAACCACCAGATCGCCCGGCGGCCGGAGCCCGACGAAGAGGCCTACCGGATCGACGAGTTCATCGACGCCTACGTCTTCCCCGACGGGGAGCTCTCCCCGATCGGCACCACCGTCGGCGAACTGGAACGGGCCGGCTTCGAGGTCCGCGACGTGGAGGCGCTGCGCGAGCACTACGCGCTGACCCTGCGGGCCTGGGTGGCCCGGCTGGAGCGGCACTGGGACGAGGCCGTCCGGCTGACCTCCCCCGGCCGCGCCCGGGTGTGGCTGCTGTACATGGCGGCTTCCGCGCTCGGCTTCGAGCACAACCGGCTCGGCGTCAACCAGGTCCTCGCGGTGCGCCCGGGGGACGGCGGGGTCTCCGGGATGCCGCTGCGGGCCCGCGAGTGGGGCGCGCCGCAGACTCCGTAGCGCGCCGCAGACCCCGTAGCGCGCAGGGGGCATGCGAAGGGCCCCGCGACCGGAACTCCGGTCGCGGGGCCCTCCTGCGCGGGCCGGCCGTGGCTACTCGGTCTTGATGGCGGTCAGCATGTTCAGCCGGGCGGCGCTGCGGGCCGGCCACATGGCCGCCAGGGCGCCGACCACACCGGCCAGCAGCATGAAGATCGCGATCCGGTCGAACGGGACGACCAGTGCGTAGTGCGGCACCCCGTCCTTGATGGTCTGGCCGACGGCCCAGGCGATGAACGTACCGAGGACGACACCGATGACCGCGCCGAACAGCGAGATCACGATGGCCTCCAGGCGGATCATGTTCTTGACCCGGCCCCGGTCCAGGCCGATGGCGCGCAGCATGCCGATCTCCTGGGTCCGCTCGTAGACGGACATGGCCAGGGTGTTGACGACGCCGAGCACCGAGATGATCAGCGCCATGCCGAGCAGCCCGTACATGATGTTGAGCGCGGTGTTGATCGCGCCGCCCAGCTCGTTGCGCATGTCCTGCTGGGTGGCGATGTTCATCGCCGGGTTCTTGCCGAGGGCGTCGACGAGGGTCTGCTGGGCCTTGGCGGAGGGGCCGCCGTCCATCTTGACGAAGACCTCGGGCAGGTACGGCTTCTCCTCGTGGGCGGAGAGGATCTTGTAGTCGAGCACGTAGGGGGAGAGCATGCCGTCCATCTCCTTGTAGACGGCGCCCACCACCAGATCGGCCTTCTTGTTGTCGTCGAAGGCGGCCTTGAGCACCGAACCGACCTGGAGGCCCTGGGACTTCGCCGTCGTGTCGGCGACCGCGACCTGGCCCTTGCCGAGGCTGTCCAGCGAACCGGTGACCACCTCGATGTTGAGGAGCGATCCGATCGTGGCCGGTTCGACGCCGGAGACGGAGCGGGACGCCTTGCCGCCGTCGAAGCGCAGGTAGGAGGCCTGCTGCGGGGAGACGGCCTTGACGCCCGGCGCCTTGGCCAGCGCGCCGATCACGCTCTGGTCGAGTCCGCCGAAGCCGCCGGACAGCGAGATCTTGTAGTCGGCCTTGAGCTTGTCGGTGGTCATGCGGTCCACGGCCTTGCCCATGGTCACGCCGAGCACCGACAGGGCGGTGACCAGGGTCAGTCCGATGGCGAGCGAGGCGGCGGTGACGGCGGTGCGGCGCGGGTTGCGCACCGCGTTCTGCGCGGCCAGCTTGCCGGCGACGCCGAACGCTTTGCGTAGCGCCGGGCGCAGGGCCGCGATGACCGGGCGGGAGAGCGCGGGCAGCAGCACGATGATGCCGATCATCGTGAGGAACGCGCCCCCGCCGATGATCATCTTGCCGTCCTTGCCCATCAGCGCGCCGCCGAGGATCCCGGCCAGGCCGAACAGGGTGAGCGCGCCGCCGATGCTGTTGCGCAGCACCAGGGACTTCGCGGTGGCCGGCAGGTGGGCGCTGCCCATGGCGGCGACCGGGGCGATGCGGGCGGTGCGGCGGGCGGGCAGCCAGGCCGCGAGGAGCGTGACGAGGACACCGATGGCGATCGCGCTCGCGACGGTCACCGGGCTGATGACCAGCGGGCCGGCCGGGATCTTCGCGCCGATGGAGTCCATCACGGAGCGCATGCCGACCGCGAGGCCGACACCGGCCAGCAGGCCGACGGCGGAGGAGACCACGCCGACGACGAGGGCCTCGGCCAGCACGGACCGCTTGACCTGGCCGCGGTTGGCGCCGATGGCGCGCAGCAGGGCCAGCTCCTTGGTGCGCTGGGCGACCAGCATGGTGAAGGTGTTGTAGATCAGGAAGATGCCGACGAACAGCGAGATCAGTGCGAACGTCAGCAGCATCTGGTTGGTGGTGTCCATCTGCCGCTCGATGTTCTTGGCCTGCTCGGCGGCCAGCTCGGCGCCGGTCTTGGCCGTGGCGTCCTTGCCGAGGAGCGGCGTGACCTCGGACAGCAGCCGGTCGGCCGTGGTGCCGGGCTTCGCGCTGACCGAGAGCTCCTCGTAGAAGCCGGGGGCCAGGTAGAGCTTCTGGGCGGTGGCCGTGTCGAACAGCACCAGCGAGCCGCCCGCGTTGACCTGGCCGTCCTCGGTGGTGAACACGCCCGAGAGGGTGTACTCGGTGGGCAGGCCGTTGGAGGCCACCCGCACCTTGTCGCCCACCGCGTACTCGCCGCGGCGGGCGGTCTCCTTGTCGAGGGCGATCTGGTCGGCCTTCGCGGGGCCGTTGCCCTGGGTGAAGGCGTAGCGCGGGTCCTTGCCGTCCTTGACGGGGGCGAAGTTGGAGCCGCGGTTGGCCCATCCGCTGCCGATCAGCTTGCCGGCGGGGTCGGCGACACCGGCGAAGCCGGAGACGCGGCCGGAGACGGTGTCGACCCCCTGGAGGGCCTTGACCTTGTCGAGGGTCTGCGTGCTGATGCCCGGCTCGCCCTCCTTGGTCCCGTCGTCGTTGCGGGAGGGGCCGTTGGCGGTGACGGAGACGGCGACGCCGTCGAAGCTCTTGGCGGACTGGCCGGACAGCGCCTTGCCGACGGTGTCGGTGAAGACGAGCGTGCCGGAGACGAAGGCCACGCCGAGGACGACGGCGAGCACCGTCATCAACAGCCTGGCCTTGTGCGCGAGTACGTTGCGCAGGGCGGTACGGAACATGGTGGAGGCGTCCAGTAGGTCGGGGGTCAGCGGGGACGGGGAGGGGACGTCCCTCAGCTGGTGCGGCCCTTGGCGTCGAAGGCCTTCATGCGGTCGAGGACGCCGTCGGCGCTCGGGCTCAGCATCTCGTCGACGATGCGTCCGTCGGCGAGGAAGATGACGCGGTCCGCGTAGGAGGCGGCGACGGGGTCGTGGGTGACCATCACGACGGTCTGGCCGAGTTCGCGGACGGAGTTGCGCAGGAAGCCGAGTACCTCGGCGCCGGAGCGGGAGTCGAGGTTGCCGGTGGGCTCGTCACCGAAGATGATCTCCGGCCGGGACGCGAGGGCGCGGGCCACGGCCACGCGCTGCTGCTGGCCGCCCGACAGCTGCGTGGGGCGGTGGCCGAGGCGGTCGGAGAGGCCGACCATCCGGATGACCGAGTCCAGCCACTGCCGGTCGGGCTTGCGGCCGGCTATGTCCATCGGGAGGGTGATGTTCTCCAGGGCCGTCAGGGTCGGCAGCAGGTTGAAGGCCTGGAAGATGAAGCCGATCTTGTCGCGGCGCAGCTGGGTCAGCTGCTTGTCCTTGAGGGAGCCGAGTTCGGTGTCGCCGATGCGTACGGAGCCGCCGGAGAAGGTGTCCAGACCCGCGACGCAGTGCATCAGCGTGGACTTGCCGGAGCCGGAGGGGCCCATGATCGCGGTGAACCGGCCCTGGCCGAAGTCGACGGAGACGTTGTCCAGCGCGACCACCTGGGTCTCGCCCTGGCCGTACACCTTGGACAGCTGCGTGGCACGGGCGGCCACCGCCTGGGTGGTGGGGGCGTAGTTCATGGCGGTCACGGGTGACTCCTGTCGAGCGGGATGCTGCGCTGGGGCGGGACCCTTCCATCCTCGCCGCACGCACCCCCGCCCCGGATCAGCCGCGGTGCCGGTTCGACGGCCCACTGGAGGCTGACACGGGGGCGCGCGCCTCCTCCTCTGGTATGACGCCGCTCCCTTTGAGAGCGCCGTGCGCGGGGTGGCGGGTGGGGTGGCGCGGGGAGGCGAAATCCCGTCAAATGCGCGCGGGGGAGATCGTCGCCCGCGAGGTGCCGACCGTGCGTTATCGCACCTGACGACCACTCAAGCGTCAATAGAATCAGACAACATCGGACAGAGTCCCAGGTCGGGGCAGGGATACTTACGGATAGGCTCACCCTGGGCGTCCACAGCTTTTCCACGGGGGCCGCCACGCCCTGCCCGGATGGTGGAATGCAGACACGGCGAGCTTAAACCTCGCTGGCCTTCGGGCCGTGCCGGTTCAAGTCCGGCTCCGGGCACCACGCACGCGGGGCAGGGGCGCGCCGGTGACCACGGCCGCCCCGCCGGCGTACGACCGGGCGGAACACCGCCCCTCCGCCTCATCGCGAGCCCGTGGGCCGGGCCGTCACCGACTCGATGAACGCGGCCGCCACGTGATCGTGGACGCGCTCCGATGACCAGTTCCCCGAACGCGTCGGCCGCGCGCCGGGCCGGAGCTCCGAGTGCACCTGCGGCGCCGGCAGCCAGGACTTCCGAATCTCAGCACGCTGCCGCCGACTCGCGGCCAAGTTGGTCCTTGCGCGGGCATACGACGGCCACGTGGAAGGTGGTGAGCCGTGAACCGACGCGTCCGGTCCGCCTGTCAGGTGGGGAATTCGCCGAGCCACCCGCGGGTCAGCAGGTGGTGCGGAAGGTAGCCCGACTCGACCTCGACCGGCATCTTGCCGTCGAAGGCGAAGCACGCGATGGCCAAGGGGGCAAGGGCGAGATGACCACCAGGGCTTTCCACTCGCTTCTCGTCAGCCGTCCAGTACGCCTTGTGTAGCTCCAGTGCCTGTACCAACGCCTCGTTGAACCCGACCGCGTTCTGGGTGATGAACAGGTAGAAGAGGTTGATCGGCGGCGCCAGCACCGCCTCCAACAGCTCCCGTGGAGCTTGGACGGCGATGCCCGGAGTCGACATTTCGACGGCGCGGGTCAACTTCGCCACCAAGTCGGGCCCCTGCAACCAGTACGTCTGCAACGTATCGACCCAGTGCCGGACGAACTCGTCGAATCCGCCGTCATGGAGGCGATCGAGTGGGAAGCGGGCCAGTTCGGTGATGCGAACCTGGTCCCGGCACACCACGGCGAGCCAGAACGTGGTCAGCCACGTCCCGAGGTCGGTGAGGCCCTGATCCGCGCCCGTGGCCGGCAGTGTTCGGATCTGACGGTTGATCCGACACTCCACGGTTCCCTCGGTCGCCGAAGCCGTGGCGAAGATGGCGGACCCCACCTGAAGGGCGTTGACAACCGCTTCCCAGGTCTCCAGCTTCGCCGCACGGGGGTCGACCGTGCAACGTGCGCCGAGGTGGAGGAGCGCGTTGTTGAAGACGCGCCCGAGGGCGTGGGGGCGCCGCTCCAGCCTGTCGATGTCATCGGCCAGATCCTCGCCGAGTGACTCTGCCCATTCTTCTTCCGTGGGCCCCGGTGACGCAAAGTGCCTACTGACAATGGTGGTCACCGGAGGGTCCCCTTACTGATGTCGAAGCGCTGGTACTGGTAGCCACTGTACTGGAGCCCGTTTCGGTCGCCCTTGACGACGACGTATTCCAGATTCCCGTCGTCGAAGGCGTCTTCCAGTGCCTTCGCGAGCTTCCGCTCGCTCGGGATCTTCTTACCGCGCTCCTTCATTTCGCGGATGATGTCGAAGAAGTACTCCTGGGAGCCTTGTGAAACCCTGCGTCCGTCGGGGAGGTTTCGGCCGCCGAGCTTGGTGTCGACACTGCTCTTCGCTTCGACCACGACGTAACGACCGTCCGCGGTGCGCCACACCTGGTCGAACTGGTCATTTCCGTTCTTGGGGCCGTGCAGCGTTTCCTTCGTGGACCCGGCGTAGTGCTCAGCGATGTAATGGTGCTCTGCGACGTACTCGCCGTAGGCGCCAGTCTCTTCGATCATCGACTTGTGGTAGTGACGGTACGCCTCGCGACCCTCCGCCAGGTCGTGCGCGGTGTCCTCCGTGCCGTGAAGCGCGTGGTTGGCGTCCGCTTCCTTTTTGAACGTATCGGCGAGCTGATCCGCCCATACTGAATAGAAGCGCTTCCGGGTGGCTTCCTTCAGCCCGTCAAGACGTGCGGGATCGGTGATCGAACCCGGAGTCTCGTGCACGTACTTCGGGTCGAGGTAGTGAGGTGTAGGCGGTTCGGGAGCGTCCTTCGCACGAATCCAGGGAGAATTTTCGTCCGCCCTGGTGAGCTGCGGTGGCGTGGAACCGCTCTCGTCTACGAAATCGAGGTTCTTCCGATTTCCGTTGTTCTTGTAGTAGTCGTCGAAATAACCCGGTTCCTCGTTGGCCCGGTACACCTGGATCTCTTCGACCTGGGCCTCTGTCAGGTGCGGCCCGTAGGGGTTGTCGCCGTCCTGCATGAAGCTGGGCCGCTCCACCGGCTCCCGGGTGACCGGGCTGTTGCCGGCTGTCCCGTCGCCCGCACGCGCAGCGTCGTCCAGGCCGCCCCCGCCCGGGGTGTCCGGGAGGTGGGTGCCGCCCCCGCCGGGGGTGTCCGGGAGGTGGGAGCCGCCCGTGCCGGGGGTGTCCGGGAGGTGGGTGCCGCCGGTGCCCGGGCCGTCGGGGTGGGGGCCGCCGGTCGAGGGGCCGTCGGGGTGGCCGCCGGTGCCCGGGCCGTCGGGGTGGGGGCCGCCCGTGGAGGGGGTGTGCGTCGGGTGGGAGGTGCCGCCGCCGGGGGTGGTGTCGAGGTCGTTGCGCGGCATGCCGTCCGGGGCGTGGCCGCCGGGGGTGTGGTCGCCCGCGTGGCCGGTCGGGGTGTGGTCGCCCACGTGGACGGGGTCGGACATGTCGGAGCCGAGGCGGATCATGTCGTCGCCGCCGCGGGCGCCGGCGCCCACCAGGACGGGGGTTTCCACCTTGGGGGCGTGGGCCGTGGCCGGGGTCTTCTCGGCCTTGGCGTCGTCGGCGTGCTGGTAGAGGCTGCCGTCTTCCTTGTAGAGGTGGCCCTCGGGGTCCATGTACTTCGCGGGGCTGTCGTCGAAGGGCAGCTTGACCGTGCCCGGCGGCAGGGTGGCGGTGCCCTCGGGGAGCTTGATGCCCCCGTCCGGGAGCTTGATCGCACCCTCCGGGACCGCGGTGCCCGAGGGGAGGTGAATCGTTCCGTCCGGCAGCATCGTCGAGCCGTCGGGCAGCGCGAACGCACCGTCGGAGATCTTGGGGATCTCGACCTTGCCGATGCCCCGCAGGCCGGCCATCACATCGCCGATCTTCGACAGGCCCGCGCCCGCGCCCTTGAACACGTACGTCATCGGGTCGATGGCCCGCCCGGCCTTGCCCGCGAACGACAGCGCCTTCGCCGCCACGCCCGCCTTGCCCGCGCCCGAGGCGGCCGCGCCGGCGCCGTCGGTGAAGATCGCGGTGACCACGTTGAAGGTGACCGCGCCCGCCGCCCGCGACGGGTTCTCGCTCCACTGGTCCCACGCCAGCAGCGCCTTGCCCGTCTCCTTCATCGCCGTACGCGAATCACGCAGCCAGGACGGGAGGTACTTGCCCGGCATCGCCATGTACGCCGAACCGACGCCCGGGATGATGGCGATGGACACACCGGTGGCGAGCTTCGCCAGCCCGGTCCACGCCTGCTTCGTGGCGTCCCAGCCGTCGAAGCCGACCAGCGTGCCCAGGCCCTTGATGGTGCCCCACACGCCGTCGACGATGACGCCCTTGCCGAAGTCGTAGGCGTGCTCCCACACCTGCCACCACGGCACCGACTCCTGGACGGCGTCACCCCACGGCAGCGACTTCGAGTGCTTGAGCGCCTCCGCGTCGTAGCCGTACATGTTCGGGCCGTGCGAGCCGTCGTCGAGCTTGAGCGGCACCCCGCACACCAGCGCCACGATCTTGTTGTACGCCGTGGTCTCCGCGGCCTGGAACTGCGACCACACCTCGGCGATCTCGTTGCGCCGGTCGAGGTTCTCATCGATGAGATCCCCGTCCTCGGTCCACTTGTCGTCGTGCGAGACCTTCGACTTGAACGACGCCGCCTCCGCCTTGAGCGTCTCCAGCTTCTTCACCAGCGGGCGGATCTCGTTCGCGTACGTCCCCAGCGCGCCCGCGATGGTGCACATGTCGGAGGAGAACGACAAGGTGGTGTCCACCACCGGCTTCGTCACCGCGAAGAGCTGCTCGGCCTCGGGCGCCTTGTAGTACGCGGACATCCCGCCGAAGGTGGTGTGCACCGACGAGCCGGCGTTCGCGAGCGCGCCGCCGTCCCCCGACAGCGCCTTGACCTTCTCGTCCAGCACCGCGAGTTCACCGGTGAACACCGGGACCTCGGCGGGGTTGACCGGATCGTTGCTCACTTCGCGCCCCCCGTGGCGTCCCGCAGCTCATCCAGCCGCACGTTCTTCGCCGCGTCCTGGGCGTGCTTGGCCGCGTCCAGGTCACCCTCGATGTACTCGTTCGTCGCCTTCGCCGCACCCAGCACCGCGGCCTGGATCCGGTCCACCATCGCCTTCACGTCCGGCTGGCGCTTCTCCAAGTACTGCGACAGCGCGGCACCCACCGGCCCCGTCGTGCCCCGGTGCGACAACGCCACCTGCCCCGTCGCCACCGGCCCCTGCCGCGCCGCGTTCGGCACCGTCGCCGCCGAACCCGGCACCGCCGTGCCCGCCGCGTACGCGGCCTCCGACATGTGCGTCATCAGCGCGTTCAGCGCCTTCTCCAGCTCGCCCGCCCGCTCACCGGTGAGCTTGAGCTGGCTCTGCACACCCTGCGGCTTGATGTCCCACGCCGTCATACGTCCCCCGAAAAACCGTTTCTGCTCAGCCGATGTTGTCGACCGCGGCCTTCGCCCGCGCGATCGTCTGCTGCGCCGTCGCGTCGTTCTTCTCCAGCGTCGACTTCAACAGGTGGATGATGTTCTTCACCTCTTGCGACGCGTTCTTCCAGCGCAGTTCCTTGCCGTGGTACTCATCCGCCACGCCATCGGCCGCGAAGTCCGACATCGCCGCCTTCACCTGCGCGTCGCGAGCCGCGATCACCTGCTCCAGCTGCCCGATCACGACCTGGATGTTGCCCTGCGCCTCGGTCGAGGCACCCGTGTCATACGAACGACGGTCCGTGCCACCGGCCATCACACATCACACTCCCCGTGTGGTTGAAGAGACTTGCAACGTTCAGCGGCCGGCGAAGCGGGCCGCGTCGAAGTTCGCCGCCGACATCTGCTGCCGCGCGTTGTCACCCTGCTCGTGGTCACCGGTGCCGAAGGCCTGCTCCATACCCGACTGACCGCCCAGGATCGCCGACAGAGCCGCGTTCAGCTCCTTCGTGATCCCGTCCGAGTGCTCCTTGAACGAGTCGAACGCGACCTTGCCCTGACCGTTGAACTTGCCCTCCAACGGATGCGCCGCCGTGATCAACTGCTGGATCAGCGTTCCCAGATCCGTACTCGAGTTCCGCGACCCCGACATCAGGTTCGTCAGAACCTGCGTCCCCATGTCGAACTTCATCCCACACCCCCATCACCAGAGAACGACCGTAAGTATGGCCAATTCTGCCAACCTACATCGCTTTCGCAACCAGCTACCGGCAGCTGTGACCAAAGCCGGACATCGCATCGGCCGTCCCCACCGGCATGCCAAAAGGCTCCCTCACGCGCCCTTCAGATGCCTCATCAGCAGCTCGAAGTCCGCCCATCCGGCCAGGTCGGAGGGGTCTCCCGGCAGCGGGTAGTACAGCGCCGGCCGGCTCTTGGGACCCAGCGCCAACGGCCGCTGCGCCAGCGGGGTGTTGCGGGCCCGGTCGCCCGGCATCGCGCGGACCTCCTCCGCACCCAGGACGAAGGCCACCGGCACGCCCGGTCCCTCGAAGCGCGGCGGCACCGCCAGGTCGCGGCGGGCCTTGCGCAGCTGTACGAGCATCGACTGGAGGCCGTGGCGGGTGGCGAGCACCTCGGCGGTCCGGGTCAGGGCGTCCACCGGGGGCTCCTCGTCCGCGCCGTAGCCGAACGCGAGGGTGACCTCCTCCTCGACGCCCGCCTTCGTGCGCCGGACCCGCACCGTGGCGACGCCCGGGCGCTCCGGCCCGCCGACCACCACGAACCAGGTCGGCTCCGGCGCCCGCGCGTACGCGACGTCGGTCAGCCGGGCCGGGGACCACGGCAGGTTGGCCGGCTCCGCGGTGCCCCACCCGGCCGGCGGCCCGCCGGTCAGCTCCCGCCACACCGCCTCCAGGGCGCCCCCAAGGACGAGCCGTTCATCGGCGGGGTGGACCGCGCGGAAGGTGACGGCCAGCTGCCGTTCCCCGGTCGCGGAGACCTCCCGGAACGCGGCCGCCACCGGGGTACGGGGGTCCTCGGCGGTCGCGTCCAGCGCCTCGACCGGGGCGAACAGCCCGCTCTGCCAGCGCAGTACGGCCCCGGTGAGGCCGTCGTAGTAGCCGTCCCGCTCGTCCTGCACCACCCAGCGCGAGGGCCAGCCGCTCAGGTTTTCCCGGACGGCGGGGGAGAGGGTGGTGCCCGGCGGGGTGACGATCTGCAGCCCGAGCTCGGCTTCGGCGGCGGCCCGGAAGGCGTCGGAGAGCCAGGCGGTCATGGCCACCACCGGGCGGTCCTGGATGACGACGGCCACCCGGTCGGTGAGCACGTCGACGGCGGGCTGCGCGGCGGCCGGCTCCGGCGCCACGCCCACCCCCTCGGTCCGCACCACACCCAGCGCGCGCCCCGGCTCGCGGGGCCATGCGGAGCCCCCCGCCAGGGCGGCCAGCCGGGCCGCGAAGGTGCCCGCCAGCCGGGCGGCGTCCTCGACGCCGGTGGTGGCGCGGGCCTCCGTCCACCAGAAGGGGACCGGCGGGGCGGTGGCTCCGAGCAGCCGCTCGGCCTCCCCCTCGACCTGCACCAGCAGCGGCGCCTCGATGGAGACGAGCGGGCGGCCCTGCTCGTCGCACAGCTGCACCACGGCCCGCTCGGCGGCCGCGTTCACCAGCTTGTCGGGGCCCCCGGAGAGCAGTCCGGCGAGCACGGTCCACGGGTCGGGCATCCGCTCGGTGAGGGCGACGACGTCCTTGGTCATGTGCTGGTCAGATCCTTCGGTCGAAGTGCATGCGGGAAACGGGCGCGGGTCCGGCGCTCACCCGCGGCCGGCCTTACGCGGTCCACCCGGGGCCGGCCGTTCGCGGTCCACCCCGGGGCCGGCCTTACGCGGTCCACCCCGCGGCCGGCCGTTCGCGGGTCACCCGCGCCCGTACACGGTCTGGATCAGGCGGCTCGACTGGCCCCGGCGGACCAGCACCCCCCGCCCGGCGGGCTGCTGCGAGGCGTAGACCCCGGGCAGCAGCTGGCCCTCGCTGCGGTCGCCCGCCATGACCAGGGCCGAAGCGCCCGACTCGCGCAGCCCCTGCACCAACGGCTCGTACATGCCCCGCGAGGCACCGGCGACCCGGCGGGTCAGGACGAAGTGCAGGCCGATGTCCGCGGCCGAGGGCACATACGGCAGGAAGGGCGCCAGCGGCGACTGCCCGGCCGTGGTGAGTACGTCGTAGTCGTCGACGAGTACGACGATCCGCGGGCCGCCGCCCCAGCTGCCCGGCTCCAGGTCCTCCAGCGGCGCGGTGTCGTCGGGCATCCGCCGCTCCAGCTCGGTGGCGATGCCGGCGGACAGCCCGGCGCACAGCTTCGCGTTGTACGCGTAGCCGCCGTTGAACTCCTCCGGGACCACCCCGCGCAGCCCGCGGCGCGGGTCCATGACGGCGAAGACCAGCTCTTCCTCGCCGTAGCGTTCGATCAACCCGCCCGCGATCGTCGCCAGCAGGTTCGTCTTCCCGCACTCGCTGTCGCCCAGGACCAGCAGGTGCTGGTCGTGCACGAACAGGTCCACCAGGACCGGTGCGAGCGCCTGCTGGTCCAAGCCGATCGGCACCCGCTTCGGCTCGGCGGCGGGACCGGGCAGCAGGTGCGGCTCCAGCACGTGCGGCAGCACGCGTACCGGCTGGGCGGTCTCCCCGCTCCAGGTGGCGCGCACCGTACGGGCCGTGCGCTCCAGTACGGCGCCCAGCTCCGAGGGGTCGGCCAGCCCGTCCGTCCGGGGCAGCGCGACCTGTGCGAAGAGCTTCTGGTCGGTCAGGACGCGGCCGGGTTCGTCCGGCGAGAGCGTCTCGGCCAGCTTGCGGTCGACGCTGGACTCGCTGGGGTCGTTCAGCCGCAGCTCCACCCGCGTGCCGAAGTTCGACTGGGTGGCGATCCGCACGTCGTTCCAGCGCAGCATGCCGGCGACGACGTGGATGCCGTACCCGCTGCCGCGCTTGAGGATGTCGACGACCGCGTCGTCCAGGCTCTCGAAGTCGTCGCGCAGCGCGCCGAAGCCGTCGATGACCAGGACGATCTCGGCGGAGGCGAGCTGCGGCAGCCGGCCCGCCGCGTGCAGGGTGCGCAGCTGCTCGACGGAGTCGATGCCGTGCTCGCGGAACAGTTCCTCGCGGGCGGCGAGCATCGTGCGTACTTCCTCCACGGTCCGCGCCGCCCGCTCGCGGTCCGCCCGGCTGGCGATCCCCCCGACGTGCGGCAGCCCGGCGAGGGCCTGGAGCCCGCCGCCGACCAGGTCGAGGCCGTACACGCCGACTTCCTGCGGGGTGTGGGTCAGCGCGAGCGAGAGGACCAGGGTGCGCAGCAGGGTCGTCTTGCCGGACTGCGGCCCGCCGATGACGGCGGCGTGGCCGCCCGCGACCGTGAGGTCGAGGTACCACTCGCCCTGCCACTGCTTCGTCGGGTCGTCCAGCACGCCGAGCGGCACCGCGAGCCGCCCGCGCCGCCTGGCGAGCTGCATTCCGCGCGGGCCCACGTCCAGCGGGCCCGCGACCGTGTCCAGCGCGATCGCGCCGGGCAGCGGGGGCAGCCAGATCCGCCGCACCGGTGCGGCGGCCTGCTCCAGCTGGCCGACGATGATCCCCAGCTCGGTCGGACCGGTCTCGCGGCGCCGCGCGGTGGGCTCCTGCCCCTGCGCGCCCTCCGGCCTGGCCGGGCTGTTGAACGCCTCGTACGGGAGGGCCAGCGGCCCGGTGTCCTGCTCGTCGGCGCGCTCGACGGGGCCCCGGTAGGCGCCGGAGACGTAGCTCGCCTTGAAGCGTTCGTAGTGGCTGGTGTCCACCTTGAGGTAGCCGAAGCCGGGCAGCGGCGGGAGGTGGAAGGCGTCCGTGGTGTCCAGGACCGTGCGGGACTCGTCGGCGGAGAACGTGCGCAGCCCCAGCCGGTAGGAGAGGTAGGTGTCCAGGCCCTTGAGCTTGCCGCCCTCGATCCGCTGGCTGGAGAGCAGCAGGTGCACGCCGATGGAGCGGCCGATCCGCCCGATGGACAGGAACAGGTCGATGAAGTCCGGTTTGGCGGTGAGGAGTTCGCCGAACTCGTCGATGACGACGAACAGGTGCGGCAGCGGCTCCAGATCGGGCCGGCGTTCGGCGCGCAGCGCGTTGTAGTCGCCGATGTCGGCGATGTTGCCCGCGTCCTTGAGCACCTGCTGGCGGCGCTTGACCTCGCCGGCGAGCGAGGCGTGCACGCGCTCGACCAGACCGGCCTGGTTCTCCAGGTTGGTGATGACACCGGCGACGTGCGGCAGACCGGCGAACGGCGCGAACGTCGCACCGCCCTTGTAGTCCACGAGGACCAGCGCGAGGTCCTCCGGCGGATGGGTCGCCACCAGCGCGAGGACGAGGGTGCGCAGCAGCTCCGACTTGCCGGAACCGGTCGCGCCGACGCACAGGCCGTGCGGGCCCATGCCCAGCTCGGAGGACTCCTTCAAGTCCAGCAGCACCGGCTCGTGGGAGTCGCTGATGCCGATGGGCACGCGCAGGAAGGCCCGCTCCCCGCGCGGCGCCCACAGGCCGTTGACGTCGAGCTGGGCCACGTCCGCGATGCCCAGCAGGTTCGCGAAGTCGACGGGGCCCGACAGGGGGGCGTCGATCAGCGACTCGGCGGACAGGCGCAGCGGCGCGAGCATCCGGGCCAGGCCCTCGGCGAAGGGGGCGCCGACCTCGTCCACCGTTCCGTGGGCGCTGACCGGTTCCCCGTCGCGCAGGTCCTCTATGAGCACCCGGTCGCCCTCGACGGTGATCCGTACGCCGACCTGGCCCGGCTCCTGGATGCGCTGGTCGAGGAGGTGCAGGACGGTGACACCCATCTCGCGCAGCCCGACGGCGTCGTCGGGGCGCGGGAGTTCGACGGCGTCCTCCCCGTGCCCGTCGGCGATGACGAGCAGCCGGGAGGTCATCGACAGGGCGTCCTTGCCGGACAGCCCGCGGCGCACCTCGGCGGCGTAGGAGGCACGGCGGCGCAGTTCGGGGCCCAGCAGACGCGCGAGCTGCGGCGCGGACGGCGCGATCCGGCGGGCGGCGACGGGGCCGTCGAGCTGCTCGGGGTCCAGCAGGTGCGGCAGCCACTTGGCCCAGTCCCAGTCCGCGAGCCGGTCACCGGGCACGGCCAGCGCGATGGCCACGTCGTCGGGGGCGTGGGTGGCGGCGGCCTGCATCATCAGGGCGCGGGCCACACGGAGCCCGTCCTCGCGCGGGCCGATCACGGTGACGTTGCCGACGCGGTCCAGCGGGACGGTCAGCGGCAGTTCGGTGCCGGTGCGGAAGCGGGCGGTCAGCGCCGAGGCCTCGTTGAGCATGAAGCGGTCCGGCGGGGTGAGGACGGTGGAACCCTGCTCGGCGATCCGCAGGTCGCGTACCGGCATCTCGCCGGTGCCCACGCGCACGCGCAGGAAGTCCTCGTCGACGCGGCGGCGTTCCCACAGCCGGGCCGGGTCCCGCACGATGTCGTACAGGGCGCTCGGGGGCGGGCTGAGCACGCCGGCGCGCTCCGCCCGCTCGCGCTCCTCGGCGGCGAGTTCCTCCCGGAGGTCCTCCAGGTAGGCGAGGTAGGCCTCCCGCTGGGTACGGCGGGTGCGCTGGGCCTTGCCGCGCTGCGAGAAGACGAGGCCGACCGAGCCGATGACGGTGACGACGAGGATCAGCGCGCCGAGCGCGGCGAACTGGCTGTTGCGGACGACCGTCATCATCACGACCGACGACATCACGCCGGCCACGGGCAGCAGCGACATCGCGATGTTGCCGGCCTTGCCCTCGGGGAGGTTGGGCGGCGCCTCGATGGTGCGGGCCTCGGAGGCGGCCGGGGGCCTGATCGTCCTGGCCGGGCGGTGGATCAGTCGGGTGCTCATCTTCGTGGTCCGTCGTCGTCCGTCAGTGGCGCTTCTGGGAGAGCTGGAAGGCGTCCGCGGCGATCCGGGTGGCCGCCGACCTCGTCGCCCGGGCCAGCAGGTCGCTGCGGATGACGCCCCCGTCCGCCAAGTGGCGGTCGTGCGGCAGGACGTGGACGCGCGCACCGGTGGTCCCCAGCATGCGCACCGCCTCTTCCACGTCGATGCCCGCGTGCGGGGCCTGCTCCGTCAGGACGACGACCGTTCCGGCGATCACGTGCGGGGGCAGGCCCTGCATCCACTGGAGCACCGCGTACGTGCTGGCGACGCCGTCGAGGGTGGCGGGAGTGGTCAGGACGCGGGCCTGGGAGGCGGAGAGCGCGACCCGGGCGACCTCGGCGGGCAGCGTCTCGCAGTCGACGACCGTCACACCGAAGTAGCGGCGCAGCGCGACCATGGCCCGCTCGTAGGAGCGGGTGTCGAGCATGGCGCCGATCTGGCCCTGGCTGCCGGGCAGCAGCCAGGCGTTGTCGCGCAGCTGGACGAGGTAGCCGGTGACGTCGAGCAGCGACATCTGCGGCTCGATGATCCCGGCGAGGTCACCGGTGGTCCAGCGCAGCGACTCGGCTCCGAGCCGGATGGGCAGCGAACCGAGGGCCGGGTCGGCCTCGACGAAGAGCACCGGGTCCTGGCGGTAGTGCGCGTACGTCGTGCCCAGCAGGGCGGCGACCGTGGACTTGCCGGCGCCGCCGCGGATGGAGGTGACGGCGATCTGGCGGCCGGTGGTCACGGGCTGCTGGAGCAGCTCGGCGGTGCGGGAGGCGTCGGCGACCTCGCGGGCGACGGATGAGGAAACGGTTCGCCAGAGCGCGCCGACGGCGCGGGACACGAAGGGCTCGCCGTTACGGGGCCCCCGGCCCGCACGGACGAGGCCGGGGTCGACGGCGGGACGGGAGTCGAGCGTGCGACCGGGCCGGCCCGCGGCCTCGGCGGCGCCCTGCGCGGGGTGCGGGTATCCGTACGCCGGGGCCTGGGTGGCCGGGGCGTGTGGGGCGGGGGCGTGCGGGACGGGGGGCTGCCCGGCCGCGGCCTGGTACGGGTACCCGGGCGCGGGAGCCCCGGCGCCCTGGGCCGGGACCGCATCGTGGGCCGGGGTCGCGCCCTGCGGGTCCGGCCGGACCGGTTCCTGCCCCTGCGGGTGCGGCTGCTGGGCCCCGCCCCTCAGGTCGCGCAGGACGTCGCCCTGCCAGTTCTCTCCGCTCGGCATCCCTGCCCCTACCCCTCTCGTACCGACCTGCCGCCCCGCCCGGAGCCGCCTGCGAGTTGACTCAGAACTTGTCGAGCAGTTGCCCGTAGACGCCGAACACCCCGACGCTCAGCGGGAACAGCCCCACGACCCCCACCGACTCCACGAAGTCGGCGGTGCGCCGCAGCCGGACCTGCACGTGTTCCGGGGGCTGCACGGCGAGCCCGAGCAGCGGCAGCAGCGCGGCCACGCACAGCACGACGATCGCCCCCGTACCGCCGCCGTGCCCGATCCACAGCACCACCAGGCGTACGAGGAGGACGGCCGCCGCGGCCAGCAGCGCCACGACCTCGGCGACCAGCGGGAACGCCCGTGCCCGGGACAGCAGCACCACCGCGACGAGCGACGGCAGCACCACGGTCCACACGCTCGGCTCCCCGGCCAGCGTGAGCAGCCAGCCCGCCGCGGCGGCCGAGACGGCGGTCGCGACCGTCGCGAGGGCGAGGCCGCGGTGCGTGGCGGCGAGCGCGTTGCCCACCTGGTGGCGGCTGACGGAGGCGCCACCCGAACGCGTGTCGTCCAGCGCGGTCAGGCCCGAAGCCATCAGCGCGAACCGCGGCAGCAGCCCGAGCAGCAGTACGGAGAACAGGGCCATGACCGTGCCCAGCCGCGCCGGTTCGCTCTGGACGGCGGCGACGGCCTCCCACACGAGGGTGATGACGGCGACGGCCCCCGCGCCGATGAGCCCGCCGCGGCCGAGCGGGGAGAAGCAGCCGAGCATGAGGAGCGTCACGAGCAGCGCCCCCGCGACGGCGGCGAGCCGTAGCTGCCAGGACCAGTGGTGGGCGTCGGCGGCGGTCCACGCCGTGAGCACGCCGAGCCCCCCGGAGGCGAACAGCAGCGCGGTGGCGAGGCCCCGGTTGCCCTGCCCGATCCGGGCGCCGAGCGCGCCGGCGGCGAGCAGGACGAGCGTGACGGCCAGCAGGGCGGCGGCCAGGGAGTCGAGGGCGACTTCGCGCCGGGCGAGCAGCGCGGCGGTCATCGTGAACACGACCGTCGCCACCCCGGCACTGCCCCGGCGGGCGGCGGGACGCCAGCGCCACGCCCGCAGGTCGAGGTCGTCGGCCACCAGGTCGGTCACGTCGTGCACGACGGGGGCGGGCGGCGCCGAGTGGATCCTGACGAGCCGTAGGACCGCGCCGTCGGCTATGCCGGCGGAAGCGAGGGTGCTGTCCTGCGGGAGCGCGGAGCCGTCCGAGGTCAGTAGTTGGCGCGTCATCGGCCGCGAGGCTGCCCGGTCGTCGAGCAACTGGAGTATGTCCGGGAGCAGCTGCCCGATCGGCGTATCGGAGGGCAGGACCATGTCGGCCCGGCGCCGCTCGCCGACCAGGGTCACCCGGGACAGCTGTGCTCGGGAAGTCGTTGCTGTGCTCACCACTTGCAGGAACCTACCATCGCGGTGTCGCGTGCCTTCGGGACGGAATTTCTACGAGCCGCTCGGACGGGGCGACTTCGCCGCGGGCGGGGACGGCGGTTTCGACGGCTTCGGCGACTTCGAGGACGGGTGTTCCGTCGCGCCCGGCCCGACGGTCTTCGACGCGCCCGGCGAGCCCGACGGCCCGGGCAGCGGGCCGGGCGGCTGGCCGTACTGCCGCATCTGGCTCTGCTGCTGTTGTTGCTTTTGCTGCTCGGCCTTCTGTTTCGCCAGCGTGGCCTGGATGAAGGACCATCCGACGCACCCCGCGCACAGGACGGCCGCGATGGCGATGCCCGCGAACATCTTCCCGAGCCGTTCGTCCGCGGTGCGCCGCGCCCGCTGCGCGCCGAACAGCAGGGCGTCACGCATCCTGCGGCGGCGTACCGCCACCGATTCGAGCAACTGGCTGTCGTAGTCCCGTGCCATGCGCCGTCCGCCGCCTCCCCCGTGTTTTGCCTGTGCAACATAAAGCATTTATCAGCTTGGAACACGCGCGGCCCTCTTAAGATCCTCCTCCAGCAGTAGGGTGGTTTCTTTGCTAACGCATTACTCTTGTTCACGACGGCCGCGTCCCGCGGCCTACGGAGGAGTGAGATGAGGAGCAGTAACCCGGTCTTCTCGCGACGGGGGTTCAGCCGCGACACCGGCGGCTACGCGGGCTTTGACGCGCAGCAGGCCGGGACCGCGACCAACCCGTACGCGACGAACCCCTATGCCGCGGACGCCGTCACCGGCATGCCGCAGGCGCCGGCGCGCGCCCACGTGATGACCATGGACGACGTCGTGAGCCGTACGGCCATGACGCTCGGCACCGTGGTGCTCACCGCGGTCATCTCCTGGATCGCGCTGCCCGTCGACCCGGCGAACATCAACAAGTCGTACGGCATCGCCATCGGCGCCGCGCTCGTCGCGATGGTCCTGGCGCTCGTCCAGTCGTTCAAGCGCACCCCGGTCCCCGCGCTGATCCTGGCGTACGCGGCCTTCGAGGGCGTCTTCCTCGGCGTCATCAGCTCGGCCACCAGCACCTACATCGGTGCGGGCGTGGTCATACAGGCCGTGCTGGGCACGATGTGCGTCTTCGCGGCCGTGCTCTTCGCGTACAAGATGCGCTGGATCCGCGTCACGCGCCGCTTCACCGGCTTCGTGATGGCCGCCGCCATGGGCTTCATGCTGCTCATGGTCGTGAACCTGCTGTTCTCCCTGTTCGGGGGCGGCGACGGCCTCGGCTTCCGCAGTGGCGGCCTCGGCATCCTGTTCGGCGTCGTCGGTGTGATCCTCGGCGCGTGCTTCCTCGCCATGGACTTCAAGCAGGTCGAGGACGGCATCGCCTACGGCGCCCCGCGCGAGGAGTCCTGGCTGGCGGCCTTCGGCCTCACCCTGACCCTGGTGTGGATCTACCTGGAGCTGCTGCGCCTGTTCCAGATCCTCTCCGGCGACGACTAGGGCCGGCCGGTTCCGGCTGCCCCGGCAGCCCGGGAGCCCCGGCAGAGGAAGGCCCCGCGAGCGACTGTGCTCGCGGGGCCTTCCCGCGTCGTGAAACGGTACGGATCCAGCGCTGCGGAGCGAAGCGCCACGGTCGGGGGTCGGTCGGGGGACTGGTCGGGGGGCAGCGGCTCAGCCGAGTCTGCGGGCGGCCCTGCGCAGGTCGTACTCGTGGATGATCGCCTTCGCCTGGCCGTACGAGAGGTCGTGCGCGCCGCGAAGCCAGCTGACCTTCTCCTCGAACCGGACGAGGGAGGGGCCGTCGTCCACGGTGCGCAGCCAGTCGGACACTTCACGACCGGTGGTCAGGGGAATTCTGTCGATCATGTTGCGGTGTGTCTGCTCCGAGAACTCTACGGACATGGGCGCCTCCGGAGGTATCGCCTTGTTCTCTTCACGACACCGTGCCTCAGGGTTCGCCCGTTGGCAATGGCGCCGGGGCGGCGCGTAAGGTCGGCCGGGTGCTCGATACTTCGCCCCTGACCGCCGCCGTCGAACGTTTCGCCGACCGGCTGCGGTCCGCTCCGCAGAGCCGGCTCCAGCGCGGCGCCGCCGCCGAGGCGCTGGAACTGGCCCGCCAACTGGCCTCGCGGGCCCAGCGGCTGGAGGACGCGGCCCGGGACCCCCGGGGGGCGGCTCCGGCGCGCGTCGTGCCGGACGAGGGCGTCTTCGTGGTCGGCGACCAGGTGGCGGTCACCGGCCAGGACCTCGCCGAGGCGCTGCGCGGCGTCCGCGAGGGGGAAAGCGGAACGGCCCCGTCCGAGATTCTGGACGAGGCCGTGCGGCTGGTGGAGCAGGCGGAACTCAGAGCGATGCGATGACGCGGTCCGCGAGGATGTAGACGTTGCTGTCCGGGTCCTCGGAGTCCCCGCAGGAGAACGTGAGGGCGTAGGCGCCGGAGATCCCCGAGCCGCCCAGCAGGACCGGCGCGGTGCCCGAGCGCAGGGCCTCCGCCAGCCGCTCCGCGGTCTCCCGGTGCCCCGGGGTCATGCAGAGCGTGGTGCCGTCGGCGAAGACGTACACGTCCAGCGTGCCCAGCGGCCCGGGCCGGACGTCCGCGAGGGCCGTACGGGCCTCCGCGAGCTCCTCCAGGCGGCTGACGGTGCGCTCGTGGTCCACGCCCGGGTGCGGGGCCTGGACGGGTACGAAGTCGGGGTGCGAGGGGTGACGCCGGCGGGCCGCGGCCAGCTCGGCGGAGTCCTCGGGGTAGTCGTCCAGGAGGTCCTCGCCGAGGACCGGCTCCAGCCCCACCAGGTCCGCCTGCCGGGGCAGGAAGAGCGGGCTGTCCTCGCCGAGACCGGGCAGGCCGCCCAGCAGCGAGGTCGGGGCCTCTCCGGCGAAGCTCGGCGAGGCGTCGGCGGCGTCGCGGGCCTCCTGCGCGGCCCAGAAGGCCCGCGCTTCGGCCAGCTCCCGCTCCCGCTCCTCGGCGAGGGCTTCGGCGACGGCGGCTCGTATCTCGGCGGCGGGGGACTCCACGGCGCTGCGGGCGTGCGGCACGGTCGCTCCGCGCGGGTGGGCCGACATCGCCAGCTCGCCGCGCAGGGCCGTGACCTGCTTACGCAGACCGTGTACGGCGTGCAGCGCAGCGGCGCCCACGGCCGTGGCAGCGGCCGTGGTCAGCAGCAGGGCAAGAGACATGGCGCTCACTGACTAACTCCTGGTTGATTCGATCCCCCGACTTCCTACATCAGCTTGCCGTGTGCTGGGAATGGCATGCAGTGCATTACGTCATGAATTGGACAGGCCATAGGTCCCCCGGTGGTCTGACGCACTTCCCTGACCTGGGGAAATGCCGATCCCCCAGGACATAGGTCACATCCTGGGGGAGATTCGGTCACAGGTCGGCCGCGACGGGGTTGAAACCCGGCCGCGAACGGCCGGGTCACGGCTCAGCTCAGGCGCTCGATGACCATGGCCATGCCCTGGCCACCGCCCACGCACATCGTCTCGAGGCCGAACTGCTTGTCGTGGAACTGGAGGCTGTTGATCAGCGTGCCGGTGATGCGCGCGCCGGTCATCCCGAACGGGTGACCGACGGCGATGGCCCCGCCGTTGACGTTCAGCTTCTCCAGCGGGATCTCCAGGTCCCGGTAGGACGGGATGACCTGCGCGGCGAACGCCTCGTTGATCTCGAACAGGTCGATGTCGCCGACCGTCAGGCCGGCCCGCTTGAGGGCCTGCTTGGAGGCCTCGACCGGGCCCAGGCCCATGATCTCGGGGGACAGGCCGGTCACGCCGGTGGAGACGATCCGGGCCAGCGGGGTCAGGCCCAGCTCCCGCGCCTTGGTGTCGCTCATGATGACGAGCGCGGCGGCGCCGTCGTTCAGCGGGCAGCAGTTGGCGGCCGTCACCAGGCCGTCGGGGCGGAAGACGGGCTTGAGGCCCTGTACGCCCTCCAGCGTGACGCCCGCGCGCGGGCCGTCGTCCGTGGAGACGACCGTGCCGTCCGGGGTGGTGACCGGGGTGATCTCGCGTGCCCAGAACCCGTTCTTGATGGCTTCCTCGGCGAGGTTCTGCGAGCGCACGCCGAACTCGTCCATGTCCTGGCGGGTCACGCCCTTGAGCCGGGCCAGGTTCTCGGCGGTCTGCCCCATCGCGATGTACGCGTCCGGGATCAGGCCGTCCTCGCGCGGGTCGTGCCAGGACGCGCCCTCGCTCTGCGCCACGGCGGCCGTACGGGCCTCGGCGTCGGCGAAGAGCGGGTTGTGGGTGTCGGGCAGGCCGTCGGAGGAGCCCTTCACGGAGCGGGAGACCATCTCGACGCCCGCCGAGATGAACACGTCGCCCTCGCCCGCCTTGATGGCGTGCAGGGCCATGCGGGAGGTCTGGAGGGACGAGGAACAGTAACGGGTGATCGTGCAGCCCGGCAGGTGGTCCATGCCCATCTGCACGGCGACGATGCGGCCCAGGTTGTGGCCCTGCTCGCCCCCCGGGAGGCCGCAGCCCAGCATCAGGTCGTCGATGTCGCGCGGGTCCAGCTCCGGGACCTTCGCCAGGGCGGCCTGGATGATCGTCGCGGTCAGGTCGTCCGGGCGGACGTCCTTGAGGGACCCCTTGAAGGCGCGCCCGATGGGCGAGCGGGCGGTGGAAACGATGACTGCTTCGGGCATCGGGGCTCCAAGGGGGTGCGTTGCGGCTCGTACCGGACCAGCATGTGAAGTTACCGGCCCGTACCGTCGAGGTCACCGGCCTCGCGGTGTGATGAGGACCGCACCGGCGCCGCGGGCCGGGGGAGCCGGGGGGACGGCCGCGCCCGCGGCATCCCGCCCGGCGGCGGGGCAGGGCGGGATCAGGGGCTGGAAACCGGGGCGTCGTCCGTGCTGTCGGTGGCCCCCGTGGCTCCTGTGCTCCCGGTGGTTCCCGTACTTCCCGTGGCCCCGCCCGTTACGCCCGTCACGCCCGTACCGGCCACCTCCGCCGGCTCGGCCGGCTGGCCGATGGGCTCCGACTCGGGGACCCGCCGGCGCCGCCGGTGCTTGAGCAGGGCCCACGGGCCGCGCGCCGGGGTGACCTCGGTGCCCGCCTCGCCCGCCGCGGCGGAGGCGGCCTTCGCCACCGGCAGCAGGTCCTCGTCGCGGGACACGTCGAGGCGGTCCGACCCGGGCCACAGCCCCAGCGCCGCGCACAGGGTCGGCAGGACGGCCATGGCGGCGGTCGCGTACCCCTCCGCCGACGGGTGGTAGGAGTCCGGGCCGAACATCTCGCGCGGGTTCGCCGCGAACTCCGGGCCCAGCAGGTCGCCCATCGACACCGTACGGCCGCCCAGCGCGACCACGCCGATCGTCTGGGCGGCCGCCAGCTGGCGCGAAGCCCGGCGGGCCAGCATGCGCAGCGGCTGGTAGACCGGTTCGATCGTGCCCAGGTCCGGGCAGGTGCCGACGACGACCTCGGCGCCCGCCAGCCGCAGCCTGCGCACCGCCGCGGTCAGCAGCCGGACCGACTGGGTGGGCGGCATCCGGCGGGTCACGTCGTTCGCGCCGATCATGATCACGCATACGTCGGGAGCCGGGGCGTCACCGTCCAGCAGCAGGCCCACCTGGCGGTCGAGGTCGTCCGACATCGCTCCCGACAGGGCCACGTTGCGCAGCTCCACCGGCCGCTCGGCCACCGCCGCCAGGCCCGAGGCCAGCAGGGCGCCCGGCGTCTGCCGTGCCCGTCGGACTCCGAGACCGGCGGCCGTGGAGTCGCCCAGCATGCCCAGCCGCAGCGGACCGGGACTAAGCTCGGGACCACCGAACTCGCTCCCGTACACCCCGTCCGCGCGGGGCGGATCGGGCAGGCCGGTGCCCACCGTGCGCTTGGCGAACTGGACCTCCGCCAGCACGAGCCCCACCGTGGCGACTCCGAGCAGCCCGAGGCCGCCCCCTCCGTACGCCGCGCCCGCCGCGATCCGGCGGGCCGTCCTCGCCCTGGACACCGTTGGGCACCTCGCTTTCCTGCCGGTCCCGATGACCTTCCTGCCCCGTAGAGCCGGTCAGCCAATCCCTTTCCGCATACTCTGGCCGGACCTCCCGGAGAACCCGTGGAGTCCCCTCCTTGGAGAACATGGTGCAATTCCACGACTCGATGATCAGCCTCGTCGGCAACACCCCGCTGGTGAAGCTCAACCGTGTGACCGAAGGCCTGCAGGCCACCGTCCTTGCGAAGGTCGAGTACTTCAATCCCGGTGGATCCGTGAAGGACCGGATCGCCGTCCGGATGATCGAGGCCGCCGAGCAGAGCGGTGCCCTCAAGCCCGGCGGCACCATCGTGGAGCCGACCAGTGGCAACACCGGTGTAGGACTCGCCATCGTGGCCCAGCAGAAGGGCTACAAGTGCATCTTCGTCTGCCCTGACAAGGTGTCCCTGGACAAGATCAACGTGCTGCGCGCGTACGGCGCCGACGTGGTCGTCTGCCCGACCGCCGTCGATCCCGAGCACCCGGACTCGTACTACAACGTCTCCGACCGCCTCGTGCGCGAGACGCCGGGCGCCTGGAAGCCCGACCAGTACAGCAACCCGAACAACCCCCGTTCGCACTACGAGACCACCGGTCCCGAGCTGTGGGAGCAGACGGACGGGAAGATCACCCACTTCGTGGCCGGCGTCGGCACGGGCGGCACGATCTCGGGCACCGGCAACTACCTCAAGGAGGTGTCCGGCGGCAAGGTCAAGGTCATCGGCGCCGACCCGGAGGGCTCCGTGTACTCGGGCGGCTCGGGCCGTCCTTACCTGGTCGAGGGCGTCGGCGAGGACTTCTGGCCGACCGCCTACGACCCGAACGTCACCGACGAGATCATCGCGGTGTCCGACAAGGACTCCTTCCAGATGACGCGCCGCCTCGCCAAGGAGGAGGGCCTGCTCGTCGGCGGGTCCTGCGGCATGGCGGTCGTCGCCGCCCTGAAGGCGGCCGAGGGCCTGGGCCCGGACGACGTCGTCGTCGTCCTGCTGCCGGACAGCGGCCGCGGCTACATGAGCAAGATCTTCAGTGACGAGTGGATGGCCGGGCACGGCTTCCTGGAAGAGGCGGGCCCCTCGGCGCGCATCGGGGACGTGCTCGCGGACAAGGAGGGCGGCATCCCGTCCCTGGTCCACATGCACCCCGAGGAGACGGTCGGCGAGGCCATCGAGGTGCTGCGCGAATACGGCGTCTCGCAGATGCCGATCGTCAAGCCGGGCGCCGGTCACCCGGACGTGATGGCGGCCGAGGTGATCGGCTCCGTCGTCGAGAAGGAGCTGCTGGCGGCGCTGTTCGCGCAGCGGGCCTCGCTGGGCGACCCGCTCGAGAAGCACATGAGCGCGCCGCTGCCGCAGGTCGGCTCGGGTGAGCCGGTGGCCGAGCTGATGGCGGTACTGGGCGAGGCGGACGCGGCGATCGTGCTGGTGGAGGGCAAGCCGACGGGTGTCGTCAGCCGCCAGGACCTGCTCGCGTTCCTCGCGAAGTCGGGCAAGTAGGCCGGTCAGCGGTCAGCGGTCAGCGGTCAGCGGTTCGCCGGGTGACGGCCGCCGGGGGCCGGCCGGGCTGTCGGTCGGGCTGTGTGCCCGGCCGCCGGCCCGGCCGATGTCGTCCCTCGTCCGGCCCGTCGCCCGATCGGTACGGGCCCGACACGTGACGGCAGCACCGGCTTAACACGGCTCCGGCACAGTGGTGGTTGTCGGCAGGGGAGCGGCAAGAGCCCCGGCCGGCACCACCGAACGGCGTTGGCGTACCTCCGGAGCGGCTCCCGGACCGCGTGAACGCCATGGACGCGGACGGCCCTGACCCGGCCCGTGTCCCGCGCGGGAACCGCCGTCGTCCCGCCCCCCGGGCAACCGGGGGTGCGGCGGTTCCCGCGCTCTCCTCTTTTCCGGGGCCCGGTTCGGTTCCGGGGCGCCACGCGCCTGACCCGCGGGGTGCGCCCCCGCGGGTCAGGCGCCCGTGCCGGCCCCCGCCGGGCGGCCGCGGCGGGGGAGCCGCTTGGTGGTGTGGGCGAAGTTCACCGCCACGACGCCCGCCCAGGCGACGAGCAGTCCGGCCAGGTGGGCCTGGGCGGCGGCGATGGCCGTCAGGGGGACCGCCAGCACCAGCGTGATGACGGCGAATCCGAACCGTTCACCGAAGCCGCCGACGTCGAGCGAGGACCCGGCGGGGTCATCGCCGCGGGCCGTCGCCAGCCGGTCCTCCGCCAGTCGGCGTCTGACCTGCGTGTGGATCTTGTCGACGAACGAGTCCACCAGCGCGGCCTCGTACTCCGACCCCAGCTCCCGGCGCGCGTCCAACGTCGCGTCGAGTTCCTTCTTCAGCTCCTGGCGCTCCATGCGCCCACCGTAGGAACCCCCGCGCTCCCCGGCACTGGGGCTAGCCCCCGTCTCGCGGAGCGGCCCGCGGCTTGCCGTCCTGCATAACCACATGCAGAGTGCTCGGTGACTGAATATTCACCGGTACGGGGACGGAGGGGACGGGATGAGCGACAGCCCGGCCGCGAGGCTGCAGAAGCTGTTCGAGGGACACCGGCTGACGCCGACCCAGCGGCGGATCGCGCACTGCATGGTGCGGGGCGCCGCGGAAGTGCCCTTCCTGTCGAGCGTGGAGCTCGCGGAACTGGCCGGGGTCAGCCAGCCGTCGGTGACCCGCTTCGCGGTGGCGCTCGGCTTCGACGGGTACCCGGCGCTCCGCCGCCACCTGCGCGAGGTGGCCCCGGCCGAGCGGCCGGAGGGCGGCCGGGAGGACCCGTACAACGAGTACCAGCAGGCCGTCCAGGGGGAGATCGAGAACCTGCGCAGGCTCTCGGCCATGCTCTCCGACCCCGCCCCCGTCCAGGAGGCGGGCCGGCTGCTCGCCGGGTCCCGCCCGCTGCCGGTGCTGGGCCTGCGCGCGGCGTCCTCGCAGGCCAGGGGCTTCGCGTACTTCGCCGCCAAGGTGCACCCGGACGTACGGCTGCTCGACGAGGGCGGTTCGATGCTCGCCGACCGGATCGACGCGGCGGTGACGGCCGGGGCCTCGGCGATGCTGTGCTTCGCGCTGCCCCGGCATCCGCGCGAGGTGGTCGAGGCATTGGACCACGGGCGGGCGGCCGGGCTGACCGTGGTGACGGTCGCCGACTCCGCCTTCGCCCCGGTGGCGCGCCACTCGGACCTGCTGATCCCGGCCCCGGTGGGCACGGGCCTGGCCTTCGACACCGCGTGCGCCCCGATGCTGCTGGGCCGGGTCCTCCTGGAGGCCATGGCCGACGCCCTCCCCGACGCCCAGTCCCGCCTGGAGGCCTTCGACGCGCGGGCGGCGTCGCGGGGGTTGTTCGTGGAGTGAGGCAAGGGAGCCCCGGCGTCCGTGGGGCGGGAGTGGGGGAAGGGAGCCCCCGCGTCACCCAGCGGCCCGCCCCCCACGGAACCCCGCCCCCCTCACAGCAGCGCGTCCCGCTGCCCGCCCCCCGCCTCCTCGACGAGTGAGGCCGGCGGCTGGGCCGGCCGGGCCAGGGCGAAGCGGACGTCGTCGGAGGCGGTCAGGGTGAAACCGTGGACCGCCGGTCGGGGCAGGCTGTTGTAGCCGTAGTGGGCGGTGAAGAAGTAGGCGCCGGTGTCGGGGACCCCGATCAGGTCGCCCGGCGACAGTTCCGGCAGCTCCCGGGCCGTCGCCAGCAGGTCCCCCGCGAAGCAGGCCGGGCCCGCGATGTCCTGGGCCAGCGGCGGGCCGGTCAGCGGGATGCCCTTGGTGTCGTACGGGAGGATCCGCAGCGGCCAGGACGCCGGGGCGTACACCGTGCGGGTGGCCAGCTGCACCCCCGCGTGGGTCACCGCGATGCGGCGGCCGCCCGTCGCCTTCGTGTACTCGACCCGCGCCAGGATCAGCCCCTGCTCGGCCAACAGGGACCGCCCGAACTCGGTGACCAGGCCGTAGCCGCCGTCGAACAGGGCGGGGACGGCCTCCCGCAGCGCCGTCACGTACTCGGCGTACGTCGGGGCGGTGGCGTCCGAGGCGAAGTTGACCGGGAGGCCGCCGCCGATGTCGAGGGTGTCGACCTGGCGCCGGCCGACGGCGGCGTTGATCTCCTGCGCCAGCGCGTGCAGTTCCCGTACGCCCTGCGCGATCAGGGCCAACGGGACGCCCTGCGACCCGGAGTGGGCGTGCAGCCGGGTCAGCCACGGCCGGGCCCGGTAGGCCTCCACCAGCCAGGCGCGGGCCCCCGGATCGCGCAGCGGGACGCCGAACTTGGAGGTGGCGGTCGCCGTGGAGAGCGCGTCGATCGTGCCGGCGCCCGTCTGCGGGTTGACCCGTACGCCGACCGGCGAGCGGGGCGGCGCCGCGGACACCAGGGCGTCCAGCCGCTCCAGCTCCTGCCGGTTGTCGACGTTGACGGCGATGCCGAGGGCGAGGGCCTCCCGCAGCTCCGCCACCGTCTTCGCGGGGGAGTCCAGGACGGTGGCCTGCGGCGCCACCCCGGCCGCCCGGGCCAGCGCGAGCTCCCCGGGGCTCGCCACCTCGCAGCCGATCCCCTCGTCCGCGAGCAGCCGCAGCACCGGGACCAGGGGGGCGGCCTTCACCGCGAAGGCGTGCAGGACGGGCGTGCCCGGCGCGAGCTCCGAGGCGAACGCGCTGGTCAGGGCCTGGGCGGCGGCGCGGATCCCGGCGATGTCCAGGAGGCAGACCAGCGGCTGCGCCGTCTCCGCCCCGCCCACCAGGCCCTGTTCCACGGCGGCCCTGACGGCCAGGTCGCGCCGCCGGGCGGCGGAGTGCGCCGGCCGGTCGTAGGCCCCGTCGGAGGTCCTCTGGGAAGCACTGTCGCAAGCCATGTCCGCATCCCATCATCCGGCGCGGTGGCCCGCAGCTGTTGACTGGATCTATTCATGCAGCGAGGATGTGAATGGATTGACCAACATCGGAGGAGGCACCCGCCATGTCAGGACCCCGCCCCGTACGTGCCGCGCGAGGCACCGAGCTCAGCGCCCTGGGATGGCAGCAGGAAGCCGCCCTTCGGATGCTGCAGAACAACCTCGACCCCGAGGTCGCCGAGCACCCCGACAAGCTCGTCGTCTACGGGGGCACCGGCAAGGCCGCCCGTGACTGGCGCTCGTACGACGCGATGGTCCGCACCCTGCGCACCTTGAAGCAGGACGAGACGATGCTCGTCCAGTCCGGCCGCCCGGTCGGCGTGATGCAGACCCACGAGTGGGCGCCGCGCGTCCTGCTCGCCAACTCCAACCTCGTGGGTGACTGGGCCAACTGGGAGGAGTTCCGCCGTCTGGAGCACCTCGGTCTGACCATGTACGGGCAGATGACGGCCGGCTCCTGGATCTACATCGGCACCCAGGGCATCCTCCAGGGCACCTACGAGACCTTCGCGGCCGTCGCCGCCAAGCTGCATTCGATCGGTAAGGGAGGGGTCGGCGGCACCCTGGCCGGCACCATCACCCTCACCGCCGGCCTCGGCGGCATGGGCGGCGCCCAGCCGCTCGCCGTGACGATGAACGACGGCGTCGCGATCTGCATCGACGTCGACCCGCGCGCCATCGAGCGGCGCATCGAGCACCGCTACCTGGACGTGAAGGCCGACAACCTGCGGCACGCGCTCCAGCTCGCGGTCGAGGCGCGCGACGCCCGCAAGCCGCTCTCCATCGGCCTGCTCGGCAACGCGGCGGACCTGCTGCCGCAGATGCTCGCCGAGGGCGCCCCGATCGACATCGTGACGGACCAGACCTCCGCCCACGACCCGCTCGCCTACCTGCCGACCGGCGTCGCCTTCGACGACATGGCCGACTACGCGGCCAAGGACCCGGCGGGCTTCACCACCCGCGCCCGCGAGTCCATGGCCAAGCACGTCGAGGCCATGGTCGGCTTCATGGACGCCGGCGCCGAGGTCTTCGACTACGGCAACTCCATCCGCGGTGAGGCCCAGCTGGCCGGCTACGACCGCGCCTTCGCCTTCCCCGGTTTCGTCCCCGCCTACATCCGGCCCCTGTTCTGCGAGGGCAAGGGCCCCTTCCGCTGGGCGGCCCTGTCCGGCGAGGCCTCGGACATCCACAAGACCGACAAGGCGATGCTCGAGCTCTTCCCCGAGAACGAGTCCCTGCACCGCTGGATCAAGATGGCCGGCGAGCGCGTCCACTTCCAGGGCCTGCCCGCGCGGATCTGCTGGCTGGGCTACGGCGAGCGCGACAAGGCCGGTGAGCGCTTCAACGACATGGTCGCCTCCGGCGAGCTGGCGGCCCCGCTCGCCATCGGCCGAGACCACCTCGACTGCGGTTCGGTGGCCTCCCCGTACCGCGAGACCGAGGCCATGCTCGACGGCTCCGACGCGATCGCCGACTGGCCGCTGCTCAACGCCATGGTCAACGTCGCCTCCGGCGCCTCCTGGGTCTCCATCCACCACGGCGGCGGCGTCGGCATGGGCCGCTCGATCCACGCGGGCCAGGTCTCGGTCGCCGACGGCACCAAGCTCGCCGGCGAGAAGATCCGCCGCGTCCTGACCAACGACCCCGGCATGGGCGTCATCCGCCACGTCGACGCCGGCTACGACATCGCCGAGACGGTGGCGGACGAGCGCGGCGTGCGCGTCCCGATGCGCGAGGGCGACGACGCGTGACCTCGCACACCCCCGACCACGGCGCCGCCGGAGCCCCGGCCCCGGCGGCGCCCGGCGGCGCCCGCTCCTTCCACGGCATGTGGAACGAACTCGCCCCCATCGGCCGCCACGCGGACACGGGCGGGTACCGCCGCTACGCGTGGACCGGCGCGGACGCCGACTGCCGGACCTGGTTCCAGGAGCAGGCTCTGGCCCGCGGGCTCACGTACGAGACGGACCGCAACGGCAACCAGTGGGCCTGGCTCGGCGACCCCCTCGCGGGGGACGCCGTCGTCACCGGCTCGCACCTGGACTCCGTCCCCGACGGCGGCGCCTTCGACGGCCCCCTCGGCGTGGTGTCCTCCTTCGCGGCCCTGGACGAACTCCGCCACAGGGGTGCGGAGTTCTCCAGGCCGCTGGCCATCACCAACTTCGGCGACGAGGAAGGGGCCCGCTTCGGTCTCGCCTGCGTCGGCTCCCGGCTCACCGCGGGGCAGCTGACCAAGGAGAAGGCGCACGCGCTCCGCGACGGGGAGGGCGTGAGCCTGCCCCGGGCCATGGAAGCCGCCGGATACGATCCCGACGCGATCGGGGCCGACCCCGAGCGCCTCGCCCGGATCGGCGCCTTCGTCGAGCTGCACGTCGAACAGGGACGGGCCCTGGACCTGTCCGGTGACCGCGTCGGCATCGCCTCCGCGATCTGGCCACACGGGCGCTGGCGCTTCGACTTCCGGGGCGAGGCCAACCACGCCGGCACCACCCGTCTCGTGGACCGGCGCGACCCGATGCTCACGTACGCGGCGACCGTCCTGGCCGCCCGCACCGAGGCGGCCCTCGCCGGGGCCGTCGCCACCTTCGGCAAGATCGCGGTCGAGCCCAACGGGGTCAACGCCATCCCCTCGCTCGTACGGGGCTGGCTCGACTCCCGCGCCGCCGACCAGGCCACCCTCGACACGGTCGTCACCGCCATCGAGAAGGCCGCCCACGAGCGCGCGGAGCAGGACGGCATCGACCTGGCCGTGGTCCGGGAGTCCTTCACCCCCGTCGTGGAGTTCGAGCACGCGCTGCGCGACGAACTGAACCGGATCCTGGGCGGGGCCGTCCCCGTCCTCGGCACGGGGGCGGGACACGACGCCGGAATCCTCTCCGCAGCCGTCCCGACCGCGATGCTGTTCGTACGCAACCCCACCGGCGTCTCCCACTCGCCGCGGGAGTTCGCCGCCGAGGACGACTGCGTCGCCGGAGTCCTCGCCCTCGCCGACGTACTGGAAGGTCTCGCGTGCCGTTGAAGACGTACTGGCTGGAACACGCCTGGCTCGGCACCCACGTCGAGCCGGGCGTCGCCCTGGAGGTGTCCGAGGACGGCCGGATCGCCGGGCTCGCCAGCGGCGTCCACGCCCCGCCGCGCGGCGCACAGGCCCTGCGGGGCCTCACCCTCCCCGGCCTGGCCAACGCGCACAGCCACGCCTTCCACCGGGCCCTGCGCTCCCTCGTCCAGGTCGGCAGCGGCACCTTCTGGACCTGGCGCGAGTTCATGTACCAGGTCGCCCAGAACCTCACCCCCGACACGTACTTCGCGCTGGCGCGGGCGGTGTACGCGGAGATGGCCCTGGCCGGCATCACCAACGTCGGCGAGTTCCACTACCTCCACCACGCGCCCGGCGGTACCCCCTACGCCGACCCGAACGCCATGGGCGAGGCCCTGATCGAGGCGGCGGCCGCCGCGGGCATCCGGATCACCCTCCTGGACACCGCCTACCTCTCCGCCGGCTTCGGCCAGGAGCCGAACGCCCACCAGCGCCGTTTCTCCGACGGCACCGCCGACGCCTGGGCCGAGCGCGTCAGCGCCCTGCGCCCCCGCGAGCACGCCCTGATCGGCGCGGCCGTCCACTCGGTCCGCGCCGTACCCGCGGGCCAGCTCGCCACGGTGGCCCGCTGGGCCGACGAACAGCGGGCCCCGCTGCACGTCCACCTCTCCGAGCAGACGGCGGAGAACGAGGCCTGCCAGGCCGCCCACGGCTGCACGCCCACGGAGCTCCTCGCCGAACACGGCGTGCTCGGCCCCCGCACCACCGGCGTCCACAACACGCACCTGACCGACCTGGACATCGGCCTCCTCGGCGGAACCGGCACCGGCACCTGCATGTGCCCCACCACCGAACGCGACCTCGCCGACGGCATCGGCCCCGCCCGCCCGCTCCAGCAGGCGGGCAGCCCCCTCTCCCTCGGCAGCGACAGCCACGCGGTGATCGACCTGCTGGAGGAGGCCCGGGCGATGGAGCTGAACGAACGCCTCAGCAGCCGCACCCGCGGCCACTGGACGGCGAACGCCCTGCTCACCGCCGCCACCGCCGACGGTCACGCCGCCCTCGGCCGCCCCGACGCGGGCCGCCTGGAGACCGGCGCCCTCGCCGACTTCACCACGATCGCCCTGGACTCCGTCAGGACCGCGGGGCCGCTGCCCCGACTGGGCGCCGAGACGGCCGTATTCGCCGCCTCCGCGGCGGACGTGCGCCACACGGTCGTGGGCGGCCGTCACCTCGTACGGGACGGGGTGCACACCCTGGTCCCGGACGTCCCCGCAGCCCTCGCCGAGTCGATCGCGGCCGTACGCGGCTGAAGGAGCCCCTGAACACCATGAGCACCCTGAACACCGCAAGCACCACGGTCATCACCAACATCGCCAACCTGGTCACGAACGACCCCTCCCTCGGTGACGCTTCCCCCCTCGGACTGATCCAGGACGCGGCGGTCGTCATCGACGGCGACCGCATCGCCTGGGTCGGTGAATCAAGCAAAGCACCCGCCACCGACAACGCCTTCGACGCCGCCGGCCGGGCCGTGATCCCCGGCTTCGTGGACTCCCACTCCCACCTCGTCTTCGCGGGCGACCGCACCGCCGAGTTCAACGCCCGCATGTCGGGCCGCGCCTACTCCGCCGGCGGCATCCGCACCACCGTCGCCGCCACCCGTGCCGCCACCGACGCGCAACTCGAAGCCAACCTGCTGCGCCACCTCGACGAGGCCCGCCGCCAGGGCACCACCACCTTCGAGACCAAGTCCGGCTACGGCCTCACCGTCGAGGACGAGGCCCGCGCGCTGCGCATCGCCGCCGCGCACACCGAGGAGGTCACCTACCTCGGCGCGCACATCGTCTCCCCGGACTACGCCGACGACCCGGCGGCCTACGTCGACCTCGTCACCGGCGACATGCTCACGGCCTGCGCCCCGCACGCCCGGTGGGTGGACGTCTTCTGCGAGAAGGGCGCCTTCGACGGCGACCAGGCCCGCGCGATCCTCACCGCCGGCGCCGCCGCCGGGCTCATCCCGCGCATCCACGCCAACCAGCTCTCCCACGGCCCCGGCGTCCAGCTCGCCGTCGAACTCGAAGCCGCCTCCGCCGACCACTGCACCCACCTCACGGACGCCGACGTCGACGCCCTCGCCCAGAGCGCCGCCACCGTCGCGACCCTGCTCCCCGGAGCCGAGTTCTCCACCCGCGCCCAGTGGCCCGACGCCCGTCGGCTCCTCGACGCGGGCGCCACCGTCGCCCTGTCCACCGACTGCAACCCCGGCTCCTCGTACACGAGTTCCATGCCGTTCTGCATCGCGCTCGCCGTCCGGGACATGAAGATGACCCCCGACGAGGCCCTCTGGTCGGCCACCGCCGGCGGCGCCCGCGCCCTGCGCCGCACCGACATCGGCGTCCTGACCCCCGGCGCCCGCGCCGACCTGGCCCTGCTGGAGGCCCCCAGCCACGTCCACCTCGCCTACCGGCCCGGCGTCCCGCTGGTCTCCGCCGTCTGGCAGCGGGGCGTGCGCGCCGCCTGAGGAACGGGGCGCGGCACCGCCTGAAAACCGGTGCGGCGCCCCGCTCGAACACCCTCGTCCTTTGTCTTCCCTCCATAAGGCCCCGGGCGTACCTTGAGCCACCGATCTGATGTTGCGTCAGTAACTTGTGGTCCGAGGGGAAGACGAAGGTGTCCAACCGGAAACGTTCCACCACGCTCGCACCGGTCCCCGCCCTGCTGTGCGCGGTGGCCGGATCGGCGGCCGCCCTGCTGGCGGCCGCCCCCGCGGCCCACGCCGACGTGGTCGACGTCGCGTACAACTGCCAGACCCCCATCGGGGACAAGTCGGCGGTCTCACCCATCGACGTCAAGGCCGTCAAGGACGGGGACGCCTACAAGCTGACGATGTCCTTCCAGAAGGGCGTCTCCTCCAGCCCCATCGAGCTCGGCAAGGGTGCGATGAACCCCAGCGCCGTCCTGCAGACCGACGGCGCCGAGAAGGTGTCGGTACCGGTCACCGGCCCCGCGAACTCCGAGGCCGTACCCGCCGACACCCCCATCAAGATCTCCGACCTCTCGGGCACCTACACCCCGAAGAAGAGCGGCAAGGTCACCTTCACCGCCGGTGTGCTCACCATCAAGGCGATGGGCACCACCACCACCTGCACCCCCGGCAACAGCCCCAAGCCGTCCCTGGAACTCGACGTGACGGCCGCCGGCGGGGCGCAGCAGGAGCCCGCCCCCGACACCCTCCCGCAGACCGGCCCCGCCGACTCCGCCATCGCGCTCGGCACCCTCGGCGCCACGGTGCTGCTCTCCGGCGCGGCCGGCGTGCTCTGGCTGACCCGGCGGGGCCGGCGGGTCCAGCGGACCCGGCCCTGAACGGAGCGGCCCCGCCCATGCCCGTGCCCCACGCCCGCCGGCCCCGCCGGCCGCTCCCGCCCCGGCGTCGCGCCCCCGGGCGGCTGGGCCTCGCCCTCCTGACGCTGGCCGCGCTGCTCGGCGGGGTGCCCGCGCGGGCCGCCGCCGTAGACGCCGCCGACGGACCCGGCTGGACCGCCGAGCCGGCCGCGGGCCGTGCGGGCGCCGCCGTACGCCCGTACTTCTACCTCGCCGGCGCCCCCGGCACGGTGCTGGAGGACAGCCTGGCACTGGCCAACCCCACCGACCAGGAGCACACCGTCACCCTGCGCGGGGCCGACGCCTACGACACCGCCGACGGGGCGTTCGCCGTACGGCCCGCGGCGAAACCCGGCCCGGACGGCGGCTCCGGCTCCGGCGCAGGATCCTGGATCAGCTTCGGCCGGGGCGCGGCCGTCCGGCTCCCCGCCCGTGCGCGCGCGGTCGTGCCCTTCACGGTCACCCTCCCGTCCGGCTCCCCGCCCGGCGACCACCCGGCCGCGCTGGTCGTCACCGAAGCCACCGAAGCCGGCCAGACCGCCCAAGCCGGCGAAGTCGCCCAAGCGGCCCGAGCCGGCCGCGAGGTGGCCGTACGGGTCCACCTGCGCGTCGGCGGCCCGGCCGTGGCGGCCCTGACCGTCGAGGACGTCGCCGTACGGGGCCGGGCCGGGGCCGAGGTCATCACGTACACCCTGGTCAACCGGGGCAACGTCCCCCTCACCCCCACCCTCGCGGTCCGCGCCGACGGCAGCTTCGGCGAGGTCCCCGGGCGCGCCCCGCACGCCCTCCCCGTGGAACTGCTGCCCGGCCGGCGCATCGGGCTGACCGAACCCTGGCCCGGCGCCCCGCAGTTCGACCGCGTCCGCCTCACGCTCACCGTCACCGCCCCCGGCGCCGCCCGGGCCACCGCAGCCGCCTCCGCGTGGTGCCTGCCCCGTTCCCCCGCCGCCCGAACGGGCCTCGGCCTCCTCGCCCTCGGCGGGACGACCGCGGCCGCCCTGCTCCTCGTACGGACCCGGCGCAACCGCCGGTCGCGGGACCTCCGCGAGGACCCCGCACCCCCACCCCGACCGGACGAGCGGAGCCGACAGTTGACGGGAGCGTCCAGGTGAGCGCCCACGACGGCGGGATGGCCCGCGCCCGGATCACGGCCCTGCTCACGGCGGGGCTGGCGGTGATGGCCCTGGCGCTGCTCCCTGCGGCCGCGCCGGCCGCCGTGGCCGCGGAGGGCAAGCCCGCCGCCGCGCTCTCGCTCCAGGAGGCCGCCAAGGGCGCCGGCCTCACCGTCACCGGCACCGGCTGGCGGGCCGGGACGCTGGTGATGCTGCTGATCTGCGGACAGAACATGATCGGCGGCACCAACAGCTGCGCCAATGCCGACGGGGTGGCCGTCGCGGTCGGCGACGACGGGCACTTCACCGCGCGGCTCCCCGTCGTGGGGCCGCCCAAGCCGTGTCCCTGCGTGGTGAACGTGACCTCCGTCAACGGGGACCAGTCCACCGTCGCCCTGCCGCTCAAGATCACCGACCACCCCGTGGCCGAGCTGCCCGCCGAGTCCGGCACGGGCCGCCTCGCACTGCTCACCGGGGTCCGGCTGGAGGGCGACGACGGGGTCCTGACCTGGTTCGGGGCCCCGCCCACGCGGAAGTTCACGGTCACCGTCGGCAACCTCGGCTCCGCCCCGGTCAAGGACCCGGTCTTCCAGCTCGGCACCTCGCACGGGGTGTACGCGCCCCTGTGGGAAGAGGCCCGTTGGAAGGGCACCATCGCGCCCGGCGGCAAGGCGGAGGTCCGGCTGGACGTGAGCCTGGCCGCGGGTGCGCACGGGGACTACACGGTCTCGCTCAAGTACGGGGACGAGGTGGTGGCCACGCAGCCCTGGGGCGTGGGGCGCCCGTACGGGGTGCTGCTGTTCTGGGCCCTGCTGCTGGTGGTGGTCCCGACGGCCGTCTTCCGCCTCGGCATGGCCGTCGTCGACCGGGTCCGCCCGCGCGGCACGCCGGTCCCGCGCCCCGCCCCGGCCGCCACGGCGGCGGCCGCCGAAGCCCCCACGGCGGTACTGCCGTGGTTCACCCCGGACACCGCGCCGGAAACAGACGCACCACCCGCAGCACCGACACCACACGCACCACACGCACCACGTGCACCGCAGACATCCGCACCGTCTGAGAACAGTCCGACGACGAAGGGACATTCGTGAAGACCCAACGGAGGGTGAGCGCGGCCGCTGTCGCGCTGCTGTTCGGCGGCGCGGGCATCCTGCTGGCGGCCGCCCCCGCCCAGGCGGCCGACGTCTCCTACAAGGTGGAGTGCATCCCGCCCGCGGGCGGTGGGGGCCCGGTCCAGGGCACCACCACCGTCTCCCTCACCGCGCCCGCCACCGCGAAGGTCGGCGACGAGGTCGAGGTGGTGTGGAAGACCGTCAAACCGGCCTCCAACAACACCGACCTCATGGACCTGGGCAAGGACACCGTCAAGCCCACCGGCTACGTGAAGCTCGGCGGCGCGCTCAGCGCGGAGGTCAAGCTGGAGGGGGAGCGGAAGAACCCGCCCATCCCGAAGAAGGCCCCCATGGTCATGTCCGACATGAAGGGCAAGGTCAAGCTGACCAAGGCGGGCGACGTCACCATCACGCCGGGCAAGTACGACGTGGACTTCAGCGGCTTCATCACGAAGTGCTCCCCGCAGGAGGCTGCGGGGGTCGGCGCCACCATCAAGGTCACCGAGGGCGGTGGCGGCACCACGGGCGGCTCGACCACCGGTGGCACCACGACCGGCGGTACGACCACCGGAGGCACGACGGGCGGCTCCACCGCCGGAGGCACCGGAGGTACCGGCGGCCAGACCGACTTCCCCGGCAAGCCCGTCGAAGTGGCCTTCGACTGCGGCGCCGTCGTCCCCGGCGGCATCAAGACCCCGGTCACCGTCAACGCGAAGAAGAACGGCAGCGGCTACGACCTCACCGTCAAGACCGCCAAGGGCGCGATGGCCAGCCCCATGGCCCTCCCGGCGGGCGCCCTCAAGCCCTCGATGGACATCAAGCTCGGCGGGGCCGACAGCGGCACGGTCAAGGTCACCGGCCCGGCCAACGCGGAGCCGATCCCGGACAAGGCCCCGGTCAGCCTCAGCGACATGACCGGCACCTACAAGCCCGGCAAGACCGGCAAGGTGACGCTCAGCCCGGACCAGCTGACGATCGACGTCACGATGGCCCCGGGTGCCACGCCGATCAACGTCCCCTGCAAGGCCACCAGCAGCGGCGTCTCGCTGGAGCTGGACACCACCGCCCAGCCCGGCGGCTCCGGCTCGCCGTCCACCACCGGCAGCACCACCAGCGGCTCCGCCGCCTCGGGCGGCCTCGCCGAGACGGGCGCGGAGGACGGCGGCGGCCTCAAGGCCCTCGGCCTGGTCGCCGGCACGGTCATCCTGCTCGGCGCCGCGGTCTTCACCTTCACCCCCTGGCGCCGCCTGCGCGGCAACCGCTGACCCCGCTGTCCGCCCTTCGTGTCATGCCCGACGGGATCCCTTGGGGGTGATCGTTCCTGCTTGCTAGCGTCCGGTTCGGCGGATATGCGGTTTTCATCCGCCGGACCGGCGAACGAGGGGCAGCTCATGACATTCACGTCCGTGCTCGTGGCGGTGGCCGCCGCTGCTGCGTTCGGCATCGCCGGCGCCGCGCCGGCGGTCGCCGTACCGGCCGTGGCAGCCAAGGGCGCCTGCAAGGCGACCGCCGACATGGACCGCTGGGGCCGCCCCAACGTCACATCGGCCTGCTCGGGACGGCTGCCTTCCGGCGCCCGGCACCGCGCGGTGATCATCTGTGACACGGTCCAGGGCGTCCGCGAGCACGTCGTCCGCCGCACCTACCACAGCCACTGGACCCCGACGGGAAGCAAGGCCAAGGTGGGCTGCGGGTTCAAGTCGTTCCTCGTGGGCTTCAAGTCCGAGACGCAGGGCGCCTGAGCGCCGGAGCGGTCCGGGAAGGCCGAAGGGCCCGGCACACCTTCCGGTGTGCCGGGCCCTCCACGTGCGAGGGAGGGTGCGTCAGCGCACGTCGCCCATGAGTTCCTTGACCTTCTTGCGGTACATGAACACCGCGAGGGCGGCCAGCGTGGCCAAGGTGGCCTCGATCGCCACGGCACCGGTGCCGTTGAGGTCCACGCCGAAGACGGACGGGTCCGACAGGAGGCTGGTGATCGAGTCACCCGCCGTCACCGCCAGGAACCAGACGCCCATCATCTGCGACGCGTACTTGCGCGGGGCCATCTTCGTGGTGACCGACAGGCCGACGGGGGAGATGCACAGCTCGCCGACCGTCTGGATCAGGTAGATGCCCACGAGCCACATCGGGCTGACCAGCTGGCCGTTGGAGGACATGGCGACCGGCAGCAGGAAGAAGAAGAACGAGACGCCGATGAAGAACAGGCCGGCGGCGAACTTCCCGACGGTGGTGGGCTCCTTGCCCTTGCGGTTCAGCCACAGCCAGATCCAGGCGAAGACCGGGGCCAGCGCCATGATGAAGACCGGGTTCAGCGACTGGTACCACGAGGAGGGGAACTCGAAGCCGAGCAGCGAGCCGGAGGCCTTCGTCTCACCGAACGCCTGGACCGTCGAAGCGCCCTGGTCGTAGATCATCCAGAAGGCCGCGGCAGCCACGAAGAACCAGATGTAGCCGGTCATCTTCGACTGCTCGCCGCGGTCCAGTTCCTTGTCCCGCTTGATGCGCACGAGCACGGCGGTCGGGACGATCAGACCGACCAGGGTGAGCGGGATGGTCGCCCACGCCTTGGTGAACATGCCGGCGACGCCGAGGGCGGTGTAGAAGACCGCCACGACGGCGACCGAGACCGCGACCTTGCGCAGCCACGAGGTGCGCTCCTCGGCGGACAGCGGCTTGGGGACGACCGAGCTGACGGGGTTCAGGTGCTTGGTGCCCAGCAGGAAGACGAGGAGGCCGATGCCCATACCGACGGCCGCCATCGCGAAGCCCAGGTGCCAGTTGACCTTCTGGCCCACGGTGCCGATCGCCAGCGGGGCGAAGAAGGCACCCGCGTTGATGCCCATGTAGAAGATCGTGAAGCCACCGTCGCGGCGCGGGTCGTCCGCGTCCTTGTACAGCTGACCGACCATGGTGGAGATGTTGGCCTTGAGCAGGCCCGAACCGATCGCGACGAGCGCGAGACCGGCGTAGAAGGTCGCCTGTCCGGGGAGCGCCAGGATGACGTGGCCGGACATGATCGTCACGGCGGCGACCGTCACGGTCTTGCGCGGACCCCAGACGCGGTCGCCCAGCCAGCCGCCCGGCATGGCGAGCAGGTAGACCATGGAGACGTAGATGGAGAAGACGGCGATCGCCGTGCCCTCGTCCATGCCGATGCCGCCGCCCAGGCTGCCCTTCTTGGCGTCCGGGCCACCCGAGATCAGGTAAACGAGAAGAAGGGCCTTCATGCCGTAGAAGCTGAAGCGCTCCCACATCTCGGTCATGAACAGAGTGGCCAGGCCACGGGGGTGGCCGAAGAAGGTCTTCTCGGCGGCCGGAGCCGCCGATTCCTTCGTCAGGCTGGAAGCCATGGTCGATCCTTGCTTTTGATTCGGGCGCCTGGCTTCGTGAGCTCAACAGCGTCCGGTGGGGGGTGGCCGGCACCGGCGACGGACCGCCCACCCCACGCCTCGGGGTCCCGCCCCACGAAGTGGGAGCGAAGGAAGGTCCGTAACCGGGATCCACGCCCTGCGCGCATCCTTCACGCGAGGGCCCGGCCCCTAGGTCATTCACTTCATCCGGGGCGGACGGGGCACCACTTGACACGTGTACGCATCAAGCTGCCGATCCACCCAGGACAGAAGGGGAGACCCTCGGCCGTTTTCGGCACAAAGGTCCCCTGGGTAGTGCATCAGGCGTCTCGCCACCATACGACACGACACCGCCGCATATGGAAGGACTTGAGACATGGATCACAGGCGGCCCGGGAACCGTTCGACCATATTCGAAGGCGGCCGGTAGTCCATAAGCGCAGATCGGCAGGGGTGTCCGGGCTGGCCCACGATCCGGTCGCCGCGGACTACCATCACCCACATGACGCGTGTACTGCTCGCCGAGGACGACGCATCCATCTCGGAGCCCCTGGCCCGCGCCCTGCGCCGGGAGGGGTACGAGGTCGAGGTCCGGGAGGACGGCCCCACCGCCCTGGCCGCGGGGCTGCAGGGCGGCGTCGACCTCGTCGTCCTGGACCTGGGCCTGCCCGGCATGGACGGCCTGGAGGTGGCCCGACGACTGCGCGCGGAGGGGCACGGGTTCCCGATCCTGGTGCTGACCGCCCGCGCGGACGAGGTCGACACGGTCGTCGGCCTGGACGCGGGCGCCGACGACTACGTGACGAAGCCGTTCAGGCTCGCCGAACTGCTGGCGCGCGTACGGGCCCTGCTGCGGCGCGGTGCGAACGAGGCCTCGCAGACGCCGGCCACCCACGGGGTGCGGATCGACGTCGAGTCGCACCGGGCCTGGATGGGCGAGGAGGAGCTCCAGCTCACCGCGAAGGAGTTCGACCTCCTGCGGGTCCTCGTCCGTGACGCGGGCCGGGTCGTGACCCGCGACCAGCTGATGCGCGAGGTCTGGGACACCACGTGGTGGTCCTCGACCAAGACCCTCGACATGCACATCTCCTGGCTCCGCAAGAAGCTGGGCGACGACGCCGCGAACCCCCGCTACATCGCGACCGTCCGGGGCGTCGGCTTCCGTTTCGAGAAGAGCTGAACGAAGAGCCGGAAGAAGAGCCGAGCGAGAACCGGGTGCGGACCGAGCCATGCGCCGCCGTCTGATCAACTCCACGCTCGCCGTGGTGCTCGTCGTGATCGCCGTGTTCGGGGTCTCCCTGGTCATCGTGGAGACCCGGACCATCACCAGCAGCGCCCAGGACCGCATCGGGTCGGAGGCGCTGCGGCTGGTGGGCATCGTCGAGACGGACGTCCTGGAGGGCAAGCCGGTCGACGCGGACGCGCTGGCCGACCAGCTGGACATGGGCAGGTACGCCCGCATCACCGTTCCCGGCCGGCCGCCCGTCGAGGTGGGAGAGCGGATCCCGGACAGCGTCATCCGCGGCACCGCCCGCGGGGAGCAGGGCGAGGTGGTGGTGGTCGAGGAGTCCCGCTCCACGGTCACCAAGGAGGTCGGACGGACCCTGGTGGTGGTCGGCGCGGTGGCGCTGCTGGCCGTCGTGGCGGCCGTCCTGCTCGCCGTCCGCCAGGCGAACCGGCTGGCCTCACCGCTCACCGACCTCGCCGAGACGGCGGAACGGCTCGGCTCCGGCGACCCGCGGCCCCGCCACAAGCGCTACGGGGTCCCCGAGCTGGACCGGGTGGCGGACGTACTGGACTCCAGCGCCGAGCGGATCGCCCGGATGCTCACCGCCGAGCGGCGCCTGGCCGCCGACGCCTCGCACCAGCTGCGGACCCCGCTGACGGCCCTGTCGATGCGGCTGGAGGAGATCACGGTCACCGACGACCTGGAGACCGTACGGGAAGAGGCGAGCATCGCCCTGACCCAGGTGGAGCGGCTCACGGACGTGGTGCAGCGGCTGCTGACGAACTCCCGCGACCCGCGGACCGGCTCGGCGGTCCCCTTCGACCTGGACGAGGTCGTCAAGCAGCAGGTGGAGGAGTGGCGGCCGGCCTACCGCAGCGCCGGGCGGGCCATCGTGCGCTCGGGCAAGACGGGCGTGCGGGCCGTGGGCACGCCGGGGGCGGTGTCCCAGGTGCTGGCCACGCTCGTGGAGAACGCGCTGATGCACGGTGGCGGCACGGTGGCGCTGCGTACGCGGGTCATCGGCAACCAGGCGGTGCTGGAGGTCACGGACGAGGGCCCCGGCGTTCCGCCCGACCTCGGCAACCGGATCTTCGAGCGGGCCATCAGCGGCCGCAACTCGACCGGTATCGGCCTCGCCGTCGCCCGTGACCTCGCGGAGGCGGACGGCGGCCGCCTGGAGCTGCTCCAGACGCAGCCGCCGGTGTTCGCCCTGTTCCTCAGCCGGACGGCGCCCGCGACGACGGAGCCCGAGCGTCCGGTCCGCTAGCGGATCCCGCGCAGGGCCGGTACCGCTAGCGGACCGGCGTGGCGGCCGGCTCCGGCGCGAGGGGCGCCGCCGGCGTCGCCGGCGTCGCCGTGGCGGGCTGCCCGTCGCGCTGTTCGACGACCAGCGAGGCCGCGGCGGGCGTGGGCAGCGCCTTGAACACCCACGTGCGGTAGGACCAGAACCTGAAGATCGTGGCGATGCCGATACCGGTGAACTTGAAGAAGTTCGTCGCGAGCGAGCCGTCCCAGCCGAGCCCGTAGGTGGCGGTGTACAGCACGCCGTTCTCGATGACCAGGCCGATCACGCTGAACGCGGCGAACAGCGTCAGCTCGCGCGTGCGCGTGTGGCTGCTGTTGTCGGCGCGGTCCCGGTAGGCGAAGTAGCGGAAGCCGAGGTAGTTCGACGCGATGGCCACCACGGTCGCTATGACGCTGGCGCGCACCACCTGGAGGTCGGTCGTGCTGCGGATCAGGTTGAACACGCCCATGTTCACCAGCACGCCCAGCCCGCCGACCGCCCCGAACTTGGCGACCTCCCGGGCCATACCGCGTATGCGTTCGAGGGCGGGGGCGTTCTTCGGCGTGCTCATGTGATGGATCAGTCCTGTCCGTCGTCGCCGCCCTGCGTGCGGGAGGCGTCACTCGTCGTCGACGAACCCACGTCTCGGCGCACAGTCTTCTGCGTCACACGTATCCGTCAACCGAATCTCGTCGCCCGTCCATGGTAAGTGCCGCCCCCCGGCTGCGTCCGCCCCCGGCGCCCCGTGCGACGCACGGCACACGGGGGCCCGGCGAGTCCTCGCCAGGGCTGCGTCCGGATGGCGGAATACCGACGGATACCCTGGAGGAGTGACGTTCCCGGTAGTCGGCATGGTCGGCGGCGGACAGCTCGCCCGCATGACCCACGAGGCGGGTATCCCCCTCGGCATCAGATTCAAGCTCCTCAGTGACACCCCACAGGACTCGGCGGCCCAGGTCGTGAACGATGTCGTCATCGGCGACTATCGCGACCTGGAGACGCTGCGTGCCTTCGCGCGCGGCTGTGACGTGATCACCTTCGACCACGAGCATGTACCCATCGAACACCTGCGGGCCCTGGAAGCGGACGGCATCCCCGTCCGCCCGGGGCCCGACGCGTTGATGCATGCCGCCGACAAGGGGGTGATGCGCGCCCGCCTCGACGAGATCGGCGCGCCCAGCCCCCGCCACCGGATCGTGAGCGATCCGGCGGACGCGGTGGCCTTCGCGGACGAGGTCGGCGGGTTCCCCGTCATCCTCAAGACGGTGCGCGGCGGCTACGACGGCAAGGGCGTGTGGTTCGTCCGCACACCCGAGGACGCGCAGGCCCCCTTCAAGGCGGGCGTCCCCGTCCTGGCCGAGGAGAAGGTGGACTACGTCCGCGAGCTCGCGGCCAACATCGTCCGCTCCCCGCACGGCCAGGCGGTGGCCTACCCCGTGGTGGAGTCCGTCCAGGTCGACGGCGTGTGCGACACGGTGATCGCGCCCGCCCCGAACCTGTCGGAGGAGCTGGCGGGCGAGGCGCAGGCGCTGGCCCTGCGGATCGCGAAGGAACTCGGCGTGACCGGTCACCTGGCCGTCGAACTGTTCGAGACCACCGACGGCCGGATCCTGGTCAACGAACTGGCCATGCGCCCGCACAACAGCGGCCACTGGACCCAGGACGGCGCGGTCACCTCCCAGTTCGCCAACCACGTACGGGCGGTCCTGGACCTGCCGCTGGGCGACCCGCGCCCGCGCGCCCGCTGGACGGTCATGGCGAACGTCCTGGGCGGCGATTACCCCGACATGTACGCGGCCTACCTGCACTGCATGGCCCACGACCCGCAGCTCAAGATCCACATGTACGGCAAGGACGTGAAACACGGCCGCAAGGTCGGCCACGTCAACACCTACGGCGACGACCTGGACGATGTGCTGGAGCGCGCACGTCACGCAGCCGGCTACCTCAGAGGGACGATCACCGAATGAGCACCAGCTCTACCGCAGGCCCCTCGGGCCCCGTCATCGGCATTGTCATGGGCTCCGACTCGGACTGGCCGGTCATGGAGGCCGCAGCCCAGGCGCTGGACGAGTTCGAGATCCCCTACGAGGTCGACGTCGTCTCCGCGCACCGGATGCCGCGCGAGATGATCGCGTACGGGGAGCGGGCCGACGCACGCGGCCTCAAGGCCATCATCGCGGGCGCCGGCGGCGCCGCCCACCTGCCCGGCATGCTCGCGTCGGTCACCCCGCTGCCCGTGATCGGCGTCCCGGTACCGCTCAGGTACCTCGACGGCATGGACTCCCTGCTGTCGATCGTCCAGATGCCCGCCGGGGTTCCCGTGGCCACCGTCTCCGTCGCCGGAGCGCGCAACGCGGGCCTGCTGGCCGTACGGATGCTGGCCGCGCACGACACGGAGCTGCTGGCCCGGATGCGGGACTTCCAGCAGGAGCTGAACGACCAGGCCACCGAGAAGGGCAAGCGGCTGCGTACGAAGGTCGCCGGCACGGAGTCCTTCGGGTTCGGCAAGTGAGCGCCGCGCAGCGCCTGGCCGAGGCGCGCGAGCTGCTGGCCGAGCACCCCGTGGTGGACGGCCACAACGACCTGCCCTGGGCGCTGCGCGAGCAGGCCCGCTACGACCTGGACCGGCTGGACATCGCCGGCGACCAGCGCGGCACCCTGCACACCGACATCCCCCGGCTGCGCGCCGGGGGTGTCGGTGCGCAGTTCTGGTCCGTCTTCGTACGGTCGGACTACGCGGGCGACACGGCGGTCAGCGCCACCCTCGAACAGATCGACGGCGTCGCCCAGCTGATCGCCCGTTACCCCGAGGACTTCGCCCGGGCGCTGACGGCGGACGACATGGAGACGGCCCGCGCCGAGGGCCGGATCGCCTCGCTGATGGGCGCCGAGGGCGGGCACTCCATCAACAACTCGCTCGCCACCCTGCGCGCCCTGCACCAGCTCGGCGTGCGGTACATGACGCTCACGCACAACGACACCATCGACTGGGCGGACTCGGCCACCGACGAGGCCCGGCACGGCGGCCTCACCGGCTTCGGCCGCGAGGTCGTGCGCGAGATGAACCGCATCGGCATGCTCGTCGACCTCTCGCACGTCGCCGAGACGACGATGCGGGACGCCATCGAGGTGTCCACCGCGCCGGTGATCTTCTCGCACTCCTCCGCGCGTGCCGTGTGCGACCACCCGCGCAACGTCCCGGACGACGTGCTGGCGCTGCTCCCGGCCAACGGCGGGGTGGCCATGGCCACCTTCGTGCCGAAGTTCATCCTGCCCGGGGCCGTGGAGTGGACGCTGGCCGCCGACGAGAACCTGCGCGCGCACGGCTTCCACCACCTCGACACCACGCCCGGGGCGATGGCCCTGCACCGGGCCTTCGAGGCGGAGCACCCGCGCCCGGTGGCCACGGCCGCCACCGTCGCGGACCACCTGGACCACATGCGCGAGGTGGCGGGCGTCGACCACATCGGCATCGGCGGCGACTACGACGGCACGGCCTTCACCCCGTGCGGGCTGGACGACGTGGCGGGCTACCCGAACCTGATCGCGGAGCTGCTGACCCGCGGCTGGTCCCGTGCCGACCTGGCCAAGCTGACCTGGTCCAACGCGGTACGGGCGCTGCGCGACGCCGAAGCGGTGGCGCGCGACCTGTCGGCGACCCGCGGCCCCTCCAACGCGGTGATCTAGAGCCGGGACGCCTTGGCGTTCGGGTGCCCGCCCCGCGGTGACACCCGAACGCCACACCCGCCGTGAACCCGGGCGCCCCGCGTGTCACCGTGGCCAGACGAACCCCGCTTCTCTCCCTGCTGCGCCGAGACCGGAGCGAACGCCATGGCCGACTTGCAGGACGAACCCCTTCCGAGCCCCGGCACCGACGTGGGCCCCGGCTCCTTGGGATCCGACGACCTCGCCGCCCAGGGCGCGGCACCCGGGGCCCTGGACCGGGCCATGGAGCTGCTGTCCGAGCACCCCGTCGCCGACGGCTGCAACACCCTGGTCTGGACGCTGCGCCAGAGCCCGTACCACGACATCGACACCCCGGACCTCGGTGTCGACACCGACATCCCCAGGCTGCGCGCCGGCGGGGTCGGCGCCCAGTTCTGGTCCCTGCTGACGCCGAGCGAGGCGCCGGCCTGCGACCAGGTGGTCTCCGAGACCCTGGAGCAGATCGACGTGGCGCTGTCCCTCGTGCGCCGCTACCCCGACAGCCTGTGCCTCGCGCTGACCCCCGGCGACATGGTGGACGCCCGCAACCGGGGCCGGATCGCCGCGTTCCTCGGCCCGGTGCCCGGCCGGACGCTGAGCGGCTCGCTGGGGGCGCTGCGCGCGTTCCACGCGCTGGGCGTACGCGTCCTCGCGCCCGCCGGGGCGCCCTGGGCGCGGGAGGGCCTGACGGTCTTCGGCCACGAGGTGGTCAAGGAGATGAACCGGCTGGGCATGCTGGTGGACCTGGCCGGATGCCCGTCGGCGGTGGCCTGCCAGCTCGCGGGCGCCTCCAAAGCGCCGGTCATCATCTCGAACACCGGGGCCGCGGCCCTCAACCCGCATCCGTCGAACGTGGCCGACGAGGTGCTGCTCGCGCTGCGCGCGGCGGGCGGGCTGGCGATGGTCACCTTCGACACCGAGCGGACCGGGGACTCCCTGCACGCGGTGGCGGACCACGTGGACCACGTACGGGCGCTCGCGGGCCCGAACGGCGTCGGCCTCGGCGCCGCTTTCGGGGCCGAACCCGGCAGCCCCCGCCCGGCCGGCCTGACCGACCCCTCGGGCTACCCGAGGCTGGTCGCCGAACTCCTGGAGCGCGGTTGGACGGAACCCGACCTGGCCCTGCTCACCTGGGGCAACGCCCAACGCGTCCTGCGTGACGCGGAGTTCACCGGCCGCGCGGCCCAACACCGCCGCCCGGCCTAGCCTGCCCGGCCCCGGCGGGCGCCGCGCAGCGCCCGGCCCAGCCGCGCGCTCCCACACGCGCGCCCCGGCCCCGCGCTCCGGCCCCGCGCTCCAGCCGCGCGCTCTAGCCGCGCTCGGCCCGGGCGGGTCCGGGTGTCCGGGCCGGGCCGGGCTCCACGCCTGCGGTGCTGACGGTCGCCTTCCACAGCCGGACGCCGGACCAGACGGTCGCGTAGAGCAGGACGCCGTTGCGGGCGCACAGCAGGAGCGTGCCGAACCAGGTGTTCTGCAGGACGTCGCCGTACCAGACGGGGAACACCAGCGACGTCAGCACCGCGGCGGCGGCCAGCAGCCATGCGACCGGGCGCTGGGTGGTGTGCCTGGAGGTCAGGCAGACGGCCGCGAGGCCGAGCAGCCAGATCATGTACTGGGGGCTGATGACGCGGCTGGTCACGGTGAACACCATGACCGCGCAGAGCGCGGCGTCCAGCGGGGTCGCGGTCGTCCAGCGACGCGCCTTGACCCGCCACAGGAGCAGCAGCAGGAAGCCGGCCACGGTGAGGGCGAGCGAGGCCCGCGCGATGACCGGGACGTACGGGCCGACGTACTCGAAGGCGCCGTACTGGAAGGCGATCTTCCCCGGCCAGACCTTCGTCCTCATGGCGAGCATCAGCGCCGAGCCGCCGACGGACTCGACCTGGACGCCCCGGTCGCCCTGGTTGCCGAGGAAGCCGAGGGAGTCCCGGAAGAGGGCCGCGAAGACGGCGAGCAGCGCCGCGCAGGACAGGGCGGCCGCGACGACGGCCTCCCGCGTGGACCTGCCGCGCGGGGTGCCCAGCAGGGTGAGCAGCGGCCACACCTTGACCATCGCGCCGATGCCCGCGATCACACCGCCGAGCCGGGGGCGGTGGCGCAGGCACAACAGCGAACCGACCGCGAGCAGCGTCACCTGGAGGTCGTAGCGCGCGAACGGCGTCGCCATCAGCAGCGGCAGCGTGACCAGCCAGAGCAGGGCGCCGGCCATGCTGCCGTCACTGCGGCGGGCGGCGCGGACCAGGCCGGCGAGGATGACGCCGTCGCAGAGCACCGTCAGGGCGACGAAGGCCTGGAAGTAGGTGAGGAACGGCAGCAGGTCGGGCGAGAGGAAGATCGCCGCGGCCGCCGGCGGGTACTGCCAGGTGATGTCGTCGTGCGGCATCGACCATGTGATCAGGACTTGGTACCAGGTGTGGTACGTCCCGCTGACGTCCACGCGCACGAGGTTCGAGCTGTGGAAGTCGTGCACGAGCAGCCACAGCATCAGCGCCCGGGTGGCCGACCAGAGGGCCACTACCCCCACGAGGGCGCCGCGTCCCCGCCCGGCTCCCGGGGAGGTTCCCTGCCCGTCGTGCGGGGCCGCCGGGGCCGAGTCGGGGGCGGCCGGGGGGCTGCTGGTAGCGCTCATCGGCCGCCACTCTACCGATCCGCCGCCCCGCGAGGTGCCCGGTGCGGACGGGGTGCGGGCGCTCGGACGCGCGGCGTCCGGCTGAGGCCCCGGACCCTCGGGCGCGCGGCGCCCGGCTGAGGCCCCGGGCCCTCGGGCGCGCGGCGCCCGGCTGAGGCCCCGGACCCTCGGACGCGTGGCATCCGGCTGAGGCGCGCCCCTTCAGGCGCGCGGCCGCCCCATCGCCCGGTAGGTCCACCCGGCGCCCCGCCACAGGTCGGGGTCGAGGGCGTTGCGGCCGTCCAGGACGAGGCGGTCGGTGACGACCTCGCCCAGCGCGGCCGGGTCCAGCTCGCGGAACTCCCGCCACTCGGTGAGGTGCAGGACGACCTCCGCGCCCCGCGCCGCCGCGACGGCGGACTCCGCGTAGCCGAGGGTCGGGAAGACGCGCCGCGCGTTCTCCATGCCCTTCGGGTCGTAGACGGTGACCTGGCCGCCCTGGAGGTGGATCTGCCCGGCGACGTTCAGCGCGGGGGAGTCGCGCACGTCGTCGGAGTCCGGCTTGAAGGTGGCGCCGAGCACCGCGACGCGCTTGCCGAGGAAGGAGCCGCCGACCGCTTCGCGCGCCAGCTCCACCATGTGCCCGCGGCGGCGCATGTTGATGGAGTCGACCTCGCGCAGGAACGTCAGCGCCTGGTCCGCGCCCAGCTCGCCCGCCCGCGCCATGAACGCCCGGATGTCCTTGGGCAGGCAGCCGCCGCCGAAGCCGATGCCGGCCCGCAGGAACTTGGAGCCGATCCGCTCGTCGTAGCCGATCGCCTCCGCCAGCTTCACCACGTCACCGCCGGCCGCCTCGCAGACCTCGGCCATGGCGTTGATGAAGGAGATCTTCGTCGCGAGGAAGGAATTGGCGGCCGTCTTGACCAGCTCCGCGGTGGGGAAGTCCGTCACCACCAGCGGTGTGCCCTCAGCCATCGGCGTCTCGTAGACCTCCCGCAGCACCTTCTCGCCGCGGTCGCCCTGTACGCCGATCACGATCCGGTCCGGGTGCAGGGTGTCCTGCACCGCGAAGCCCTCCCGCAGGAACTCCGGGTTCCACGCCAGCTCCACGTCCGCGCCCGCCGGGGCCAGCGCCGCCAGCTTCGCCGAGAGGCGCTCCGCGGAGCCCACCGGAACCGTGGACTTGCCCACGACCAGCACGGGCCGGGTCAGGTGCGGGGCCAGCGATTCCAGCGCGGAGTCCACGTACGACATGTCGCAGGCGTACTCACCGTGCTTCTGCGGAGTGTTGACGCACAGGAAGTGGACGTCGCCGAAGGCGCCGACCTCCTCCCAGGAGCGGGTGAAGCGCAGCCGCCCGGACGACCCGGGCAGCCCGGCCACGTGCGCGGCCAGCAGCTCCTCCAGCCCGGGTTCGTACATGGGGACCCGGCCCGCGGCCAGCATCTCGATCTTCTCCGGCACCACGTCCAGGCCCAGCACCTCGAAGCCCAGCTCGGCCATGGCGGCGGCGTGCGTCGCGCCGAGGTAGCCGGTGCCGATCACAGTGATCTTGAGGGGGGCCATGGGTGCTCCAGAGGTGCGGGGCCGTTTGCGGCCACTGAGCATAGTCGGGCCCGCCAGGGGGGACGCTCCCCACGAAGGCACCAGGGGCCCCCGCTGTCACGCAGCTCACGTACGCCGTACATATCGCTGCCCTGACGCCGGAGACTAAGCTTCGGGTTACTTAACGGTAGTTAGCATCACGGATCGCGCGCCGACACCACGCAGCGCGCACCACGCATCACACCTGGGGAGTGAGAGATCTTGGCGGGTTCTGCCGACTTCGACCTGTACCGCCCGGCCGAGGAGCACGACATGCTCCGCGAGTCCGTCCGCTCGCTCGCCGAGGCGAAGATCCTGCCGTTCGCCGCGGCGGTCGACGAGGAGTCGCGCTTCCCGCAGGAGGCCCTCGACGCGCTGGTCGCCAACGACCTGCACGCCGTCCACGTGCCCGAGACCTACGGCGGCGCCGGCGCGGACGCGCTCGCCACCGTGATCGTGATCGAGGAAGTGGCCCGTGTCTGCGCCTCCTCCTCCCTCATCCCGGCCGTGAACAAGCTCGGCTCGCTCCCGGTGATCCTCTCCGGTTCCGAGGAGCTCAAGGCCAAGTACCTCGGCCCGCTGGCCAAGGGCGACGCGATGTTCTCGTACGCCCTCTCCGAGCCCGACGCGGGCTCCGACGCCGCGGGCATGAAGACCCGCGCGGTGCGCGACGGCGACTTCTGGGTCCTCAACGGCGTCAAGCGCTGGATCACCAACGCGGGCGTCTCCGAGTACTACACGGTCATGGCGGTCACCGACCCGGAGAAGCGCTCCAAGGGCATCAGCGCCTTCGTCGTGGAGAAGGGCGACGAGGGCGTCTCCTTCGGCGCGCCGGAGAAGAAGCTCGGCATCAAGGGCTCCCCGACCCGCGAGGTCTACCTCGACAACGTGCGGATCCCCGCGGACCGCATGATCGGCGCCGAGGGCACCGGCTTCGCCACCGCGATGAAGACGCTGGACCACACCCGCATCACCATCGCGGCGCAGGCCCTCGGCATCGCCCAGGGCGCCCTGGACTACGCCAAGGGCTACGTCCAGGAGCGCAAGCAGTTCGGCAAGCCGATCGGTGACTTCCAGGGCGTGCAGTTCATGCTCGCGGACATGGCCATGAAGATCGAGGCCGCCCGCCAGCTCACCTACTCGGCCGCCGCCAAGTCCGAGCGCGTTTCCGCCGGCGGTGACAAGGAGGACCTCACGTTCTTCGGCGCCGCCGCCAAGTGCTTCGCCTCCGACGTCGCCATGGAGGTCACCACCGACGCGGTCCAACTCCTCGGTGGCTACGGCTACACCCGCGACTACCCGGTCGAGCGCATGATGCGCGACGCCAAGATCACCCAGATCTACGAGGGCACGAACCAGGTCCAGCGCATCGTCATGGCGCGCAACCTCCCCTGATCGTCCGCCCGCCCGCCCGGCCGGATCCCCCGGCCGGGCCGGCCCGGCCGGCGCCTTCGTTCCGCCGAGCCGCCCGGGCCGGACACCACGACGGACCTGAACGCCGACGGCCGTCGGGTATCGAATCCGCAACAACGCCACGGGCCTTCCTCCCTTCCCGCGTGCGCGGCCGTCCGGCCCCGACGTCGTCGAGGGTCCCGACCTGCCCCGCGGGCAACGGTGTTCCGCGCCGCAGGCCCCGCGCCCGCCGCCACACGCCCCCGCAGCACGCGCCGCCTCCGGCCTTCGGGCGCCCCCGCATGGGCTAAATTTGAACCTTCGTACGCCTGAACCGGTTGGGGAGAAAGCAATGACGGAAGCGATCCTGCTGGTTGGCGGGCAGGGGACGCGGCTGCGTCCCGTGACGGTGAACACCCCCAAGCCGATGGTTCCGGCCGCAGGTGTCCCGTTCCTCGCACACCAGATAGCCAGGGCCGCCGCCGCCGGTGTCACCCACATCGTGATGGCCACCTGCTACCTCGCCGAGGTCTTCGAGCCCTACTTCGGTGACGGTTCGGACTTCGGCATCAAGCTGGAGTACGTCGTCGAGGACGAACCCCTCGGCACCGGCGGCGCCATCCGCAACGCCGCCCAGCGGCTGACGGGCGGACCGGACGCCCCCGTCCTCGTCTTCAACGGCGACATCCTCACCGGCCTGGACATCGCCGGCCTGGTCGAGTCCCACCAGACGGCCGGGGCCGACGTCTCCCTGCACCTGGTGCGGGTCGAGGACCCGCGCGCCTTCGGCCTGGTCCCGACGGATGCCGAGGGGCGGGTGCTGGCCTTCACCGAGAAGCCGCAGACCCCCGAGGAGATCGTCACCGACCAGATCAACGCCGGCTGCTACGTCTTCCGCCGCAGCGTCATCGACTCCATCCCGGCCGGTCGGCCGGTATCGGTCGAACGCGAGACCTTCCCCGGCCTGCTGGCCTCCGGCGCCAAGCTGCACGGCGTCACCGAGGACACCTACTGGCTGGACCTCGGCAAGCCCGAGTCGTTCGTCCAGGCCTCCGCGGACCTCGTGCGCGGTATCGTCTCCTCCCCGGCGGTCCCCGGCCCGCGCGGTGAGGCCCTGGTGCTCCCGGGCGCCGAGGTGGCGGAAGGCGCCAAGCTGTCGGGCGGTACCGTTGTCGGGGCTGGCGCCCGCATCGGGGCGGGAGCGGTCGTACAGGGCTCCATCGTCCTGGAAGGCGCGATCATCGGTGCGGACACCCACGTGAGCGCCAGCCTGATCGGCGCCCGCGCTTCGGTGGGTTCGCGCACGGTGCTTGACGGCGCGGTCATCGGGGACGGCGCCGTGGTAGGGGCTGACAACGAACTCCGCGCAGGGGCACGGGTGTGGTGCGAGGCAGAGCTGCCTTCCGCATCCGTCCGCTTCTCCTCCGACCGGTGACCAACTCCAGTGAGGCATAACCCTGTGATAGGCGAGCAGCAGACTCCCCGCGCGACCGACGTCGCATCCACGAAGCTCCCCGACAGCTGGGCGCACACCCCGCTCACCGTGGTCATGCCCACGTACAACGAGGCGGGCAACCTGCCGGGCATGGTCGAGCTGCTCATGGGCCTCGACCAGCCGGGCCTGCGGCTGCTGGTCGTCGACGACTCCTCGCCCGACGGCACCGGCAAGATCGCCGACGAGCTCGCCGAGGGTTTCCTCACCAAGGACGGCAAGCCGCGCATGTCGGTCCTGCACCGCACCGCCAAGGACGGCCTCGGCCGCGCCTACGCGGCCGGCATGGCCAAGGCCGTCGAGGACGGCGCCGAGTACGTGCTCCAGATGGACGCGGACGGCTCCCACCCCGCCGCCAAGATCGCCGAGATGCTGGGCGTCGCCCGCTCCACCGGCGCCGGTCTGGTCGTCGGCAGCCGCTACGTCCCCGGCGGCACCCTCTCCGACGCCTGGGGCGCGCACCGCAAGCTGCTCTCCCGCTGGGCCAACGCCTACGCGAGCACCATCCTCGGCACCCGCGTCCGCGACATCACGGGCGGCTTCAACCTGTGGAGCGCCGACGCGCTCAAGGCGATCGACCTCGCGTCGATCGGCAGCGCCGGCTACAGCTTCCAGGTGGAGATGAAGTACAAGGCCCTGCGCCGCGGCTTCCAGGTCATGGAGGTGCCGATCCACTTCGAGGACCGCACCGTCGGCGAGTCCAAGATGAACCTCGCGGTGCAGCTCGAGTCCATCGCCATGCCGTGGAAGCTCCGCGCCCGCGCCGGCAAGTAACGGCTCAGGACGCAGGGAAGGGGGCACCCCCTCGGGGGTGCCCCCTTCGCCGTTTACGCGGACGGTCGGGCGCGCGCCGGGCGGGTCTCCAGCCACTGCCTCAGCAGCTGGGCGGACGGCCGTTCCACGAAGCGCTGGATCAGCCAGGACGCCGCCAGTATCACGGCGACCGCCGACAGCAGCAGCGTCCACGGTTCGACGTCGCGGTGCCATTGGCGCAGCAGGGTGATGCCGATCTGCTGGTGCAGCAGGTACAGCGGGTACGACATCGCGCCGCCGACCGGCAGCCACCGCCAGTCGATCCGGTCGAGCCGGCGCAGGGCGACGGCGGCCATCACGAGGTAGCAGGCGCTGACGACGACCAGGCACGCCTCCCAGGACAGCCGGTCGCCCTTGACGGTGTTCCAGTGGACGATGTCGTTCAGCCAGCGCTGCATCAGCAGCCACGAGAAGCCCAGCAGGGCCCACGGCTCGCCGGCGCGCGGGCCTTCCCGGCGGATCAGGTAGAAGCAGATGCCGGAGACGAACAGCGGTGAGTAGACCGGGTTCGCCAGGGTGTCGAGGACGGGCAGCCCGGACGTCGGCGCCAGGAGCGAGGCCACCGTCCAGATCCAGCAGAAGTTCATCACTTTGCGGTACGTCAGCCCCGTCCGGGCGACCACGGCGAAGAGCAGGTAGAACCGGACCTCGGACCACAGCGTCCAGTACGACATGTCCAGTTGATTGCTCCTGAGCGGCGTCTGGAACATCGTCAGGTTCGTCAGGACCTGACTCAACCCGGGCCCGGCCCCGCCCAAAGGCTCGCCGTCGACGAGCAGGACGGCCGTGGTGACCAGCACGCAGAACCAGTAGGCCGGTCCGAGGCGGACCACGCGGCTGCGCAGGTAGCCGCCGAGCGGCCGTCCCCAGGCCGACATGCAGATGACGAAGCCGCTGATCATGAAGAACAGCTCGACGCCGAGCCAGCTGTAGCGGCCGAACGTCGTCAGCCAGCCGAAGGCGTCGCGCCCCCAGAGTCCCTCGCGCGTGTAGTGGTGGAAGAGCACGGCCACCGCCGCGACGATGCGCAGCCCGTCCAGGACGTGCAGCCGCGGCCCGGACGCGAGCCCGGGCGACGCCCGTCCGGGGATGCCGGGCGGGCTCGCGAGGTGGTCACCGTCTGACTGCGGCCTGGGGAAGGCGCGCGGGGACGGGTGCAGGGACATGGACGCTCCAGAGGGAGGAGGGACGCCCGTCCGGTTCCGTGCCGCACCGAAAGCACGGACTCCCGGACTCCCCCCCGGCGTGTGAGCCGCAACACGTTCTTCGGCAACCTACCGGACCGCTCCCGCACCCCGGCGCACGCCGGCACCCGCGCCGCCGCGCCCCCGCACCGGGTCAGCGGCTCTGTACCGTGACCTTCTCGTCGTTCTGGATCTGCTTCACCAACTGCTGCACCTTGGCCTTGTCCCAGATCAGGTTGCCGCCGCGCTCACCGGAGATGGGCATGTTCATCGACACCCCGTCACCGCCGTTGACGCCCTTCATGGCGAAGAACATCTGCCCCATGTCCCACAGCCCCATGTCCTTGTCCACGATCACGGTGTCCAGTCCTGCGCCCATCACCGGGTACAGGGCGAAGGGATTGAGGATCGTCGACGGCGTCGCCGCCTGACTGGCCAGGGCCGACAGGAACTTCTGCTGGTTCTTCGTCCGTTGCAGGTCGGACTCGGCGAAGGCGTACCGGGTACGGACGAAGGCCAGCGACTGGCTGCCGTTCAGCGTCTGCCGGCCGGCCTTGAAGTCGGCTCCGGACTTCTCGTCCTTGAACCCCTTCTCGATGTCCAGCTCCACGCCGCCCAGCGCGTCCACGATGTTCGCGAAGCCGGCGAAGCCGATCTCGGCGTAGTGGTCGATGCGCAGGCCCGTGTTGAACTCGATCGTGCGCACGAGCAGCTCCGGGCCGTCCTCCGCGTACGCCGCGTTGAGCTTGACCCGGCGGCCCTGGGCGGGGAACTTCTTGCCGGACTGCGAGCCGACGAAGGACGGGACCTCCACGTCCGAGTCGCGCGGCAGCGAGATCATGGTGTTCCCGCTGGAGCACTTCGCCAGGATCATCATCGAGTCGGTGCGCTTGCCCTCGGCCGAGCCGGTGTGGAGCTTCTTCTTCTCCTCGTCGGACATGCCCTCGCGGCTGTCGGAGCCGACGATGAGGTACGTCGTGCAGTCGCCCTCCTTGGGGCGCTCGATGACCTTCGACAGGTCCACCTCGCGGCGCACCTTGGAGTCGGCCCAGAAATAGGTGCCGACCGTGGTGACCACCAGCGCGGAGACCAGGACGATCGAGCCGATCTTGATCCGCTTGCGCCAGTCGACGACGGCGCGGACGGGTACGGGTTCGTCGCCGCCCCGACCCGGGCGCAGAGGGCCGCCGGGCGGCCGCCCGCCCCCGCCGCCCGCGGGCGTGCCGTAGACCTGCCCGGTGTTGTAGCCGCTGTCGTAGGAGCCGGGGCTCTGCACCTGCTGCGGCGGCACGCCGTACGCGGGCTGCCGCACCGGAGGGTCGGCGGGCGGCCGGGGCGGGCCGGGCTGCCGGACGGGCGGCTGCTGCCGCTGGATGTGCCGCATCCGCTGCGGACCCTCGGGCTCGGGCCAGTCATTCATGTGCCCAAGGATGCCTTCCCGGCGGAGCCGCCCGACAGCCCGGTGGGCACTTCGTACCGGTGCTGTTGCAGAGCTGATGCTTCGGGGACGGCTTTAAGGTGTTCGTATGACAGAGATAGCGGGCGATCCGCCGGGCAAGCCGATCTCGGCTTCCCGGACCACCCTCAGCCACATCATGACCGCCAACGACACGAACCTCCTGGGCACCGTCCACGGTGGAGTGATCATGAAGCTGGTGGACGACGCGGCGGGCGCCGTGGCCGGGCGCCACTCGGGCGGTCCCGCGGTCACCGCGTCCATGGACGAGATGGCCTTCCTCGCCCCGGTCCGGGTCGGCGACCTCGTCCACGTGAAGGCCCAGTGCAACTGGACCGGCCGCACCTCCATGGAGATCGGCGTACGGGTCCTCGCGGAGCGCTGGAACGAATCCACCCCCGCCACCCAGGTCGGCAGCGCCTACCTCGTCTTCGCGGCGGTCGACGCCGACGGCAAGCCGCGCGTGGTACCGCCCGTCCTCCCGGAGACGGAGCAGGACGAGCGCCGCTTCCAGGAGGCCCAGATCCGCCGCACCCACCGGCTGGCCCGCCGCCAGGCGATCATGGCACTGCGCGAGGAGCGCGCCGCCCAGGGGTTCGAGGCCTGAGCCCACGCGCGCGTGGAGCGGAACGGCGCGTGTTTCGAATCACGGAACCGCCATCACGTCGTGCGGCGCCGTAAGCCGCCCGTAAGGTTGCGTCAGACGTCGGGGCGTGCGCGCCAGCGGATGCGACGTCGGATCCCGAGCCGGACACATCGCGGAGTCGAGCCCCCATGTCAGCTGTGATACCACCCCCGCCTGTGCTGGATGCCGTGCCCGCGCGAACGGCTCCCCGGGCCGCGGGCGCCGCGCGCCGCCCCCGGCTCTACGTCCTGGACGGACTGCGCCTGATAGCGGCACTCTCCGTGGTCTCCTTCCACTGGGCCGGCGTCAACATCCACCCCGAGGTCTGGGGCTCGACCCCGCGGACGCTGATGCCGAGCGTCCACCGGGTGGCCTCCTACGGGTGGATGGGCGTCCAGCTGTTCTTCCTCATCAGCGGCTTCGTCATCTGCATGTCCTGCTGGGGCCGTTCTCCCCGGGACTACTTCACCTCCCGGGTCGTGCGGCTCTACCCGGCCTACTGGGTCGGCATCGTCATCACCACCCTCGTGGTGAACTTCGCGGCAACCGTCCGCGCCAGCCGCAAACCGATGAGCATCAGCGACGTGCTGACCAACCTCACGATGCTGGAGCGCCCCCTCGGCGTGACCGAGGCCGACGGCGTCTACTGGACGCTCTGGATCGAGCTCCGCTTCTACCTGCTCTTCGCAGTCGTCGCCGTCATGGGCCTGACGTACCGCCGGGTGCTGGCGTTCTGCGGGATCTGGACGATCCTCGCGGTGATCACGCCGAGTGCGGACAGCAAGCTGATGGACACCGTCTTCATGCCGCAGGACGCCCCGTACTTCATCGCGGGCGTCGCGATGTACCTCATCTACCGGTTCGGCGTGAACCCGCTGCTGCTCGGGGTGGTCGCCTTCTCCTGGCTGTTGGCGCAGAACCGGCTGCACATCACCGTGGGCGGCTACGAGTACGAGGTGCACCACACCCTGTCCTGGCCGGTGATGGCCGCCGTCTCCGCCGGAGCCTTCCTGGTCATGCTCGCCGCGGCGATGGGCGCCCTCAACTGGATCCGCTGGAAGTGGCTCACGGTGGCCGGTGCGCTCACCTACCCCGTCTACCTGCTCCACCAGGAGCTCGGCTGGGCGATGATCCGCTGGGGCCGCAACCACGGCATCGCACCGTTCCCGCTGCTGGCCCTCTGTCTGACCGCCGTCCTGCTGCTCTCCTGGCTCGTCCACCGCTTCGCCGAGCGGCCGTTGTCGGCGGCGCTCAAGCGGTTGCTGGACGGGGCGAAGGTCTCGCTGCCCAAGAGCGATCCGCCGGTCCGCTCCAGGTGACGCAGGGCGCCCCCGCAGGGGGAGCCGCCGCGGATTGGTTGCGGCCACGGAGACTGATCTACCCTGGAACGTCGAGCCCGGTCCGGATTTCCCATGCGCCGGCGCACCGCAGCCGTCCCGTGGACCCGGAAGGTACGAGCAGATGACGAGCAGGAGTACGGCTGCCATACCGGAGGCCGGCTCGGTCCGCCGCGTGCCGCACCCGGCGACCGGCGGCGCACCGGCTTCGCGGGCGGCGCGCTTCGACTGGCTGTGGGCGGCGCTGCTGACGCTCGCCGTCACCGTCTACGGAAGCGCCGGAGCGCAGCCCTGGCGCGACGAGCTGGCCAGCTGGAGCGCCGCCTCGCGCAGCACCGGGGACCTGATCGAGACGCTCGGCCACGTGGACGCCGTCTCCGGCCTCTACTACCTGGTCCTGCACTTCTGGATGTCCGCCTTCGGCGACTCCGAGACGATGCTGCGCATGCCGTCGGCGCTGGCCATGGCCGCGGCCGCGGGCTTCGTCGTACTGACGGCCCGTCGGCTCTTCGACCGCCGCACTTCCGTCTTCGCCGGCCTCCTCTTCGCCCTGCTCCCGTCGGTCTCCCGGTACGGGCAGGAAGCCCGGTCGTACGCCTTCGTCCTGCTGGCGGTCACCGCCGCCACCTGGCTGCTGATGCGGGCGCTCGACCGGCCGACCCTGCGGCGCTGGGCCCCGTACGCCCTCGCGGTCGCGCTGGCCGGGCTGTTCCACATCGTCTCGCTGCTGTTCCTGCTGCCCCACGCGCTGATCGTGGTGCTGCGCTGGCGGCGCGACCGCCGTGGCCGCACCGTCGGTGCCTATGCCCTCACGACCGTCGTCGCGCTGGTGCCGGTGATCCCGCTGGTGCTGCTGGGGCAGCGTCAGGTGGGCCGGCAGATCAGCTGGATCAAGACCCCGCACCTGCGGAACCTCGCCGACCTGTGGAGCGCCCTCTACGGCAGCCCGCTCGTCGCCCTCGCCGTCGCGGCGGCCGCGCTGCTCCCCCTCGCATGGGCCCGGGGCCGGCGACCCGCGCTGGAGCTCGGCCTGATCGGAGCGGTCCCCATCGCGGCCGACTTCCTGGTCTCGCAGGGCAGCACCTCCTACTTCATGGACCGGTACCTGCTGTTCACGGTCCCCGCCTGGGTGGTGCTGGCCGCCGCCGGTCTGGCCGCGGTCAAGCCGAAGGCGGTGGGCGTGGCCGGGCTGGCGGCCATCGTGCTCCTGGGCCTCCCCGACCAGCGCCAGTTGCGCACGGAGCTCGTGAAGGTGGGCCTCGACGGCGAGGCGGCCGCGGGGATCATCGCCAAGGGCTACCAGCCCGGGGACGGGTTCGTGCCCGTCCGGGGCTCCGACAGCGTGTACATGATCGACTTCCAGGTGGAGTACTTCCTCCCCGGCCGCGTCAAGCTCCGTGACGTGTTCTCCGAGCGCACCGCGGTGCAGCGCGACGACCTGTTCCCGCGGGAGTGCCCCCTGCCCGTCGCCTGCCTCGACAGCACGCGCCGCATCTGGGTCGTCACCTGGAGCGGGACGGACAACCCGTACCACAAGCTGCCCGGGGCGCAGGCGAAGGCACTGCAGAGCCACTACAAGGTGATCCGCAAGACCAGCGTCCGCGGACTCCAGGTGTCCCTGCTGGAGCGGACGAAGTAGTCCGGGCCGTCACGTGCCGCAGTTGACCTGGTCGCCGGTGGCGACCGCGAAACGGCCCTGGTAGGGGTCGTCCGCGCGGACCGGGACCACCTTCTGGTAGTCCGTACCGGCCGTCACAAGGACCGTGCGGCCCTGGCCCGCCACCGCGCGCAGCTCGCTGCCGGGCAGGGCGGTCGCCACCGTGCGGGCCGAGCGGTCCCAGCGGGGGTCGTAGGTGATCACCGTGCGCTTGACGTCCCGGCGGGCGCCGCCGCCGGGGACCCCGGTGGTGTCGAAGCCGGTGGCGCGCAGCGCGGAGTCCACCCGGCCGCCGAGGCCGTCGATGCGGGTGCCGTTCTCCACCTGGACGCGGATCTGGTCGGGCGGCACGTCGACCGGGACCGCCGCCGGGGGCCGGCCGCCGCCGCCCTGGGCGGGCTGTCCCGGCCGCCCGGCGGGGGCGTCCGCCAGCGGCCGGTCCTCGCGGAGCGACTCGAAGAGCTTGGCCGCCTTCGCCTCGTCCCACTTCACGGTCGAGCCGATCCCCTTGACCTCGTACGCGGTGTCGCCGACCGGGACCGAGGCGAACTCGGACGAGGAGGGGGTGAAGCCGCGCATCGCCTGCCCCAGGGCCAGCATCTGCTCCGAACCGAAGTCCCGGTCGGCCCGCACCGAGCCCAGCAGCGTCGAGCTGACCTGCTTGAACTTCACCGGGTTCAGCAGCACCCCGCTGCTCGTGGCCTGCTTGATCAGGGCCGCGATGAACCGCTGCTGGCGCTGCATCCGGCCGAGGTCCGCGGCCCCGTCGACGTGGCGCGAGCGTACGTACTGCAGGGCCTGGCCCCCCGTGAGCCTGTGGGTGCCGGGCAGCAGCTCCAGACCGGTGTAGCTGTCGCGCATCGTCTTGGCGGTGCAGATCGTCACACCGCCCACCGCGTCGACGGTCTTCATGAAGCTGGTGAAGTCGACCTCCAGGTAGTGGTCGATCTTCACCCGGGTCATGTTCTCCACGGTGCGCACGGTCAGGTTGGGGCCACCCTCCGAGTACGCGGCGTTCAGTTTGACGGGGTGCGCCTTGTGCGGCCGGCCGGTGTTCTGGTCCTGGTGGGCGGGGACCTCGGCGTAGCTGTCCCTGGGCAGGCTGATCACGGTCGCCCGGTCCCGGTCGGCGGACAGGTGCACCAGCATGATCGTGTCCGTGCAGTGGCACGGTGCCCCGCCGAGGCGGTACTCGCGCTTCTCCTCCGGCGTGATCTTGTCCCGGCCGTCGGTGCCGACGAGCAGGAAGTTCATCCCGTGCCCGGCCTGCGGGCGGTTCTTCATGTCCTTGAACGGGTCCACCCGGTCGATCCCGGTGTCCAGACCGGTCATGACGGCGTGCCCGACGGCCCCGCAGGACAGCACCACCACCGCCAGGCCGCCCGCGAACCGCACTCCCCACCGGGGGCCGTCCCCGGGGCGCCGGACCGGGCCGCCACCACCACCGTGCGGCGCGCGCCGGGGCGGCCGTGGCCGGGCGGGACGGGTGGGACGGTGCGGCTGGGGCACGGGGGACACCTCCGCGGGGGAGCAGCGGGGAACGGCGGGAGCGGCGGGAACGGCAGAGAGCGACGGGGAACGGCAGGGGGGCGACAGGGGCGCAAGGCCCGATATCGGAGAGTTTGTCGGCTATGGGGGATTGGCGAATCGTCAGAACAGTAGGCCCATACGATCAGCGTCCGTCCGTACCGCCCGTCCGCCGCGCACCCGGTTCCCCCGTACGCGGTAACGTGACACCGATACCCGACCGTGAAGGACCACATGCCCGCCCAGCAGCCCGCAGTCTCGGTGATCATGCCGGTGCTCGACGAGGAACGCCACCTGCGTGACTCGGTCCAGCACATCCTCGGCCAGGAGTACGCAGGCGAGATGGAGGTGGTGATCGCGCTCGGGCCGTCCACGGACCGCACCGACGAGATCGCCGCCGAGCTCGTACGCGAGACCGCGTCCAACGAACGAGCCCGCGTCCACACCGTCCCGAACCCCACCGGCCGCACCCCGGCCGCCCTCAACGCCGCCATCAAGGCCTCGCGTCACCCGATCGTGGTACGCGTCGACGGCCACGGCATGCTCTCCCCGAACTACATCGCCACCGCCGTCCGGCTCCTGGAGGAGACCGGTGCGCAGAACGTCGGCGGGATCATGCACGCCGAGGGCGAGAACGCCTGGGAGGACGCCGTCGCCGCCGCGATGACGTCGAAGATCGGCGTCGGCAACGCGGCCTTCCACACCGGCGGCGAGGCCGGCCCGGCCGAGACCGTCTACCTGGGCGTCTTCCGGCGCGAAGCGCTGGAGCAGCAGGGCGGCTACAACGAGGAGTTCATCCGCGCCCAGGACTGGGAGCTGAACTTCCGCATCCGCGAGGCCGGCGGACTCATCTGGTTCTCGCCCGAGCTCAAGGTCCAGTACCGTCCGAGGCCCTCCGTGCGGGCGCTCGCCAAGCAGTACAAGGACTACGGGCGCTGGCGCCACGTGGTGGCCCGCTACCACTCGGGCTCCATCAACCTGCGCTACCTCGCCCCGCCGGCCGCCGTCTGCGCCATCGCCGCCGGCCTGGTGGCGGGCGTCGCCGTGACCCCCTGGGCCTTCGCCGTCCCGGCGGGCTACCTCGCGGCGATCACCGCGGGCTCGATCCCGGCCGGCAAGGGGCTCTCGCTCAAGGCCCGGGCGCAGATCCCGGTGGCCCTGGCCACGATGCACATGTGCTGGGGCTTCGGCTTCCTGACCAGCCCGCGCGCGCTGGCGGCCAAGGTCATCGCCAGCCGCCGCCCGTCGGTGCGCCGGGACCCCTCGGAGGTCTGAGCGGCCCGTACGGCAAAAGGGGGTGGCCCCGGTCCGCAGCAGCGGACCGGGGCCACCCCCTTCGCGTTCCCGGCTCAGGTCACCACCGGTAGGGCTTGTACACGTCCATGCACTGGCTGCTGTCCGCGCCGTTGATCGCCTCGGCCGTGTCCGGGACCGATCCGGCCGCCGGGGGAGCCTGCTGCGGGTACGCGGTCCCCTCCCGCCAGTCGGCGCCCACGATCAGCGTGATCCGGGAGACGTCGGCCGACTGCTGCACCGCGGTCGCCGGGATGCCCAGCGCCGCCGCGACGCTCTGCGCCTCGTCGGCCCGGTCCGCGCTCGGGTAGCGGACCACGGTGGTCTTCTCCGGGATCAGCGCGCTGTCCGCCTTGGCCCCGGTGAACCCCTTGCCGACCAGCGCCCCGGCGACCGCGGAGGCCCGCTGCGGCACCAGCGGCATCCCGGCGCCCGTGCCGTTGACCACGTGCACCGTGATCTTGTCGGGCGTGGTGACCGGCTGCTGCGACGCGCCCGCGCCCGGCGCGCTCTGGCTGGGCTGGGCGGCCGGCTGGCCGGGCTGCGGGCTCGCGGAAGCCTGCGGGTCGCCGTTCTTGTCGAAGGCCACGTCCTTGCGGACCATCGTCCACAGCTTGTCGGCGTCGCCCTGGTTGACGATCAGCCGGTCACTGTCCCGGGGGTCCTGGAGCGTCGGCATCGTCGTCATCGTGATGCGGTTGACCGGCACGTCCTTGAGCTGCATCGTCAGGCCGTACAGCTTCTTGACCGAGCCGATCTCCTCGGAGACCTCCAGCGCCTTCGTACCCGCCTCCGCCAGGGCCGTGATCCTGCCGACGTCGGTGAAGGCGTTCTGGCCCTTCAGCTCGCGCATCATCGAGTTCATGTACATGTGCTGGGCCTGCGCCCGGCCCAGGTCGCTGCTGAACGCGTGCCGGGTGCGCAGCCACTGGAGCGCCTGCTCGCCCTTGATCTTGGTGACGCCAGCCTTGAGCTTGAGGCCGGAGCCGCCGCTGGAGGTGGGCAGGGGACGGTCCCAGACGTTGTCCTTCACGCAGACGTCGACGCCGCCGATCGCGTCCGCCATCTGCACGACCCCGGAGAAGTCGATCATCATCCAGTGGTCGATGTAGACGTTGGTCAGCTTCTCCCAGGTGGCGAGGGTGCAGCCGGGGCCCCCGCGCCCGAGGGACTCGTTGATCATGGCGTGCGTCTTCTTGAACTTCTCGCCGCTCTTCGGGTCCGTGCACTCGGGTACGTCCACCACGGTGTCGCGCGGAATGCTGACCACCGAGGCGTTCTTGCGGTCCGCGGAGACGTGCAGGAGCATCTGTACGTCGGCCAGCGGAGGCGCCCCGATGCTGTCCCGGCCCCCGCCGAGTTCGACGTTCTCCGGCTTGTTCCGGCTGTCCGAGCCGAGCAGCAGGATGTTCAGCGGACGCTGGCCCTTGGCGTTCGCCTCGGACTTGGCCACACCGCTCTCACCGCTCAGTCGCTGGCCGCTGCGGATGTTGCCGTCGAGGTGCCGGTAGTAGAGGTACCCGGCCCCCGACGTCGCGAGGACCAGGAACGCCAGCACCGAGGCCACCCAGAACAGCGCCCGCCGCCGGCGACGGCGGACGGGCCGCCCGCGGCGCCCCGGGGGCCGGGCCCCCGCGGAACCCGACCGCGGTGGGGGCACGACGCCGGTCGTGCCCCCGCCGCCGCCGGGTATGCCGTCGCCGGTGGCCTGGTCGGGCGCCCCCTCCCCACGCACGCTGCTGTGCCTCACGCGTACCCCCCTCAAGATCACATCGGTCAGAGTGCTGCCGGGCCTACCGGCTGCCGGCCGCGGTTCAGCGGCCGGTCGACGAGCAGGGCGGATGACCGCCCGACGAGCAGGGCGGATGACCGCCCGAGGAACAGGGCGGATGACCGCCCGACGAACACGGCGGCTCGGCGCCGCCCCCCACGACGCCCTGGGGCGCCGTTACTTGGCGCAGATCGCCTTGTCGGCCTCTACCCGCTGGAGCCCCTCCGGCGCCTGCTCCGGCACCGGGCCCGAGATCGGGACACCCGGCTCCTTGAAGTCGGCGCCGAGCGTCAGCTTCATCGGGGTGCGCGGCGCGGCGTCCGCCGGGCCGACCTTGAGGGCCGAACCCGCGAGCCCCATCATGTCCGCCAGCGCCCGGGCCTGGTCGGCCTGGTTGGGCGCGTACTCCAGCTGCGTGGTGTCGACCTTCACCGGAGCGTTGCCCAGGTTGCTGGCCTTGCCCACGCCCTTGCTGTTCTGCAGCCAGGTCAAGGTGGTCGAGGCCGACCCGGCCGGACCGCCGCCGTTGAGGACGTTCACCCGGACGTCCGCCGCGGGCGCGCGGTTGCCCTGGAGCTGCGCGTCCTGCTTGTTCTTGGCGTCCTGCGCCGCCGCCTTCTCCTTCTGCTCGACCTCCGTGAGCGAGACGTCGCCCCGGATCATCCGCAGCAGCGGATCGGCCTGCGAGGGGTTGGGTACGACGGTGATGTGCTTGCCCGGGGGGTCGTTCGGGTTGTCGACCACCGGCAGCGTCGTGAAGGTGATGTTCTTGAGGTTTATGTTCTTCAACTCGCCCGCGAGCGAGGTGAGCTGCTTGATGGACCCTATTCCCTGATCGACGCTCAGCGACTTGGTGGCCGCCTCGGCCAGGGAGAGGAACTTCTTCGGACTGGTCAGCGTCTCCTTGGACTTCATCTCGCGCATCATCGAGCCGAGGAACTGCTGCTGCGTCTTGATGCGGTCCAGGTCGCTCGCGTTGCCGAAGGCGTGCCGGGTGCGTACGAAGGCCAGCGCCTGCTCGCCCTGCAGCCGGCTCTCGCCCGCCGGCAGGTCGAGTTTGGAGTCCTTGTCGTGGACGGCCTTCTCCACGCACACCGGGACACCGCCGACGGCCGTGCTCAGGTTCTTCACCGCGTTGAAGTCGACCATCATGAAGTGGTCGACCTGGATGCCGGTGATCTGCTGCACCGTGCGCATCGTGCAGCCCGGGTCGCGGCCCTCTTGGCCCAGGCTCTCGTTGAACCGCACCGCGTGCTGGCCGGGAATGTCCTTGACCGCCCCGTCCTGCTTCGTCGGGCACACCGGGATGTTGGTGATCAGGTCGCGCGGGATGGACAACGCCGTCGCGTTGCTGCGGTCCTTCGAGACGTGGAACAGGATCGTCGTGTCCGCGTGGCCGACGCTGTTCGCGTCCCCGTAGCCCTCGTTGCCCTCACCGCTGCGCTTGTCGGTTCCGATGACCAGGATGTTGATGGGCTGGTCCTTCTTGAAGCCGCCCGTGCCCGCCGAACCGGTGTCGATGACGTTCAGGTTGCTGTTGAGGTGCTCGTAGTACAGGTACGCGCCCAACGAACCGGCGACGAGCACGAACGCGAGGGTTCCGCCGCCGACGACCAGCGCCTTCCTGCCACGGAACGGGGGCTTCCCGCCGCCGCCCTTGCGGGAGCGCCCGGGCCGGCGCCCGCCGCCCCCGGGCGGGGCGTCGCCGCGCCGGGGTCCGGGAACCGCCGGGGAGGCGGGGGAGGTGGCGGGGGGAGCCGTACGCGAGGTGCGCGCTCTGCGGGGGGAGGCGACGGACGGCTGCTGCGCAGCGGAATCGCCCAGTCGCAATTCGTAGTTGCCGGTGCGGGGGTTGAGAACCCACTGGTCAGCGGGGTCGATTTCGTCCGCCCGCCCACGGCTTTGCGCATCCACGGTTGCTCGAATCCTCCGTCGGTGCCTCGCGACGCGCCTCCCCCAAGGCGCACGGTCAACGTCCGGCTGCTGGTGCCCGGCGTCCTTAGCGGCCTGGGCACCGGATCGCTCACCTTATCCGGCCATGTCGGCCGCAAACCATGGCGGTGACGAAACCCACCCCCCGCATAACGCCCAAAACGCCCAACCCGTGCGGTTAACCCGTGGCTTTTTGGATTGCTTTACCGGCATCCCGGGGTGTCCGCCGTGGTGCCGGTGAAAGTGGGGACGGGTGAGGGGGGCGCACCGGTTCCGACCAGCCACGGGTAGACGGTCCGCGGCCCGTCCGTCGGGGACGGTCCCGCGGGCGGCTGCGGAGCCGTCGGCGAGGGCGGGACGACCGTCAGCGGCTGGTCCGCCCGCAGTTGACTGAAGAGCCGGTCCGCGTCCGGTTCGACGAGTTCGTCCCGGTTCGGGTCGGCGGCGTACGGGCGGCGCGGCACCGTGAGGAACATGACCTGGTCACTCGGTACGTCCCTCACCCCGCGTACCAGTTCGTACAGGCCCCGCAACGAGGCCAGCTCCGGGTCCGCGGTCACCGACGACGTCGCCGCGTCCAGCAGCGGGTAGAGCCGCCCCGGATTCAGCAACACCCCGTTGCTCTGCACCTTCTGCACCAGGGCGCCCAGGAACTGCTGCTGGCGCCGCATCCGTTCGGTGTCGCTGCCGTCGCCCAGGCTGTAACGGGCGCGCACGAAACCGAGGGCCTGCTCCCCGTGCAGCAGCTGGCGGCCGGCCGGCAGCCGCAGCTTCGCCTCCGGGTCGTTCATCGGCTGCTGCACGCACACCTCCACGCCGCCGACCGCGTCGACCATCTTCTTGAACCCGCCGAAGTCCAGCACCATGTGGTGGTCGACCCTGATCCCGGAGAGCTTCTCCACCGTACGGATCGTGCAGGCCGCCCCGCCCCACTGGTACGCCCAGTTGAACTGCGCCCGCTGCGCCTGCGTGCGGCTCCCGTCCGCCGTCAGGCAGGCCGGGATCTCCGTCACCAGGTCACGGGGTATCGACACGGCCGTCGCGCTCTTCCGGTCCGCCGGCAGGTGCAGCAGGATCGCGGTGTCCGAGCGCTGGGTGCCCTTGTCCCGGCCGTAACGGGCGTTGTCCTTGCCCGAACGGGTGTCCGAGCCGATGAGGAGGATGTTCTGGGCTCCGTCGGTGAGGTGCCTCGGGCGGTCCCGCTCGTAGCGCTCCAACTCGGCGGCGACGGAGGCGTCCGCCCGGATGTTGCCCTCCAGCTTCCGGTACAGCCACCAGCCGGCAGCCGCCCCAGCCAGCACCAGCAGGGCCAGCCCGAGCGCGATCCAGCGCAGCAGACGGCGCCGGCGGTCACGCGCAGGCGCCAGAACGCCTGCGGGCCCTCCGGTGCCGCCTCGTATGCCCGCGCTGCCCCTCAACTTCCGCACCGTCCCCTCACCCGTACCGATCGGCCGCACGGGTGGGTACGGCCTGTGCCGATCCTGCCCCCGGGCGGCCGGGGCGGCCCGGGGGCAGGGCCTTGTAAAGGGCCGTACGGGTGACAAATAGCGGTAGTGCGGGCGGTAAGGGCCCGGCGCCGGTCAGGCGGTGTGCGTGACCCGCTCGCTCTCGACCCGCTGCGCCAGCCCGGCCTCCGTCAGCCGGTCCAGGTTCCGGCACAGCACCACCGAGCCGCCCGAGGCGAGAGCGGCGAAGAGCCCCGCCGAGAGCCCCTCCCAGGTGTCGTAGCCCAGCCCGGACAGCACCCGTGACCCCTCGCCGAGGCCCCGCCGGGCCGCGTCCTCGCGGGCACGCGCGACGACCTGGGCGTACGAGAGCTCCTCCCCGCCCACCACCAGCCCGGGGGCGTCCGCGTCGACCGGCTGGAACGGTGCGAACCGGTCGCCCTGCCCCGGCACCTCCACGGCGTAGTCCGCGAACCCGGCCGGCGGCTGCGGGAAACGCCCGCCCAGCGGCCGCAGCGCGAGCGCCACCCGCTCCCCGGAGCACGCGGCGGCCTCCTCCAGGGTGTCCGGCCCGCTCACCACCACATCGGCGTCGGCCGGATCCCCGCCCACCTCGGCGACGACCCCGACGGAGGCGCAGGCGAGCAGCCACACCGCGCTCTGCCAGTGCGCGGGGAGCAGCAGCGCGAGCCGGGTATCGGGCTCGGCGCCCAGGTCGCCCTGGAGCAGATTGGCGGTCTTGGCCACCCAATTGGCGAAGGTGGCGACGGACAATTCGACGCGCTCGCCGGTGGCGTCGTCGTAGAAGGTGACGAGCGGGCGGCCCGGATCGGCGGCGAGCGCGGATCGCAGCAGGTCGGCAGGGGTGCGGTCAGTGGCGTTCACCCGCCACAGGGTACGCGGGGCCCTCCGCCGTACGGCGGCCCGCGGCTCCCCCGTACGGGGGAGGGGTATCCGTGATCCAGCGGACGGGCCGTCAGTTCCCCGATGGCGGTTCGGGATGAGCGTGTCCAGCATTTTTCCATGCGTGGATTCCTTGCTTCCTCGATCGGCGTCGCGACGGCTGCCGCACTGGCCCTGCCGCTCGCCCTGACCACTCCGGCCCTGGCGGCCGTGCCCCTCGGCGCGGCCGCCCCCGTGAACCCAGCCGGGTCCACCCAGTCGCTGCCGCTGGTCCCCCTGGGACGGGCGGCGGACCGCACCCCCGGCGTCCCCGGCATGAGCGCCGCCCCGCGCCTGCCCGAGACCCGCGGCCTGACGGCACGCGAGGTCAAGACGTTCTCGCTGGTCGGCGTCGTCTGGGACGACGCGCACACCCGGCTCCTCGGCCGCGTACAGGTCCGCACCCGCTCCGCCCGGACGGCGACCTGGTCCGACTGGCAGGACATCGAGACCCACAACGGCGATCACGCGGCCGACCCCGACGCGGCCGAACGCGGCTCCGGACGCGTACGCGGCAGCACCGCCCCGCTGTGGGTCGGCGAATCGGACGGCGTCGAGGTCCGCGTCCAGGCCGAACAGGGCACCCGGGCGACCTCGCCGCTGCCGTCGGGCATGCGGCTCGAACTGGTCGACCCCGGTACGCAGACCCGTACGACGGTCGCCGACGGCAAGAACCCCGGCGGGACCGGCCGGCGCGCGCCGGGGCGTCCGCAGGACGACGACAAGGGCGACGCGGAACCGGCCCCCGGCATGACCATGGAGATGACGGAGTCCTCCGCCGCGAACGTCCCGCTGGCCGCGCTCGGAGCCGACGAGATCACGGCGCTGGACAAGGCCGACTCCACCGCCGACGCGATCGCCGCGAGCGACGGCGGCCTCACCGCCGCCGCCCGCCCCTACATCGGGCCGCGGCCGCGGATCGTCACCCGCAAGGGATGGGGCGCGGACGAGGGCCTGCGCGAGTCCGGCTTCGTGTACACGAGCACGGTGAAGGCGGCCTTCGTCCACCACACCGCCTCCGGCAACAACTACGCCTGCGAGGAGGCCCCGTCGGTCCTGCGCAGCCTGTACCGCTACCACGTGCTGAGCGAGGGGTGGCGCGACATCGGCTACAACTTCGCCGTCGACAAGTGCGGCACGGTGTACGAGGGCCGGGCGGGCGGAGTCGCCAAGCCGGTGCTCGGCGCGCACACCATGGGCTTCAACACGAACAGCATGGGCGTCGCGGTGATCGGCACCTTCACCAACACCACCCCGCCGGCCGCGGCGGTCAAGGCGGTGGCCGGTCTGACGGCGTGGAAACTCGGCCTCTTCGGCGTCGACCCCCGCGCGAAGACGACCCTCACCTCGGGCGGCGGCAACCGGTTCAAGAAGGGCACCAAGGTCCGGATGAACGTCATCTCGGGCCACCGCGACGGCTTCGCCACGGAATGCCCCGGCCGCCGCCTCTACGACGAACTCCCCCCGACCCGCACCACCTCGGCCAAACTCCAGGGCCGCTGACCCCCACCGCGCCCCGGGCCCGCACCAGCCTCGCCGGCGAGTGGGGCCCGCACGACCCGCCCGCCCCCGTGTGAGGCCCGGGCCCGCTAAATCAGCCCGCCGCCGTGTGAGGCCGGGCCCGCTAAATCAGCCTCGCCGGCGTTTGAGGCGCGGGGTCCGGGGCGGAGCCCCGGGAAGCCCGGCGCAGCCGGGGCCGCTCGCGCAGCGGCGCCGCACCCGCCCCGCCCCGGGGCTCGGCCCCACCGCCGGGCCCGGGGCGCCCGGGTCGGCAAGACCGGCCCCGCCGCCGGGCCACGGCCCCCGCACGGCCGACCACCCCCCGCCCCCGGGATACGCTCAAGGCGTGGCCGCCCGCTTCGACCCCCTCACCCCCACCGCCGCCCGCGGCGGCCGCACCGGCGTGCCCGCAGGCCCCGGCCGCCCCGCCGGAGCCGGCGCCCGCAGCCGCGTCTGGGCCCCGCCCGGCCCCGTCGACCTCGGCCTCACCCTCGGCCCCCTGCGCCGCGGCCCCGCCGACCCCACCTTCCGCACCACCCCCGACGGCTCCGTCTGGAAGACCAGCCGCACCCCCGACGGCCCCGCCACCCTCCGCCTGGCCGCCGCCGCCCACGAGGTCCGGGCCGAAGCCTGGGGCCCCGGCGCGGCCTGGGCCCTCGACACGCTGCCCGCCCTGCTCGGGGCCGACGACGACCCCGCCGCCTTCGTCCCCCGCCACCGCCTCCTGCACGCCAGCCACCGCCGCCGGCCGGGCCTGCGCCTGACCCGGACCGGTCTGGTGCTGGAGTCCCTCATCCCGACGGTGCTGGAGCAGAAGGTCACCGCCGACGAGGCCTACCGCGCCTGGCGCCGCCTGGTCCGCCAGTACGGCGAGCCCGCCCCCGGCCCGCGCCAGGACCTGTACGTGATGCCCTCCGCCCGGACCTGGACCCTGATCCCCTCCTGGGACTGGCACAAGGCCGGCGTCGACATGAAGCGCTCCGCCACCATCCTGCGCGCCGCCCGCGTCGCGAACCGGCTGGAGGAGGCGGCGTCCATGGCCCCCCTGGCGGCCGCGCAGCGCCTGGAGGCGGTCCCCGGCATCGGCCCCTGGACCTCCGCCGAGACCCTCCAGCGCAGCAACGGCGACCCCGACGCCGTCACCACCGGCGACCTCCACCTGCCCGGGATCATCGGCTACGCCCTCGCCGGGGACCGGGACGCCGACGACGCCGTCATGCTGGAGCTCCTCGCCCCGTACGCGGGCCAGCGCCACCGCGCCGCCCGTCTCGTCCTCCTCGCCGGCCACGCCCCGCCCCGCCGGGCCCCGCGCATGTACCGCACGGACATCGGCAAGATCTGACGCCGGCTGCGTCACCGGACCTCGATGAAGGCCTCCGCCTCCCGCGCGGGCCGCTCCGCCGGGGCCGCGGCCGGGTGGCCCACCGCCACCGCCCCCATCGGGTCCCAGCCCTCGGGCAGCGCCAGCACCTTGCGCACGACGTCCCGGCAGAACATCGTCGAGGAGACCCACGCCGAGCCCAGCCGCTCCCCGGCCAGCGCGACCAGGAAGTTCTGGACGCCCGCGCCCATCGCGACCACGAACATCTCCCGCTCGGCCGCGTCCCGCCGCGCGTGCCCGTAGTCGTGCGCACCGTCCGTCACCATGCACGGCACCACCAGGTAAGGGGCGCCGCGCAGGACATCGCCCCGCCGGACCCGCTTGGCGATGGACTCCTCGGACTTGCCGTCGCGCCGCAGGTCCTCCACCCACGCGTCCCGCATCGCGTCGAGCAGCTCCAGCCGAGCCGCCGCCGACTCCAGCAGCACGAACCGCCACGGCGTCGTGTGGTGCGGCGCCGGTGCCGTCACCGCCGCCGCCACCGCGCGCCGGACCGCGCCCGGGTCCACCGGCTCCGCCGTGAAGGCCCGTACGGTACGGCGCTGCGTCACGGCCTCCCGTACGGCCTCCGAGGTGCCGAGCCGGAACATGTCGTCGCCCGCCGGCCGGACCAGGTCCGCCGCCGAGGAACCCTCACCGAGGAGGTGGGGCAGTCCGCGCACGACGGCCACCGGCAGCCCGGCCGCCTTGCCCTTGACGAGGTCGCCGGCCGCGGCGAGTTCGTCCGCGGTGGCGACGACCGTCGCGCTCAGCGGGTTGCCGTGCGCGTCGGAGCCGCCCCGCAGGTCGTCCAGTACGCGCACCCCCGCCGCGCCGATCGCCACGTCGGTGAGCCCGGTGCGCCAGGGGCGCCCGAAGGTATCCGTCACGATGACGCCCACGTCTACCGCGAGCGCCTCCCGCAGCCCTTCCCGGATCGCGGCCGCGGAGGCGTCGGGGTCCTCGGGGAGCAGCAGCACCGTGCCGGGCCCGGTGTTCGAGGCGTCCACGCCGGCGGCCGCCATCACCAGGCCCCGCCGGTCCTCCACGATCCGCAGGGCGCCCCGGCGGGCGACCACCCGTACCGTCTCGGCGTCTATCGCCTCCTCGCGCGAATCGGCGCGGACGATCCGTCCCTCCGCCTTGGAAACGATCTTGGACGTGACCAGCAGGACGTCGCCGTCCCGCAGCCCCGGCCCGGCGGCGGCGATCAGGCGGGCGAGGTCGTCACCGGGCCGGACCTCCGGTATCCCGGGGACGGCGCGCACCTCGTACGAGGGGGCACTCACCGGGAGGCCTCCGCCAGCTCCAGCGCGGCGCGGGCCATCGCGGCCGTGGCAGCGGTGTCGGTCATCATCAGCGGTACCGCGCGGCAGGCGATCCCGGCGGCCTCCACCTCGGCGACGGCGTCCGCGTCGGCGGTGTCGACGAGCCAGCCGTCGAGCAGCCCGGTCCCGTAGTGCAGGGCGACCGCGGCGGCGGTGGACTCGACGCCCACGGCGGCCAGCACCTTGTCCGCCATCCCGCGCACGGGGGCGCCCCCGACGATGGGGGAGAGGCCGACGACCGGCGCCCCGGCGGCGGCCACGGCCTCCCGGATGCCGGGCACGGCGAGGATGGTGCCCACCGACACGACGGGGTTGGACGGCGGGAAGATGATCACGTCGGCGGCGGCGATGGCCTCCAGCACGCCGGGCGCCGGCTTGGCCTGTTCGGCGCCGACGGGCACCACGGCCTCGGCGTCGACGCAGGCGCGCATCCGGACCCAGTACTCCTGGAAGTGGACGACCCTGCGCTCGCCGGTCTCGGGGTCGTTGAGGGCGACGTGCGTCTCGACGCGGTCGTCGGACATGGGCAGCAGCCGTACGCCGGGCTGCCAGCGGTCGCAGAGGGCCTCGGTGACGGCGCTGAGCGGGTAGCCGGCGCCGAGCATCTGCGTGCGGACGATGTGGGTGGCGAAGTCGCGGTCGCCGAGGCCGAACCAGGCGGGCCCGACCCCGTACGCCGCGAGTTCCTCCTTGACGGTGAAGGACTCGTCGGTGCGGCCCCAGCCCTGGTCCTCGTTGATGCCACCGCCGAGGGTGTACATCACCGTGTCCAGATCGGGGCACACCTTGAGCCCGAACAGGTGAATGTCGTCACCGGTGTTGCCGATGACCGTGATGTCCGCTTCGGGGACGGCGGACTTGAGTCCGCGCAGGAAACGGGCGCCGCCGATACCGCCGGCCAGAACAACAATGCGCATGCGGCCAGTCTGTCAGCCGGCCGCGCGCCGTCGCCCCGGGGTGGCGGCGCGGCGGCCGCGGGGCGTCAGGCGCCCACCGGGGCGTCGGCGAGGGCCTCGGGCCGGGCCGGGGAGCAGCTGTGCATGGGCATCTCGGTCAGGCCGGGGTAGTAGACGTGCAGGCTGACGGCTCCGTCGAGGGTGTCGTTGACGACCTCGTGGGCGTAGCCGGGGGCGAAGACGCGCTGGGCCCCGGCGGTCAGGGTGAGCGGGCCGCGCCGGCCGTGCTCGGTGAGCTCGCCCTCCAGCACGGTCAGCACGCCGGAGGAGTCACCGTGGTCGTGCAGGCCGCTGCCCTGCCCGGGGACCCAGCTGAGCAGCCACACCTCGTAGCCGGGTCCGGTGCGCAGGCGGTGGTACCAGCGGGTGGTGGCGTCGTAGCGCACCAGGTGCTCCCACTGGGTGCGGTCGGCGGCGATGGAGCGGGCGAGGCCCACGAACTCGGCGACGGTGGCCGGGTGTTCGCGGGCGGGCTGGAGCAGGTGCTGCACGGAGAGGATGTCGCCGGCGATCTGGAGGTCGCTCTCGACCACGGCGGGGGCGGCGGCACCGGTCGCGGGGGCGGCGGCGCTGTGCTGGGAGGTGCTGTTCATCGGGGGAGTCCTCGACGGATGTCAGTCGTGCTGGCGGTCGCTGTGGGGGTAGCCGGTTGCTCGGAGGAGGCGGGGCTCCTGAGGCATCAACAGCTGCAACAGCGACAGCGAACCTGGGCAGCGCACAGGAACCCACGAATGGGGGTCCGGGTGGCGGCTGCGGGCGCTGACATGCGTACAAGGAGAACGGTTAGGGCGTCGGACTGTCAACCCAATGTCGGCAATGGCCGAAAAGATTCACCTCATCCGGTTACCCGGCGCGGAGAAAGGTTTGTGCAGTGCCGACCAGGGCATGTGGCGCTGGGTATGGCCCTTCCGACCGATCTCAAACCTCATGGCGTCATCGTGACCGGAATGTGATCCGCACCGCATCTTCGGCCGGATCGCAACCACACCCCCGAGTGACGCGTGGGTTCAGGGTGAGGGCGGGAGCTTCGCGGCACCTGTGGCATGTGTCGCGATTTTTGGCGATATGAACACTTACGGCATTCGCTTGGTTCCGCAGAGTGAATAAGGGGCCCAATAGCAGACCCCGGCTTGACTGCTCCGGAGCCGCGCACTTGTAATTTCACTCGTGTCGTTACGTAGCGATGAGTAACGACAACACCACGGGGACGCACAGACAGAGCGAGGGGCGCACATGACCGAGCTGTTTCAGGAACTGCTGGTCGAGGAGGCGGACGAGGAGCTCGGATGGCAGGAGCGCGCTCTGTGCGCCCAGACCGACCCCGAATCCTTCTTTCCCGAGAAGGGCGGCTCCACCCGCGAAGCCAAGAAGGTCTGCCTCGCCTGCGAGGTCCGCTCCGAATGCCTTGAGTACGCCCTCGCCAACGACGAGCGATTCGGCATCTGGGGCGGTCTCTCAGAGCGCGAGCGCCGCCGCCTGAAAAAGGCAGCCGTCTGAGCCTGCTCCAGGCAAGGACGGACAGACCCAACCGCATAGCGAACCAAGCCGACGGTCCGCCTCCCGCACCTTCCCCGCAGGAGGCGGACCGGCGCGTTCCGAGCCGTTAGTGTGGCGCTGTCCAGCAGCCTCCGAGGGCACACCACCCCCGGACCTTCCCCCAGGACCCGTCCCGGGGGAACCCCCACGGTCGGAGGGCCCGTTCCGCGATGTCCCTGCACAGCAGCTCGACGGCCTCCCACCAGGCGGCCGGCACCCCCGAGTTCCCCCGGCACGTCGTCACCGCGGTCCTCGTCGCCCACGACGGCGCCCGCTGGCTGCCCCGTACCCTCGCCGGCCTCCTCGCCCAGGAACGCCCCGCACAGCAGTACGTCGCCGCCGACACCGGAAGCTCCGACGACTCCGCGCGACTGCTCGCCGAAGCCCTCGGCCCCGACAAGGTCCTCCACCTCGCCCGCCGCACCGGATTCGGCACCGCCGTGGACGAAGCCGCCCGCACCGCCGGCGCACTGACCCCCGAGGACCTGCCCTACCTCAAGCGCCCCAGCGGCTGGGACCCCGTCAGCCGCACATGGCGCGACGACACCTACGACCTCCCCGAACTCCCCCACGGCGAACCCGTCCAATGGCTCTGGCTGCTCCACGACGACAGCGCCCCCGAAGCCGACGCCCTCACCGAACTCCTGCGCGTCGCCGACGAGAACCCCGACGCCGCCGTCATCGGCCCCAAACTCCGCGGCTGGTACGACAAGAAGCAGCTCCTCGAAGCCGGCGTCACCATCGCCCGCAGCGGCCGCCGCTGGACCGGCCTCGACCGCCGCGAACAGGACCAGGGCCAGCACGACCAGATCCGCCCCGTCCTGTCCGTCTCCACCGCCGGCATGCTCGTGCGCCGCGACGTCTACGACGCCCTCGGCGGCTTCGACCGGCGCCTGCCCCTCATGCGCGACGACGTCGACCTCTGCTGGCGCGCCCACAGCGCCGGCCACACCGTCCTCGTCGCCCCCGACGCCGTTATGCGGCACGCCGAGGCCGCCGCCCGCGAACGCCGCACCGTCGACTGCGCCGGCCGCTCCTCCGTCAGCCCCCACCGCGTCGACAAGGCCGGCGCCGTCTACACCGTGCTGGCCAACTCCTCCGGCCGCGCCCTGCCCTACGTACTCCTGCGCCTGATCGTCGGCACCCTGCTGCGCACCCTCGGCTACCTCCTCGGCAAAGCCCCCGGCCAGGCCGTCGACGAGTTCACCGGCCTCCTCGCCACCCTGCTGCGGCCCGGCCGGATCCTCGCCGCCCGCAAGGCCCGCCGCCGCCCCGCCGTCCCCGCCGCCGAACTGCGCCCCCTCTTCCCGCCCCCCGGCTCCACCCTGCGCGCCAACGCCGAACAGCTCGCCGGGTACTTCGGCGCGGACGGTGACACCGACACCGCCGGCGCGAGCCGGCACGGCGCCGTCACCGGCCCCCTCGAACCCGGGTCCGAGGACGCCGACTACCTGGAGGGCGAACAGTCCGGACGGCTCAAGCGGATCGCCCGCAACCCCGCCCCCGCCCTGTTCGCCCTCCTCCTGCTCGTCTCCCTCATCTCCTGCCGCGCCCTCCTCTTCGGCGGCTCCCTCATGGGCGGCGCCCTGCTGCCCGCCCCCGACCGGGCCCTGGACCTCTGGCGCACCTACACCTCCGACTGGCAGCCCGTCGGCCCCGGGACCACCGCCGGCGCCCCGCCCTACCTCGCCGTCCTCGGCGCCGTCGCCACCTTGCTGTTCGGCTCCGCGCCGGCCGCCGTCGCCCTGCTGCTCGTCTGCTCGGTGCCCCTCGCCGGGCTCACCGCCTACTTCGCCTCCCGGCCGCTCGTCGAGTCCCGGCTGCTGCGCGCCTGGGCCGCCGTCGCCTACGCCTTCCTGCCCGCCGTGACCGGAGCGCTCGCCGGCGGCCGCCTCGGCACGGCCGTCCTCGCGATCCTGCTCCCCCTCATCGCCCGCTCCGCAGCCACCGCCTTCGGCCTCGGCGCGCCCGCCGGCTCCCCCGACGGCAGCTGGCGCGCCGCGTGGACCACCACCCTCCTGCTGACCCTGGCCACCGCCTTCACCCCCGTCGTCTGGCCGCTCGCCGCAGTCCTCGGCGCCGCCGCCCTCCTCACGCGCCCCGCACGCCGCGCCGCGTACGCGCTCCGGCTCCTTGCCGTCCTCGCCGTACCGCTGCTCGCACTCGCCCCCTGGTCCCTCGGCCTGTTCACGCACCCCGACCGCTTCCTGCGCGAGGCCGGCCTGCCCTACGGATCCGGCTCCGCCACCGCCCTCGACCTGCTCGGCGCCGGTCCCGGCGGCCCCGGCACCACCGGCGGCACGCTCCTGCTCGGCGTCGTGCTCGCCGCCCTCGCGGCCCTGCTCCGCCCCGACCGGCGGTTCGCCGTCCGCGCCGCCTGGACCACCGCCCTGGCCGGCCTGAGCCTCGCCGTCCTCCTCAACCACGGCGCCTGGGCCGGCCCCGCCACCCTCGTGTACGGCCTCGGCCTGCTGGCGGCCGCCGTGGTCGGCGCGGACGGCGCCAAGGAGCGCGTGGCCGCCCGCAGCTTCGGCTGGCGCCAGCCCCTCGCCGCCCTCATCGCGCTGGGCGCCGCCACCGGCCCCCTCATCGGCGCCGCCGCCTGGATGGTCTCCGGCGCAGACGGACCCCTCCAGCGGCGCGACCCCGTCCAGCTCCCCGCCTTCGTCGCCGCCCAGGCCGACGACAGCAACCGCAGCCGCACCCTGGTCCTCGGCGGAACCTCGCCCGCCACCGTCTCCTACGCGCTGATCCGTGGCTCCGGGGCGCGCCTCGGCGACGCCGAACTCCTCGCCGGGGCGGGCGCCGAACCGCGCCTGGCGAAGGTGGTGTCCAGCCTGGTCTCCGGCTCCGGCGCCGACCAGAGCGCGCAGCTGGGCGGCTTCGCCGTCCGCTACATCGTCCTGCCCGCCGACGGGCCCCGCCGGTTCCGCCAGGTCCTCGACGCCACCCCCGGCCTCAAGTCGGGCCGCCAGGACGACGGCACCGCCGTCTGGGAGGTCGAACGCTCCCTCGCCCGTGCCGTCATCGTCCCCGGCAAGCCGGGCCAGGCACCCATCGCCGTCGAGGCGGAACCCGTCGAGGCCCACACCAAGATCCCCGCTGGGGAGGAGGGCCGGGTGCTGCGGATCGCCGACCGGGCCGCCCCCGGCTGGAAGGCCACCCTCGACGGCAAGCCCCTGAGGCCGAGGACCCTGGACGGCTGGGCCCAGGGCTTCGAACTGCCCGCCGCGGGCGGCCGCCTGGACCTCACCTACCAGGACTCCCTCGCCCGCGACGCCTGGCACTGGGCGCAGGGCCTGCTCGCCCTGCTCCTCCTCGTCCTGGCCCTCCCCGGCCGCCGGGCCCGGCTCGACGACGACCTCCCCGAGGAGGCGGCCGCCGTCCCCGAGCAGCCCGGCCCGGGCGAGGGCCGCCGCGCCCGCCGCCTGCGCGCCGAAGCGGAGGCACAGGGCGGGGCCCCCGCGCCCGCCGAAGCGGCCGCCGCCGACCCGTACGCGCAGATCCCGGCCCAGCCGTCCTACGGGGAACAGCCCTACGGGCAGCAGGCCTACGGGGACGGGACGTACGGGGAGGAGACGTACGCCTACCAGGCCTACCCGTACGAGCAGCCGCAGCAGCCGTACGCCGAGCCGTACCCGTACCAGCAGCAGCCGTACGACCCGTACCAGCAACCACCGCAGCAACAGCCACAGCAGGAACCGCCGTACACCTACGGACAGCACGACCCGCGTCCGGACGGGAGCACCCAGCAGTGAAGCAGCGCGCCCCCCTCACGCTGGCGGCCGTCGCGGCGGCGCTGGCGGCCCTCACCGCCGTCGCCTCCCTCACCGCCCCGGCAGCCGCCCCCGCCGACGCGAAGAAGACGGCCGGCACCCGGATGCCGGTGGAACAGTCCGTACTGGCGTGCCCCGCGCCCAGTTCCTCCGACATCGCCGAGACCACGTACACCTCGCTCACCCCCGGCACCGCCGGCGGCAAGGGCTCGGCCCGGCTCTCGGCCAAGGACGGCAAGACGGTCCTGGAGCCGAAGGAACCGGGCAAGCCCGTCGGCGCGACCGCCTCCGGCGCCGAGGCACCCGCCCTCACCGGTGTCGCCTCGGGGAACCTCGCACCGGGCTGGACCGCCCAGCAGACCACGAAGGTCGCGGCGGGCCAGGCGCGCGGCCTCCTCGGGGTCGGCTGCACCGCGCCCGGCACCGACTTCTGGTTCCCCGGGGTCAGCACCGCCAAGGGCCGCCAGGACTACATCCACCTCACCAACCCCGACGACACCGTCGCCGAAGTCGACATCAAGCTCTACGGCCCCGACGGGCTGCTCAAGGACAAGCCGGGCACCCCCGACCGCGTCATCCAGGTCGACCCCCACTCCACCGCCCGCGTCCTGCTCTCCCCCCTCGTCCCCGACACCCAGGTCGCCGACGTCACCGCCCACGTCACGACCGGCTCGGGACGGGTCGGCGCCTCCGCGCAGATCTCCGAAGACGGCGTCGGCGCCGACTGGCTGCCGGCCTCCACCGACCCGGCCGGGTCGCTGGTCCTGCCGGGCATCCCCGCCGACGCCACCTCCGTACGGCTGGTCGCCTACGCGCCCGGCGACGACGACGCCGAACTGAACCTCCGTCTCGCGGGACCCGGCGGCGCCATCACCCCCGCCGGCAACGAGCAGTTGCACGTCAAGGCCGGTATGACGGCGAGCGTGGACCTCAAGGACGTGACCCGTGGCGAGACGGGCTCGCTGCTGCTGACCCCGGCGGACGCGAAGAAGCCCGTACCGGTCGTCGCGGCGGTACGGGTGGTGCGCGGCAGCGGGGCGAAACAGGAGCTCGGCTTCCTCCCGGCGACCTCCCCGGTCGGCGCGAGGGCGACGGTCGCCGACAACCGCACCGACGACAAGGCGACCGCGCTGGCCCTCACGGCGGTCGGCGCCGACGCGAGGGTACGCGTCACGGCCTCACCGGGCACCGAGGGCGGCCAGGCGGCCGTCCGGGAACTCACCGTCAAGGCCGGCACCACCCAGGCCCTTTCCCCCGCCCCCGCCCCGACCGGCGGCAAGGGGGCGTACGCCCTGACCATCGAGACCCTCTCCGGCGGCCCGGTCCACGCCTCCAGGACCCTGACCCTGCCGCAGGACGGCATCCCGATGTTCACGGTCCAGCCGTTCTCGGACGACCGTTCGACGGTGGCGGTACCGAAGCCGTCCCAAGACCTCGGGGTCCTCTTCTGAAAGAGGGGGCTCTCCGAAAGGGTTCTCTCCGAAAGGGGCTCCCTCCAAGGAGGGCCTGATCCCGGGCTAGTCCTGTCCGTAGCGCGGGTCCACGATCTCCGGGGAGAGCCCCAGCAGGTCCGCCACCTGCTCCACCACGACCTCGTGGACCAGCAGCGCCCGCTCGTCCCGCGACTTCGCCCGGATCTCCACCGGCCGCCGGAACACCACGATCCGGGCCGGCCGGCCCTCGCCCGCGTCCGTCAGCCCGCCGAGCGGGACGGCCTCGTCGTTCCAGCCGCCCTCCGGGCCACCCGGGGGCCCCGGCACGTCCGCGATCACGAACTCCACCTCGGCCAGCTGCGGCCACCGCCGCTCCAGCCGCTCCACCGAATCCCGCACCAGGTCACCGAAGAGCTCCGACCGGCTCGCCGCCAGCGGAACCTGAGGGGGCGCCACCGGCCCCCGCATGCCCCGCCCGTGCCGGTCACGGCGACGGGGCCGCGGCTCGGAGGGCGGGGGAAGGGGGCCTGCGGAGGAGGGGCCGGGAGGGCTCGGGGGAGTCAGCGGGCTGTCCGTCACCCCCGCAGGGTAGCCCCGACCCGGCCGCCGGGCGGGGGCGCGGCCCGGTCACGGACCGATGTCGTACCGCGAACGATCCGGCCAAGGTTCCCGGGCGTTCGGGGCGACACGGCCGGGTGGCCGACGGCGGAGTCGTCGCGGCCCGGTCAAGAGTGCGGTACCGTCCAACGTCGTGAGCCTTGTACGTCGCTGTTCGCGCACCGCGTGCGGCCGCCCTGCCGTCGCCACACTGACGTACGTCTACGCCGACTCGACCGCAGTTCTCGGCCCGCTCGCCACCTACGCCGAACCCCACTGTTACGACCTGTGCGCCGAGCACTCCGAGCGCCTGACCGCCCCCAGGGGCTGGGAAGTCGTACGCCTGACGGACGGCGGCCCCCCTTCGCGCCCCAGCGGCGACGACCTCGAAGCGCTGGCCAACGCCGTGCGCGAAGCGGCCCGTCCGCACGACCGGGCCCCCGAGGGCGGCAAGTCCGTACCGGGACCCCAGTCCAGCGGCGAGACCCGCCGGGGACACCTGCGCGTCCTGCGCTCGCCCGAATCCTGACGCCCGCCCGCCACCCGCCTCATCTGAAGGGCGGTACTCCGTTCAGGGTAGGTTTGCTCCACCGCACAGAACCTCAGGAGGGGCAGGCAGTGGCCGCAGATCTTTCGAACATCGTCAAGGCGTACGACGTACGAGGCGTCGTGCCGGACGAGTGGGACGAGCCGCTGGCCGAACTGTTCGGTGCCGCCTTCGTCGAGGTGACCGCAGCGACCGCGATCGTCGTCGGGCACGACATGCGTCCCTCCTCGCCCGGCCTGTCCGCCGCCTTCGCCCGCGGCGCCGCCGCCCGCGGGGTCGACGTCACCCTGATCGGTCTGTGCTCCACCGACCAGCTGTACTACGCCTCCGGCAAGCTGGACCTGCCCGGCGCGATGTTCACCGCCTCCCACAACCCGGCCCAGTACAACGGCATCAAGCTGTGCCGCGCGGGCGCCGCACCCGTGGGACAGGACACCGGCCTCGCCACCATCCGCGAGCTGGCGGAGAAGTGGTCGGACGAGGGTGCCCCGGAGATCCCCGCCGGCACCGTCGCGGGCACCATCACCGAGCAGGACACCCTCACCGGGTACGCCGAGCACCTCAAGTCCCTGGTGGACCTGCGCGGCATCCGCCCGCTCAAGGTGGTCGTGGACGCGGGCAACGGCATGGGCGGCCACACCGTCCCCACCGTCTTCGAGGGCCTGCCGCTGGAGCTCGTCCCGATGTACTTCGAGCTGGACGGCACCTTCCCCAACCACGAGGCCAACCCCCTCGACCCGAAGAACATCGTGGACCTCCAGGCACGCGTGAAGGCCGAGGGCGCCGACCTGGGCCTCGCCTTCGACGGCGACGCCGACCGCTGCTTCGTCGTGGACGAGCGGGGCGAGGGCGTCTCCCCGTCCGCGATCACCGCCCTGGTCGCCGCCCGTGAGCTCGCCCGCAACGGCGGCAGCGGCGTCGTGATCCACAACCTGATCACCTCCTGGTCCGTCCCGGAGGTCGTCAAGGAGAACGGCGGCACCCCCGTGCGCACCCGGGTCGGCCACTCCTTCATCAAGCAGGAGATGGCCACCTCCGGGGCCATCTTCGGCGGCGAGCACTCGGCGCACTACTACTTCAAGGACTTCTGGAACGCGGACACCGGCATGCTCGCCGCGCTCCACGTCCTGGCCGCCCTCGGCGGCCAGGACGGCACCCTCTCCGAGCTGGTGTCCTCCTACGACCGGTACGTCGGCTCCGGCGAGATCAACTCCACCGTCGCCGACCAGGCCGCCCGCACCGCCGCCGTCAAGGACGTCTACGCCCCCCAGGACGGCGTCAGCGTCGACGAACTCGACGGCCTCACCGTCACCACCGCCGACTGGTGGTTCAACCTGCGCCCCTCCAACACCGAGCCGCTGCTGCGCCTCAACGTCGAGGCCCGCGACCTGGCGACCCTCGCCAAGGTCCGCGACGAAGTCCTCGCCCTGGTCCGCGCCTGAGCCACCCCGTCGTCACCGTCACGGCCGGGCCGCGGGACAAGCGGCCCGGCGGTACGCTGACCTCGCCCAAACCGCATGTTCGAAGGGAAGCGCACCATGCCGCTCGAAGCCGGCCTTCTGGAGATCCTCGCCTGCCCCGCCTGCCACTCGCCCCTGGAGGACAAGTCGGCCGACGCGGACGCACCCGAGCTGATCTGCACCGGCCAGGACTGCGGTCTCGCCTACCCGGTCCGCGACGGCATCCCGGTCCTCCTCGTGGACGAGGCCCGCCGGCCCGCCTGAGCCACCCCCGCGCAGACGCCGAGACCGGTTCCGTCCCCCCGGGTCCGCCCCCGGGGTCCGTCCACCACACAGCCGGAGGCCGCCATGCTCGACGAGTCCATCCTCGACGCACCGGAGGAACTCGCCCTCGCCGACCGCCGTGGCCTCCTGCGCGGCGCCGCCGAAGCCGGGGCCCGCGTCCGCACCGCCGCCCGGCACGCCACCGAAGCCGGCCTCGGCGACCTGCGGCCCGAAGGCCGGCCCCGCGCCGTACTGATCGCCGGCCCCGGCACCGCGGCCACCGGGGTCGCCGACCTGCTCGGCGCCCTCGCCGGAGCCTCCGCCCCCGTCGCCCGCCTGCACCCCACCGGCGTCGCACACGCCGCCGGGGCACTGCGCTGGACGCTGCCCGGCTGGGCCGGCCCCGTCGACCTGCTGCTCATCGCCACCACCGACGGCACCGAGCCCGGCCTCGCCGTCCTCGCCGAGCAGGCGTACCGGCGCGGCTGCACCGTGGTGGCCGTCGCACCCGAGCGGTCACCGCTGAACGAGGCCGTGGACGGCGCCCACGGAGTCCTCGTACCGATGGCCAAGGCCCCGTACCAGGAGTACGACGAGTCGGCCGCCGCCGGCCCCGGAGCGCTGTGGGCCCTGCTCACCCCGCTGCTGGTACTGCTCGACAAGGTCGGCCTCATCGACGCCGCCCCCGGCTCCCTCCAGCTCGTCGCCGACCGGCTCGACCGCACCGCGGAGCGCTGCGGGCCCGCGATCGCCACGTACTCCAACCCGGCCAAGACCCTGGCCACCGAACTCGCCGACTCGCTCCCCCTCATCTGGAGCGAGGGCGCCGCGGCCGGCCCGGCAGGACGCCGCTTCGCCGCCACCCTCGCCGAACTCGCCGGCCGGCCCGCCCTGTCCGCCGAACTCCCCGAAGCGCTGCCCGCCCACGGCGTCCTGCTCGCCGGGGCGTTCGCCGCCGGCGCCGACCCCGACGACTTCTTCCGCGACCGCGTCGAAGAACCCCAGGCCCTGCACGCCCGCGTCGTGCTGCTGCGCGACCGGCCCACCGGCGGCCTCAGCGCCGCACCAGCGGCCCGGGAACTCGCCCTGAGCCACGACACGGCCATCAGCGAACTCGAACCGGAGGCAGGCGGCGAGCTGGAACAGCTCGCCGAACTCCTCGCCGTCACCGACTTCGCCACCGCCTACCTCGCACTGGCCTCCAGGGCACACGGCTGAGGCCCCGCCGGCGCCCGCACAGAACCAGATCCACATCCAGGAAGACGACGATGGACCGCCTCACGAACCCGATCCGCCCCTACGCCTGGGGTTCCACCACCGCGATCCCCGCCCTCCTCGGGGTGGAACCCACCGGTGAGCCCCAGGCCGAGATGTGGATGGGCGCCCACCCCGGCGCCCCCTCCCGCCTCGACCGCGGCGCGGGCGAGACCACCCTCGCGGAGGTCATCGCCGCCGACCCCGAGCGCGAGCTCGGCGCGGCCGCCGTCGCCAAGTTCGGGCCCCACCTGCCCTTCCTGCTCAAGATCCTCGCCGCGGGCGCGCCGCTCTCCCTCCAGGTCCACCCCGACCTCGCCCAGGCCAAGGAGGGCTTCGCGGACGAGGAGCGCCGGGGCATCCCCGTGGACGCGAGCCACCGCAACTACAAGGACGCCAACCACAAGCCCGAGATGATCTGCGCGCTGACCCCCTTCGACGGCCTGTGCGGCTTCCGCCCGCCGCTGGAGGCCGCGAAGCTCCTCGACGGCCTCGGCGTGGACTCCCTCAAGCCGTACGTCGACCTCCTCTCGGCCCACCCGGAGGAGGCGGCCCTGCGCGAGGTGCTCACCGCCGTACTGACCGCGGACCGCGCCGAGATGGCCCGTACGGTCGCCGAGGCCGGCGCCGCGATCGAACGCCTCGGTGGCGCGTACGCCCCGTACGCCTCGCTCGTCCACCACTTCCCGGGCGACCCGGGTGTGATCGCGGCGATGCTCCTCAACCACGTACGACTCCAGCCGGGCGAGGCCATGTTCCTCGGCGCCGGCGTCCCGCACGCCTACATCGAGGGCCTCGGCGTGGAGCTGCTGGCCAACTCCGACAACGTGCTGCGCGCCGGGCTCACCCCCAAGCACGTGGACGTGCCCGAGCTCCTGAGGGTCGTACGGTTCGAGCCGGGCGACCCGGCCGTGCAGCGCCCCGAGGGCAACGGCGAGGAGGTCTACGAGACCCCCATCGACGAATTCCGGCTCTCCCGCTTCGCCCTGGCCCCCGGCGCGGCCCCGCACCCGCTCCCGGACGCCGCCCCGCAGATCCTGCTCTGCACCGCGGGACGGCCCAAGGCCGGCGAAGTGACGCTGGCCCCCGGGGAGTCGGTCTTCGTCCCGGCGGGCGAAAAGGTCGAACTGTCCGGAACGGGCACCATCTTCCGCGCCACCGTCTCCCTCTGAGGTGGCGCCCGGGGCCACGGCTGCAACAATGTGCCGCCGTGGCGCGGCGCTTCCGTCAGGGTCGCCGTACTGAGGAAGGGACTTCAAGAAACCCATGAGCGCGTCGGGCGGTACCAGGGCGATCGTGGCGGCACTCGCCGCCAACCTCGCCATCGCTGCAGCCAAGTTCGTGGCCTTCGTCTTCAGCGGCTCCTCGTCGATGCTCGCGGAAAGCGTCCACTCGCTGGCGGACTCCGGCAACCAGGGGCTCCTGCTCCTCGGCGGCAAGAAGGCCCAGCGCGAAGCCACGCCCCAACACCCCTTCGGGTACGGGCGGGAACGCTACATCTACGCCTTCCTGGTCTCCATCGTCCTGTTCACCGTCGGTGGCATGTTCGCCATCTACGAGGGCTACGAGAAGATCAAGGAGCCGCACGAGATCGAGGCCTGGTACTGGCCGATCGGCGTGCTCGTCTTCGCGATCCTCGCCGAGGGCTTCTCGTTCAAGACGGCGATCAAGGAGTCGAACGAGCTGCGCGGCAAGCAGACCTGGGGCCAGTTCATCAAGCGGGCCAAGGCCCCCGAACTCCCGGTCGTCCTCCTCGAAGACGCCGGCGCCCTCGTCGGTCTCGTCCTCGCCCTGGCGGGCGTCGGCCTCGCCCTCGCCACCGGCAACGGCATCTGGGACGGCATCGGCACGCTCTGCATCGGCGTCCTGCTGATCGTCATCGCCCTCGTGCTCGCCGCCGAGACCAAGTCCCTGCTGCTCGGTGAGGCCGCGGGCCCCGAGCAGGTCGAGAAGATCCTGGCGGCCGCCGTCGACGGCGACGTCGTCACCCGCGTGATTCACATGCGTACCCTGCACCTCGGGCCGGAGGAGCTCCTGGTGGCCGCCAAGATCGCCGTCCAGCACGACGACACGGCCACCGAGGTGGCCAACGCCATCGACGCCGCCGAGGCCCGTATCCGCGAGGCCGTCCCGATCGCCCGGGTGATCTACCTGGAGCCGGACATCTACCACGCCGAAGGCGGGCGGCCCGAAGCCGGTCCCCGCAAGAGCCTCTGACACCGGCCCTCGCTTCGCCGCCCGTCCCGTCCGCCGTCCCGTTCGCCGTCTTGTTCCCCGTCCCACTGGGGTCCACCGCACTGATCGGGTAGATTCGTCATCAGTGTCAGGCGTCGCTGCTGATGGCGGTCGGGCGGTCCTTGCGGCCGGCCGAGGGGAGAGAGGGCCCCCGACGGACTGTGCTCAGTGCTCTGGTGCGCCAGCGCACGGCCCAGCCGTACCCACCCTCTCGAACCATGAGGAGCAGCACCCATGGACTTCAAGGTCGCAGACCTCTCCCTCGCCGCCTTCGGCCGCAAGGAGATCACCCTGGCCGAGCACGAGATGCCGGGCCTGATGTCGATCCGCAAGGAGTACGCCGAGGCGCAGCCGCTGGCCGGCGCCCGCATCACCGGCTCCCTGCACATGACCGTGCAGACCGCCGTGCTCATCGAGACCCTCGTCGCCCTCGGCGCCGACGTCCGCTGGGCCTCGTGCAACATCTTCTCCACCCAGGACCACGCGGCCGCCGCCATCGCCGTCGGCCCGAACGGCACCCCGGAGAACCCGCAGGGCGTCCCCGTCTTCGCCTGGAAGGGCGAGACGCTGGAGGAGTACTGGTGGTGCACGGAGCAGGCGCTGACCTGGCCGAACACCCCCACCGGCGGCCCGAACATGATCCTCGACGACGGTGGTGACGCCACCCTCCTCGTCCACAAGGGCGTCGAGTTCGAGAAGGCCGGCGCGGCCCCCGACCCGGCGACGGCGGACTCCGAGGAGTACGCCCACATCCTCACCCTCCTCAACCGCACCCTCGGCGAGACCCCGCAGAAGTGGACGCAGCTCGCGTCCGAGATCCGCGGTGTGACGGAGGAGACCACGACCGGTGTCCACCGCCTGTACGAGATGATGGCCGAGGGCAACCTGCTGTTCCCGGCGATCAACGTGAACGACGCGGTGACGAAGTCGAAGTTCGACAACAAGTACGGCTGCCGGCACTCGCTGATCGACGGCATCAACCGGGCCACCGACGTGCTGATCGGCGGCAAGGTCGCGGTCGTGTGCGGTTACGGCGACGTCGGCAAGGGCTGTGCGGAGTCGCTGCGCGGCCAGGGCGCGCGGGTGATCGTGACGGAGATCGACCCGATCTGCGCGCTGCAGGCGGCGATGGACGGCTACCAGGTCGCGACGCTGGACGACGTGGTGGAGACCGCGGACATCTTCATCACCACGACCGGCAACAAGGACATCATCATGGCCTCGGACATGGCCAGGATGAAGCACCAGGCGATCGTGGGCAACATCGGTCACTTCGACAACGAGATCGACATGGCCGGTCTGGCGAAGATCGAGGGCATCGTCAAGGACGAGGTCAAGCCGCAGGTCCACACGTGGAAGTTCCCCGACGGCAAGGTCCTGATCGTGCTGTCGGAGGGGCGTCTGCTGAACCTGGGCAACGCGACCGGTCACCCGTCGTTCGTGATGTCGAACTCCTTCGCGGACCAGACGCTGGCCCAGATCGAGCTGTTCACCAAGCCGGAGGAGTACCCGACCGACGTGTACGTGCTGCCCAAGCACCTGGACGAGAAGGTCGCCCGCCTCCACCTCGACGCGCTGGGCGTCAAGCTCACCACCCTGCGCCCGGAGCAGGCCGCCTACATCGGCGTGAAGGTCGAAGGCCCGTACAAGCCCGACCACTACCGCTACTGATCCACCGCTGCCGATCCGCACGGATCTCGCGGCACGCAGCACGCAGCACCCCAGGCAGGCCCCCGGCACACCCGCCGGGGGCCTGCCCCGTACCCGAGACGCCCGCCACCGGGCGCCTCCCCTTCTCCCAGGAAACTGCGCCCATGCCCCGCGGCCGCTACTCGCTCCACGACCCGCACGACCACACCCCGCTCGGCGAGGAGCACTTCCACTGCGCCCCCGGTCCCTCCGGCTGGCGCTACGTCTCCCAGCTGACCGCTCCGAACGGCGACCACCGCGGCTCCGTGGACCTGGCCGTCGACGGACTGGGCCGGCCCATCCGCCTGGAGGTCAACGCAGCCGGCTGGCAGGTCCGCGGCGCCGCGATCGACGGCGTCACCTGGGTCCGCACCGACCCCGCCGGCACCGAAGCCACCGAAGGCAACGTCCACGCGCCGGGCTTCACCGGCACCTCGCCCGCCTTCCTCGTCGCGACCACCCGGCTGCTGCGCCTCACCCCGGGCGCCCCCGCCACGCGCGTACGTCTCGTCGCCCTCACCGACCCGGTCCTGGCACCGCGGACCGTCGACCAGGCCTGGGCCCTGACCGGCCGCACGGAACACGCCACCGACAGCGGCCCGCTCCAGGTGGACGAGTACCGGGTCAGCGCGCTGGACACCGGCGAAGTGCACACCCTGCACATCGCCGGGGACGTGGTCCTGTCCGCCCCCGGCATCGAGCTGGAGCACCTGGAGACCCCGCCCTCCACCTTCGGGGACGTCGGGGAAGGCGGGGACGTCGGGGAATTCGAGGACTGACCGGCTCAGGCGGGCGGCGCGAACCCGGTCCCTCCGCCGCTGGACGCGGGCGGCGCCGTGGGCGGGACGTACGGGGCGGGGGCCGCGTAGGTCATGGGCCCCTGGGCGGGCGGGGTCGCGACGGGGGCCGGGGGAGCGTACGCCGGGGCCGGGGGACCGTACGGCGCGGCGGTCCCGAACGCCTTGGCCGCGTCCCGCGTCTGCCGCTCGTGCACCACCGCCATCAAGAACGCGGCGGCCGGCACCCCGGCCGGCGGCGGAGTCCCCGTCCGCGCCACCACCTCGTCCGCCAGCTTCGCCGCCATCGCGGCGCCCGTCGCCGGGTCCAGCTGGTTCATCCGCGTCAGGTACTGGCGTACCGCCAACCACAACCCGTCCGGCACCCCCGACAGGTCCAGCCCCGAGAACCGCCCGGCCAGCCACGGCGGCGGCGCGGGCACCGGCACCACACGCGCCCCGGGCACGCGCTCCCGTATCACCAGGGTCCCCGCGAACACGTCCCCGAGCCGCCGCCCCCGCTCCGACACCAGCGAGGCGATGCACGCCACCGTCCCGAAGGTCATCTGCAGCTCCACGACCCCCATGGCCCCCCGCACCAGCGCATGCCGGAACCGGATCGGGCCGCCGTCCTCCCGCACCACCCGCAGCCCGCAGGCCAGCTTCCCCAGCGACCGGCCGTGGCTCAACGTCTCCACCGCGATCGGCACACCGACCAGCACCAGCACGAACATGCCCACCTGCACGGCCGCCCGCGCCGCCTCGTCCAGCGAAGCCGTCGCGAACACCACCCCGAGCGACACGACCAGGTACCCGACGACGTAGACGACCGCGTCCAGCATGACCGCCAGCGCCCGGCTCGGCAGTCTCGCCGGCCGCAACCCCAGGACGACCGCGTCCCCCGTCACCAGATCGCTCACTGATGCGCACCCTTCCCATGACCTGACTGACCTGACCCGCCCCTGTGCCCGGTCAGTCTGCCAAGCTGACCACGGCAGCAGTAGTCAGCAGCGGTGGCCAGGGGCAGGGGAGCGGTAAACCGAATGGATGTCGACGTCTTCGTGGCGGCCCACCAGGCGCAGTGGGCCCGCCTGGAACAGCTCCTCGGCCGCGGCCGTCGGCTCACCGGAGCGGAGGCGGACGAACTCGTCGAGCTCTACCAGAGCGCTTCCACCCACCTCTCCCTGATCCAGTCCAGTGCCCCGGACCCGATGCTCATCGGCCGCCTCACCCAGCTCGTCGCCCGCGCCCGCGCCTCGGTGACCGGCGCCCGCAGGGCCGGCTGGCGCGACGCGGCCCGCTTCTTCACCGCGGGCTTCCCGGCCGCCGTGTACCGCAGCCGCCGCTGGTGGATACCGACGGCGTTGCTGTCCGTCGCGGTCGGCGTCCTCATCGGCTGGTGGATCGCCACCCACCCGGAGGTGCAGGCCTCGGTCGCGGCACCGGCGGAGCTCAAGAGGCTGACCCGGCCCGGCGGCGAGTACGAGACGTACTACTCCAGCCACCCTGCGGCCTCCTTCGCTGCCCAGGTCTGGACGAACAACGCCCAAGCGGCGGCGGTCTGCCTGGTCCTCGGGGCGTTCCTCGGCCTCCCCGTGCTGTGGATCCTGTTCCTCAACATGGCCAACCTCGGGGTCGGCATCGGCCTGATGGCCTCCGCCGGCCGCCTCGACGTCTTCCTCGGCCTGATCCTCCCGCACGGCCTGCTCGAACTGACGGCGGTCTTCGTCGCCGCCGGCACGGGACTGCGCCTCGGCTGGACGGTCATCGACCCCGGCCCCCGCACCCGCCGCACGGCCCTCGCAGAACAGGGCCGCGCCGCCCTGGGCATGGCCATGGGCCTGGCCGTCGTCCTGTTCGTCTCGGGCCTGATCGAGGGCTTCGTGACTCCCTCCGGCCTCCCCACCTGGGCCCGTATCGCCATCGGCGTCGCCGCCGAAGCCGCCTTCCTGACCTACGTCTACGCCCTGGGCGGCCGCGCCTCGCGGGCGGGCGAGGTGGGCGACGTGGAGGGAGCCGACCGGACGGCGACGCTCCCCACCGCCGCCTGATGTGCGCGGGGGCCTCCGGAGCTGCTAGTCTCCTCGCCTGTCCCGCAAACACTGTTGACACGGTGGCTGTGGGGAGGTAGATTCAAACGGTTGCCCGAACCGGACAGGTTCGGACGTGCTCGTTCAAAATCTCTCTCGCCCCAGGAATTGAATTCCGAGTGGGCACCGCCGTCTCATCATCGAGGCTCCGAAGCCGGGAAATCCGGTGGAAAAGTTCTGATAGAGTCGGAATCGCCGGAAAGGGAAACGCGAAAGCGAATTCCTGGAAAGCGGAACCCGCTTCGACCGGGAATCGGACACGAAAGAGTCTGATAGAGTCGGAAACGCAAGAACAAAGAAGAACAAAGGAAGCGCCCGGAGGAAAACCCGCGAGGGTGAGTACGAAGGAAGCGTCCGTTCCTTGAGAACTCAACAGCGTGCCAAAAATCAACGCCAGAAGTTGATACCCCGTCCACTCCGGTGGATGAGGTTCCTTTGAAAAAGTCCTGTGGGGCTCCCTCGTGGAGTGCTTGCAGGCAATGAACACAGCGAGGACGTTGTGGTCAGCCGGTCTTATTCCGACCTTGGCTGGCCCGCTCTAAGTGTGTGTTTCACCCGATTACGGGTAAACATTCATGGAGAGTTTGATCCTGGCT